>NZ_JACUUE010000238.1 GCF_014859475.1 Rhodoferax sp.
CGGGGTCATGGATTGCGTCACTGCGTTCGCAATGACGGGGCTGTTCATGGAAAGAAGCGCCAGCATTTCCCGTCATTGCGAGGAGCGCAGCGACGTGGCAATCCATGAAGCCCTGGATTGCCGCGCTTCGCTCGCAATGACGATACCAGCCGCGCTTCGCTCGCAATGACGATACCGGCCGCGCTTCGCTCGCAATGACGGGCCAGGCAGCTTATTTCAACTGCACCGAGCCCGATACATTGACGCTTACGTTGCTCAAGCCGGCTTCCATCGGCACTGGCGCCTCGTCAGCCATGGCGCGGGCGCTGGCCGCCATCATGTAGGGCCGCACCGGGCCGATCTGGTTGGCGTTGACATTGATCTCGCCCAGCGTGTAGCCGTCAAAGCCGAAGCTTTTGGCGATCTCGGCGGCGCTTTTCTGAAACTGCGCAATGGCCTGGCTTTGCGCCTGCGCCTGCGCTTGCTGGCGCAGTTGCGTACTCAGGCCAAAGCTGACACTGGCCACGCTCAGGGTTTGCAGCTGCCCCGCCATCTGGCTGATGCGCACAAAATCATTGCCTTGCAACACCAGCTCGGCGGTGCCTTGCCAGCCGACCAGTTTGCCGTTGCGGTCGTGCCGCGGCGACAGGCCGAAACGCCCGGTGCGGACGCTCATCAAGGGGCTTTGCGTCTGCGGTTTGACCAGCGTCAGCGCAGCGTCGAGCGCGGCCTTGAGCTGGCTTTGCACCTCTGGCGCATTCACGCCTTCGCGCTGGGTGCTCAGCGTGAGCGTGAGCTCGTCTTGCGGCACCTGCACCGTGGCGCTGGCCGCCAGGCTGACCCTTTGGGTCGGCAACGCTGGCGCCATGGTTTGCGCAAAAGCGGCGCTGGCACCCATCATGAAAGCACCAAACGCGATCAGTTTCAGGTGGTTTTTCATCTTGGATTCCTTAAAGATACGGGCGGGTAAATAACCAAACAAATTTGTAACAGCATGTCAATATGAGCAAAAGAATTGTCAAACACAAATTCAAACACGCAAAATCACGCCTGTTACAAATTGTCCTGGAGCGAAGTATGACTGCAAAACCCGACCGAATTGACAAAATATTGGTGGTGGATGACGACGCGCGCATTCGCGACCTGCTGCGCCGCTACCTGACACAAGAAGGTTTTGAGGTGCTGCAGGCCGAGGACGGCAAGGGGCTGACCCGCATGCTGCAACGCGAACCCGTTGATTTGATTGTGCTCGACCTGATGATGCCGGGCGAAGACGGCTTGTCGGTGTGCCGACGCCTGCGCAGTGCCAACGACCACACGCCCATCATCATGCTCACGGCCAAGGGCGAGGATATTGACCGCATTGTGGGGCTCGAGGTGGGCGCTGACGATTACCTGGGCAAGCCCTTCAACCCGCGCGAGCTGCTGGCGCGCATTCATGCCGTGCTGCGCCGTCGCCCGCCGCTCGAAGCGCCAGGCGCGCCCTCGGGCAACAACGAAACCATCACTTTCGGCCCGTTCAGTTTTGATCTGGGCGCGCGCATCCTGCGCAAGGGCAGCGAAGAACTCAGCCTGACCACCGGTGAATTTGCCATGCTCAAGGCGCTGGTGCGGCACCCGCGTCAGCCCCTCTCGCGCGAAAAACTGGCACAACTGGCGCGCGGCCGCGACTTTGAGCCGTTTGACCGCAGCCTCGACGTGCAGGTGTCGCGGCTGCGCAAACTCATCGAAGAAGACGCTACGGCACCGCGCTACATCCAGACCGTGTGGGGTGTTGGCTACGTCTTTGTACCCGATGACAAGATATAAACCCCGCCTGAGCCTGTTCTGGCGCACCTTTGTCCTGCTGGCGCTGATGTTGCTGGGCAGCGTGCTGGCCTGGACCGAAACCCTGCACGAGCTCGAAGCCGAACCGCGTGCCATGCAGACCGGGCGGCAGATCGCATCGATGGTCAACTTGAGCCGGGCCGCGGTCATGCACACCGACAGCATCACCCAGGTCTCGCTGTTCAAGACCATGAAAGACCAGGAGCATGTGGTGATCGTGCCGCGCGAACCCAACGACGTGATCGAGCCCCTGAACAATGATGAACTCAACCACCACATGGCCAAGGAGCTGAAAAATCGTCTGGGGCACGATACGCTGGTAGCAGAAAGAGTCAACGGCGTGCCTGGGCTGTGGATTGGTTTTGACATCAACAAAGACCATTTCTGGCTGCAAACAGACCGTTCCCGCTTTGATCAGCCCGAGGCCAAGACCTGGCTGGTCTGGCTGACCACCGCCGCGGCTTTGTCGCTGCTGGGCGCGGCCTGGATGGCGCGACTCATCAACCGGCCCCTGAATGATCTGTCAATTGCCGCCAGGCGCGTGCGCGAAGGCGACTTCCAGGCCAGTCAGCTGGACGAGTCCGCGAGCACCAACGAGATCAGGACGGTCAACATCGGCTTTAACCGCATGACGCAAAAGCTGGCCCGAATCGAGGAAGAACGCGCGGTGATGCTGGCCGGCATTTCTCACGATTTGCGCACCCCGCTGGCGCGACTGCGGCTGGAGGCCGAACTCAGTGTCAGTGATGCCACGGCGCGCGAGCACATGGCCAACGACATCGCGCAGCTTGATGCCATCATCAACAAGTTTCTGGATTACGCACGGCCTGACCAGATCGAGTTGAGCCCGCTGCCAATCAGCCAGGTCATCGAGCAGAGCATGGCAGCCTTGCGCAACCGCCCCGAGCTTGACATCAAGCTAAGCCTTGAACCCAAGCTGATGGTTCAGGCCGATGCCGTGGAACTGCAGCGCGTTATCACCAACCTGATTGAAAACGCGGCGCGTTACGGACGATCGTCTGACACCGGCATCGCGCGGGTTGAAATTTCGGCACACAAATTGGACAACTCGATATTGCTGTGTTTGCGCGACCACGGCCCGGGCGTGCCCGAGGACCAACTCAAACAACTGACCACGCCATTTTTCCGCGGCGAAACCGCACGCACTGCTGCCAACGGCACCGGCCTGGGTCTGGCCATTGTGCAAAAAATCATCTCGCGCATGGGGGGCACGCTGGAGCTCAGCAATGCCAGCGGCGGCGGCTTGTGCGCCAGCATTCGCCTGCAGCGGGCTCATATAAGTTAAGCCGCGTCACTGCGAGCCCCCCGTACCTGGTCCGATACCGCACACGGACCTTGAACAAGGAAGCCGTCACTGCGAGCCATCCGTACCCGGCCCGATACCGCACACGGACCTTGAACAGAGACTTCGTCACTGCGAGCGTAGCGCGGCAGTCCATGCAGTCCGGGGTCATGGATTGCGTCACTTCGTTCGCAATGACGGGGCTGTTCATGGAAAGCGTGGGCAAAAGGGCGGGGCAAAAGGGGACGCTACCCTTTTCTCGGGCAAAAGGGGCAAAAGGGGACGCTACCCTTTTCTGGTTTCCGGTGCCGGGTCTCGCCCCG
>NZ_JACUUE010000037.1 GCF_014859475.1 Rhodoferax sp.
AGACGAAAAAAATCCCTTGTAACTCATTGATTTACAAGGGATTTTCTAAACTATCTGGCGGAGCAGGGGGGATTCGAACCCCCGGGGGATTTTACTCCCCGCACGCTTTCCAGGCGTGTGACTTAAACCACTCATCCACCGCTCCAGAGTTGGGCATTCTACCTGCCAGAGCCGCTGCTTTCATTTCACGCAGGGCATCAGCCATAAAAAAAGGAAGCAAACCGGCTGGCTTGCTTCCTTGGCAGACTGACACCCAAAGGCGCCAGTGCGGCTTGAGTTTGGCTTAGCGGATCACAGCCAGGGTGGTCAACTGACCGCCGCGAACGGTCTTGAGGGTCAAGGCACCGTTTTTGATGTCGCCACGCTCGTCAAAAGAGACCGGACCAGACACGCCCTTGAATTCGGACGTGGCAGCCAGCACGGGCAAATATTTGGCAGGATCGGCTGAGTCGGCCTTGACCATGGCAGCCACCATGACGTTCACTGCGTCATAGACGTAGGGGGCGTAGAGCTTCACGTCGGTGTTGAACTTGGCCTGGTACTTGACCTTGAACTCGTCCATGCCTACCTTGGCTTCGCCATCGACACCGCCGGCTTCAGCGCAGTAGACCTGGTCGTCAGCAATGGCGTCGCCACCGAGCTTGACCAGTTCGGTCGTGCAGATGCCGTCGCCACCCATGAATTTGGGTTTCATGGCCAGGCCTTTCATTTGTTTCATCATTGGGCCAGCCACCGCGTCCATGCCACCAAAGAACACTACGTCGGGCTTCTTGGCCTTGATGGTGGTCAGGATGGATGTGAAATCGGTTGCCTTGTCGGTGGTGAATTCCTTGGCAACGACCGTGCCGCCAGCGGCTTCAACTGCCTTGGCGAACTCTTCGGCTACGCCCTGGCCGTAAGCGGTGCGGTCGTCGATCACGGCAATCGATTTTCCATTGAGGGTGTCAACTGCGTATCTGCCCAGCGTGCCGCCCAGTTGGGTGTCGTCAGCCACCATGCGGAAAGTGGTTTGGTAACCCTGACGGGTGTATTTGGGGTTGGTGGCTGATGGCGAGATTTGGGGAATACCCGCATCGCTGTAGATCTTGGAGGCGGGAATGGTGGTGCCCGAGTTCAGGTGGCCGACCACGCCAACAACCTTGGCATCAACCAGTTTTTGCGCAACAGCAGTACCTTGCTTGGGATCAGCGGCATCGTCTTCGGCCAACAGCTCGAAGGTCACCTTTTGGCCACCCAGTATGACGCCAGCAGCATTGAGTTCGTCAATGGCCATGCGGGCGCCGTTTTCGTTGTCTTTGCCCAGGTGGGCGATAGCGCCGCTGGTAGGCCCAACGTGGCCAATCTTGATCACATTGGCAACAGGCTCTGGCGCGGGTGCCGGTGCAGCAGGTGCCGGTGCTGCTTCTTCTTTTTTGCCACAAGCTACCAGCAAGGTGGCGGCAGCGATCAGGGTCAAGGTACTTTTAATGCGCATAAAAACTCCATGTTGAAAAAATTGCAGAAATAAATTCTAGCCGTGCACGATAGCTTACTTTCAGGGCTTGCACCATAGGGAAGTTACTCATTTGGTGCATATATTTTCAGTTGTTGTCCGAGTCCAAATGGGGTTGGCTTCTGTTTTGGGGTGTTAAAGCGTCACTGACTGCTTGTCGTACCAGCAAAGCAATATCATCTTGCACCCGGATGTTGATTTCCTGCAATTGTTGCGCCAGCGTGGCGCGCAGCCATTGTTCGGAATGCTGTTGCAGCTTCACCACGACCAGCGGTTGAACCTGCTGCCAGACTGCGGCAATCAGGGCTTCAATATTGATGCCGGGAGGGGGTTCTATTGGTGTGAAAGTGTTGGCCTCAATTTTTTCGGTGAGCGTGGGCACAAAGCGGGGCGGCTGTCGGGGTGGTGTGTTCATGAGGTCGATTTGGCTTGCGTGTTGTGGCTGCTCAAATGGCATCCCGAAGCGGCGTATTGTTTCCATCGGCTGCGGGCCTGGCGCTTGTCGTCATCGTTTTCACTGACGATTTCAAGGATGCGCGCAAACTGCTCAAAACCAGTGGGAACCGTGGCGTTCAGGTTCAACAAGATGGCTTGTGCGGCATTTTCAGGAGCGGTCTGCGTTAGCACGATGGGGCTGTTGTCCAACACCTGCGCGGGTGCGTCGTCGAAACAATGGGGCACAAATTCGGTGCTCGAAAACCTCCAGAGTTGCAGGTCGAGTTGCGCCAGTGTTGGTGCATCGGCGGTCACCAGCACCTGCGCTGCGCTGGCCGCGGCCTTGCGCAGCAAACGACAGGCGTACAGCAGGCTGTCAGGCGTGTGGGTGTGAAATTCGACGTCAGGCACGGGATTCAGGCGGCGCCGCCTTGAAAGGACAAGACATAGTGCAGCAAGAGGCCCACCGGGCGGCCCGTGGCGCCTTTGGCTTTGCCGCTTTTCCAACCGGAGCCAGCAATGTCCAAGTGCCCCCAGGGATATTTGCCGGTGAAGCGCTGCAAGAATTTGGCGGCGGTGATGGCGCCACCGGGGCGTCCGGCGACGTTGGCGACGTCGGCAAAGCTGGTTTTCAGGCCCTCGGCGTAGTCATCATCGAGCGGCATCGGCCAGCACAGGTCTTGCGACGACTCGCTGGCTTTGGCGATTGCCGCCATCATGGCCTCGTCGGTCGAGAAAAAGCCGCTGCGCACGCCGCCCAGCGCAATCACGCAGGCACCGGTGAGCGTGGCAATGTCGAGCACCGCCCGTGGTTTGAAGCGCTCGGCGTAGGTCAGGACGTCACACAGCACCAACCGGCCCTCGGCGTCGGTGTTGAGGATTTCGATGGTCTGTCCGCTCATGCTGGTGACCACGTCACCAGGCTTCACCGCGCGGCTGCCTGGCAGGTTTTCGCAAGAGGGAATCAAACCGACGACATTGATGGCAGGTTGCAGTTCGGCCAGCGCCCTGAACACGCCCAGCACGCTGGCGGCGCCGCACATGTCGTATTTCATTTCGTCCAGCTCGGCAGAGGGCTTGATGGAAATGCCACCGCTGTCAAAGGTGATGCCTTTGCCCACCAGCACCACCGGCGGCTGATTTTTGCCGACACCTTTGTAGTGCAGTTCGATGAATTTGAGGGGTTCGGCAGAACCCTTGGCCACCGCCAAAAAGGCGCCCATGCCCAGTTTTTCGACTTCCTTGTGGTTGTGCACCTCGCACTTGATGCGGGGCGATTTGGCCAAGGCTTGTGCCGCACGCGCCAAATGACTGGGTGTGGCGTGGTTGGCCGGGCGATTGGCCCATTCCTTGGCCAATTCGATGCCGTGCACGGCGGCCACGGTCTGGGCGAACGGGGCGGCCAGGCAGGCGCTGTCGGGCACGCCGACCTTGACATGCGCGATGCTGCGCGCCTCGGCCTTGCTCAAGGTGGTGGCATAAACGTAACTGGCTTCGGCCAGCGTGGTCAGGGCCACATGGAGCGTCTGGCTATCGGGTGTCTCGGCAAAGCACAGCGTGATTTGTTTGGGTTTGGCTGGCTTGATCAGGGCAATGGCTGCCTGCACGCCTTTGCCGATGTCGCTGGCCTTGGCTTCACCCACATGAACCAGGACCAGGCGTGCGCAAGCCAGTCCGGCGGGGCGGTAAATGTCGAGCAGGCTGGCAGATTTGTTGGCCAGATCACCCGCCTTGAGCGCCTTGTCAATCTGGCTGGCCAGCGGATTTTTGCCAGGTTTGAAGCCCGCTGGCAGCAGCACCAAGAAAACATCACATTTTTCGTGGCCAGCCGTTGCCAGGTCCAAAGTCAGCAGTTCAAAGTTCATAATTCAGCCTTTCATATTGACGCCATGTTATTCCATTCATCCCTACGCAAAGAGTTGTCGCGCAGTTTTGGCGCAACCCTGATCGTGCTGGTCACGGTGGTCATGACCATGACCCTGATCCGCACCCTGGGCTTGGCATCGCGCGGCACTTTCAATCCTTCAGACGTGATGTTGGTGATGGGCTATATTGTGCTGGCCTACATGCCCACGCTGCTGACGCTGGGCCTGTTCATTGCCATCATTGCTACCCTGTCGCGCATGTACCGCGACAGCGAAATGGTGATCTGGTTGTCCAGTGGCCAGGGGCTGTTTGCCCTGGTTCGGCCCTTGCTGCACTTTGCCTGGCCGGTGTTTGCGGTGGTCGCCGGTTTGGCTTTGGTGATATTGCCCTGGACCAATTTGCGTATTGAAGAGCTTAAAACCCAATACCAGCAGCGTGGTGATCTGGAGCGCGTCGAGCCCGGCCGGTTTCAGGAGTCTGCTGACGGCACGCGGGTGTTTTTTATTGACAAGGATGTGGCAGGGGCGCAAGGCGGCACCAATGTCTTTGTGGTCACCACCGAAGAGGGCAAGGAAACCGTGACTTCGGCGCGCAGCGGGCGCATCGAAACGCTGCCGACTGGCCGGTTTTTGCTGCTCGACAATGGCCAGCGGTTGGAGCGCGCCACGGGTTCCTCCGAGATCAAGGTCAGTAATTTTGAGCAATATGGCGTCCAAATTGGCCAGGATGCCCTCGAAGCCATCAATTTTGTGCCGGTAAATACCCGCACCACCGCCGCACTGCTTGACGACCTTTCGCCGCTGCATTGGGCAGAATTGTCGTGGCGGCTGGGTCTGATTCTGATCTCGTTCAACTTTGTGATCATTGCAGTTTCGGTGTCCAGCGTGAATCCGCGCGTGGGTCGCAGCACGAATCTGGTGTTTGCCTTGTTCACCTTCGTCTTTTATTACAACCTGCTCGGACTCGGGCAAAATATGGTCGCCACCGGCAAGTTCAGCTTTATCCAATTGATGCTGGGCCTGCACGGCGGT
This sequence comes from Rhodoferax sp., assembly GCF_014859475.1. Lineage (GTDB taxonomy): Bacteria > Pseudomonadota > Gammaproteobacteria > Burkholderiales > Burkholderiaceae_C > Rhodoferax. Next base: position 4,825 of record NZ_JACUUE010000037.1, read on the forward strand.
GTTTTTGTTCTGGCCATCCTGATGCTTGCCAAAATACACCTCAACCTGCAATGGCGCGAGGTGTTTGGGCTGTCGCGCTGGCGCCGCAAGGTGCTTGCCTCATGAAAACCATTCGCCGACTGATCTATGGTGAAGTGCTCTCGGCGGTGGCTTATGTCACGCTGGGGTTTTTGTCGCTGTTTTTCTTTTTTGACCTGGTTGAGGAAATCCAGACGGTGGGGCGGTACGCAGCCACAGGGTATAGCCTGGCGCACGCGCTCGTCTTTGTAGCGCTGCTCATTCCAAGTCACTTGTATGAGCTCGCCCCGATTGCCGTGTTGATTGGCACTATTTTTGTCATGGCGCGTCTGGCCCAAAGCTCTGAATTCACCATTTTGCGCACCAGCGGGCTCGGTCCGTGGCGTGCGCTCAGGTCGCTGTTGATCTTGGGGGTGGGTTTTGTCGTTCTGACCTTTGCACTGGGCGATTACCTGTCGCCGGTGGCCGACCGAGCCGCGCAGCTGCTCAAGGCACGCTACACCGGGCGTATTACGGTGGGTCAGACAGGTGCCTGGCTCAAGGAAAAACAGGACTACGGCCAATATGCCGTCAATGTGGGGCAACTGGCATCCGACGGGGTATTGCACGACATTCGTGTTTTCGAGTTTGACAACCGCGGCTATTTGCAGTCAATCATGCAAGCCAATTCTGCCGAGATTTCGGACGATGAAGCCTGGCAGTTGCAGCAGGTCAAGCGCACCGAGTTTCCGGCCGAAGGGGCCTCGATAGCCAGGATTGATCATCTGCAATGGGACACCTTGCGCTGGCCCAATCACCTCAGTGCAGAAATGGTGTCGGCTGCCCTGCTCAAGCCCGAGCGCATGCGAACCCTTGACTTGTTTCAGTACGTCCAGCATTTGCAAAGCAACGCCCAGGATGCCCAGCGCTATGAAATTCAATTCTGGCGCAAGGTTTTTTACCCGTTGAGCTGCTTGGTCATGGTGGTGCTGGCCTTGCCGTTTGCCTATTTGCATTTCCGCGCCGGCAGCATTACCACCTATGTGTTTGGCGGCGTTCTGGCGGGCATCAGCTTCTTTTTGCTCAACAACGTCTTTGGCTACATCGGCACACTGCAAAATTGGCAACCCTGGTTGGCTGCCGCCTTGCCGGGCCTGATTTATTCGGTGCTGTCGCTGTCGGCTTTTGGCTGGCTGGTGCTCAGGCGATGAGGCGCAGCCGTTATTTGGGTCAACCCTGTTTTTGAAAGACAAGCTTTTATGCAAGCAACCATTCTTTTTGGCCACGGCTCGCGGGACCCGGTCTGGCGCGTACCCATGGACACGGTGGCGCAGCGCATGCTCGCGATTGACCCTGCGTGTTGCGTGCGCTGCGCATTTCTTGAAATAACAACGCCCGACTTGGCCAGCACCACCGCAGAATTGGTAGAGACTGGCGTTCGCCACATCACCATCGTGCCCATGTTTCTGGGGGTTGGCCGCCATGCCCGCGAAGACCTGCCGGTGCTGGTCAAAGACCTCGAGCGCGACTACCCCGAGGTGATGTTCTTGCTGCGGCCTTCGGTGGGTGAAGACGCACGGGTGCTTGAGTTGCTGGCACAGATTTCCTTGCCCGCCGCCACTGTCTGAAGCCTGGCCGCGCCATGAACCTGCATCAATTCCGTTTTGTCCAGGAGGCCGTGCGACGCAACCTCAATTTGACCGAGACCGCCCGGGCGCTTCACACCTCCCAGCCGGGGGTCTCCAAAGCCATCATCGAGCTCGAAGAAGAACTGGGCATCGAGATTTTTGCGCGCCATGGCAAACGCCTGAAGCGCGTAACCGAGCCCGGCCAGCAGGTGCTCAAGAGCATCGAGCTGATCATGCGCGAAGTCACCAACCTCAAGCGCATTGGTGATGAATTCAGTGCGCAGGACAGCGGCACCCTGTCGATTGCCACCACCCACACCCAGGCGCGCTACGTGCTGCCCGAACCGGTGGCCAAACTGCGTCTGGCCTACCCCAAGGTCAATGTCAGCCTGCACCAGGGCTCACCCGACCAGGTGGCCCACATGCTGATTGACGAAGTGGCAGAGATCGGCATCGCCACCGAGTCGCTCGATGGCTACGACGAACTGGTGACCCTGCCGTGCTACGAATGGCAGCACGTGCTGGTGCTGCCCGCCGGCCATCCGCTGTGCACCAAGGCGCACCTGACACTTGAAGACATCGCCCACGAGCCGCTCATCACTTACCACCCGTCTTACACCGGTCGCACCAAGATCGACCACGCCTTTGCCACGCGCAAGTTAGAGCCACGCATTGCGCTCGAAGCCATTGATTCTGATGTGATCAAGACCTACGTCAAGCTAGGTCTTGGCGTGGGCATTGCCGCTGAAATGTCGGTGCGTGATGTGGTCGAAGGCGCGGCCAACCCAGAACTGGTGATCCGGCCCGCCGGCCAGTTGTTTGGCCAGAATGTGGCGCGTGTCGCCTTCAAACGCGGCGCCTACCTGCGCAATTTTGTCTATCAATTTGCCGAGTTCCTGAGCTCCCGGCTCGACCGAACCCTGGTGGCCCGCGCCATGACCGGCCATGTGAATGACTATGAGTTGTAAAGCTTTGCGGGACAGTCCGCAGTTACACGAAGTGAACCAGCTCTGTCCCAACATATCAGAACCTTGCGGGACAGACCAAGATTTGCGAAGCAAATTTGCTCTGTCCTCAACTGATTAAAAATGATGATCCTCCAAAGCAAACTCCCCAATGTCGGCACCACCATCTTCACCGTCATGTCGGCCCTGGCGGTAGAAAAAAATGCGGTTAACCTGGGCCAGGGTTTTCCGGACTTTGACTGCGACCCCAGGCTGGTGGAGGCCGTCACCCGCGCCATGCAGCAGGGTAAAAACCAGTACCCGCCAATGCCCGGTGTGCCGGTGCTGCGCGAGGCGGTGGCGGCCAAAATTGCCGCGCTCTACCAGCACCACTGCAGTGCCGCCACCGAGATCACCATCACCGCCGGGGCCACGCAGGCCATCCTCACCATCATTCTGGCCGTCGTGCACTCCGGTGACGAAGTCATTGTGCTGGAGCCCTGCTACGACAGCTATGTGCCCAACATCGAACTCGCCGGTGGCGTGCCGGTGCGCGTGCCCCTGACGCCCGGCACCTTTCGCCCCGACTTTGCAAAAATTGCCGCCGCCCTCACGCCAAAAACGCGGGCCATCATCGTCAATTCGCCGCACAACCCCAGCGGCACGGTCTGGAGCGCGGCTGAAATGCGCCAGCTGGAAGCCCTGCTGGCACACACCAATGTGCTGCTGATCAGCGACGAGGTCTATGAGCACATGGTGTTTGATGGCCAGAAGCACCAGAGCGCGGCCATGTTCCCAGGTTTGGCCGAGCGCGCCTTTGTGGTGTCGAGCTTTGGCAAAACCTACCATGTGACCGGCTGGAAGGTGGGCTACGTGGCGGCCCCGGCGGCGCTCACCCAGGAGTTTCGCAAGGTGCACCAGTTCAACGTGTTCACCGTCAACACCCCGGTGCAGTTCGGCCTGGCCGAGTACATGGCGCACCAGGACGCCTACCTCAAGCTGCCGGAGTTTTACCAGGAAAAACGCGACTTTTTCCGCGACGGACTGAAAGACAGTAAGTTCAGGCTGTTGCCCTGTGAAGGCACCTATTTTCAATGTGTGGACACCTCCGGCATCAACGACCTGAAGGAGGCCGATTTCTGCCAATGGCTCACTGCCGAGATCGGCGTGGCGGCCATTCCGCTGTCGGCTTTCTATGGCGCGGGCTTTGACCAGCAGGTAGTGCGTTTTTGCTTTGCCAAGACAACGGCCACGCTGCAACTGGCGCTGGACAAATTGCAGCGGCTGTGAGCCGGTCAGTCTGGCCGCGCTGTTATTGCTTTAAGAGTCCTTGGCTGCGCAACGCATCGAGGCTGCGCGCCAGGCCAATTTCCAGTGGCCAGGGTTCTGCACCCCAGCGGGCGGCCAGCAGTTCGGCGCACAGCACCGAAAAACTCAAACCCCGTGAACCCATGCCGGCGCACAGCCACAAACCAGGCTGCTCTCCGGTTTCCAATGGACCCACGGCGGGCAGCCGGTCGGCAGTCACGCAGCGGGTGTTCTTCCAATGCTTGAGCGTGCCGGATTCAAACGCGGTTTGCAGCTGACTTGCCAGTTCAGGTAGCAAGGCTTGCAGGTGCTGCAGATTGCCGAGGTGATTGTCCTGATCACTGCGTTCGGCTTCACTGGCGCTCTGGTACGACGAACCCATGAACCAGGCCAAACTTCCATCCATGGGCACATGAGGCACCATCGCCCCCGAACCGTTGACCGGGTGGGGCGGGAAGCCATCGGGCTCGGGTTCGGTATGCGTGGCCCAGCTCAGCAAGCCGCGCAACCCCTGCAGCGCGGGCACTCGGGTCAAACTGGCAGCGCGTTCAGGTTCGTCCTGCTGCAAACGCGTCATCAAGGCGGCAGCGCCACAGGCATTGGCCAGCACCACGCGCTCGGCGCCGCACAGCACTTGTCCCTGCGCGTCCAGCATTTCCCACGCGCCTGCCCGTTGATGCAGCCGGGCCACAGCTGCTTTGCCAGTGAACGTGACGCCGGTTTGCCTGAGCCAGGCGCGCACCAATTGCGCAGGTTTGAGCCAGGCGCCGTGCGGGTGCCAGACGTCTTGCATGGTGTCGATGCCTTTGGCCCAATCGGCCTCCTGCGCCGCTGCGGGTGCCAGGCTTGACCATGCCTGAGCGGCATCGCGCCAGTGGGGCGGCAAGGTGGGACTGCCGTCAATGTGCCGTTCCAGCACGCCGCCGGGTGCCCAGTCTTGGTCAGCAACCAGCAGGCTGCGCGCTTGTTGCAACATCAGGCGCACGCCACTGCGTGACAGCCGTGACAGCGCACAGTCGTCCGCCGAGACATGCGGCACGACCAGACCGACCGGAAGGCCGGAAGCACCCGACGCTGGGGCATGCGCCTGATCCAGCACGGTCACATGCCAGCCGCGCCGCGCCAGCGCTGCCGCCACGCTGGCCCCGGCCAGGCCGGCGCCAATAACGGCACAGGTGCCAACGGGCAAGGCGTCTGCAATGGCGTTGGGCCGGGTATTTTTGAGTTCCCAGCGTGGGTTGAAGCGGGCTTCGATCAGTGCCGGGGCGGTGTTCGAGCTTGGCGCGGCAGGGGCCTCAATTTCGAAGCCGCATTGCGTCAAATGGCCGCGCAAATTCGACGGGGCGAGCGGGTTTGGCGCTTTGGCAACCAGGCGGGTGCCACGGCGGCAGCAGCGCGTCAGCGCCTTGAAGGTCCAAATGCCATCTGCATCATCCACTGGCATGGCCAAGGCCACCGCATCGGCTTCGAAGCGTTGCTGGCGCAGCAGGCTCAAGGTCTCACCCACGCACAGGGTCAGCACCACATGGCCCTGATCCAGTAAAAAACGGTGGAAACCCGGCAAGAGACCGAAGCATTGGCTGGCAAGCTCCCGTGCCAATGGCGCCAGCGCCGGGTCTTGGCCGGCCCGGCTCAGCACATCCTGGCGGCTGACCGGATTCTGGCAAAACGCCACATAGTGCAGCAGGCGCGGGCGCTGCGGGTCCAGACGCCATGCCTGCCAGCTTGTGAGAAAGCGTTCGCCCTGCTCAAACTGCGTGTCGAGTATGCGCCAGCAGGCCAGCCCTTGCCATGCCTTGGTGGGGTCATTGTCCAGGGTTGGCTGCGGCTCTCCCGGGTTAACCGCCATCGCGCGGGCTTATTCCCTGGGCGGCACGTAGCCTTGGGCGGCATCGGCTCCCGCACCAAAAAAGTGGTTTTCCATTTGCCTTGCCAAGTACTGGCGCGCGCGCGCATCGGCCAGATTCAGGCGGTTTTCATTGACCAGCATGGTCTGGTGCTTGAGCCAGTCGGACCAGGCCTGCTTGCTGACACTCTGCCAAATGCGCTTGCCCAGTTCCCCCGGATAAGGTGGAAAGTCGAGTCCCTCAGCTTCCATGCCGAGTTTGATGCAGTTCACAGTGCGCGCCATAATAATCTTTCAAAGATGGTGTCAAAGCTTGCAACTGTAGCAAGGTTTTTCACAAAGCGCGCACCTGCGTTAAAATCCGCCCTATGTCAAAAGCAGATACCAAAACCAAAATCGTGGCCGATGGCCTGCGTTACAAATCCAAGGTGTCAGGTTCACCTTTCACCGCCGCTACCTCGTTTGGTGCGGCTACCATGTCGTGCTTCCTTTGCGGCAAGCACCGTGCCCGATCCCAGATGGTCTCCAAGAAAATCCTGGGCAAATCCCAGGCGGTGTGTTCTCCATCGTGCAAAGCACTTGACGAAGCGTCCAAGTAAAGCGTGTTGAAAGTATGGCGAACGCATTGCTGGTGATTCTCGACAACGCGCCTCGGCGCGTTTTTGCATTTTTAAGCGTGACCTGCGTCGCCATGCTGGCCTTTGGCATGTATTTGCAGCACAGCCAGGGGCTGGAGCCCTGCCCGATGTGCATCGTGCAGCGTTATGCGCTTTTCTCAGTGGCCATCATTGCCGGTTTGCTCAATGCAAGCGGCAGCAAGCGTGTCTATTTTTGGGGCTCTTTATTGTTGTTGCTGGCTGCGGGATTTGGCGCTTTTGTGGCGGCCCGGCAAAGCTGGCTGCAGTGGTACCCGCCCGAGGTGGCCACCTGCGGCCGGGATTTTTACGGCATGATCGAAAACTTTCCGCTCCAGCGCGCCATTCCCATGATATTCAAGGGCAGTGGTGATTGTTCAGCCGTTGACTGGACGTTTCTGGGCGGGTCCATTGCCAACTGGGCGTTTGTCGTCTTCAGCCTGGTGATCTTGTTGGCCAGTTTGATGATCTGGCGCAAAAGTTAAATAGTTGGGGTCGGAGCACGTCGCTGCGCGAGTGGTCTGACCCGCAAAGTTTCAAGTTGGGGCAGGGTGTCAAACGATTCGTGGCTTTTGCGCAGACCTTGAACAGAGGCGTCGTCACTGCGAGCCCGCCGTATCGGCCCCGCTACCGCACACGGACCTTGAACCGTCATCGCGAAGCGCGGCGATCCATGACTTCCGGGGTCATGGATTGCGTCACTTCGTTCGCAATGACGGTTGACCTTCAAAAGTTCAAATTACCCGCCGGATACCAGACATCGGTGTCGGTAGGCAAAGTGTGAGGTGTTTGGCCACGATTCCAAACAAAGGAATACCAAGACTTGACATGATTCCTGATACCCGAAGTTTAAAGTGGCAGCCGCGCCGCATTGCCTATTTCTTGTCTTCTGCGTCCCGCGCCTCGTCAAATCCTTTGGCGTAGGCTTTCATGGCCTTGCTGAGAAACGGCACCTGCAGGCTGAAGTTCTTGCAGCCGGAGCACATCATCACGTGCATTTTCAGCGACAGTTTTTCGGTCATCGACAGCGGCCGCTCCTGTGACTCCGAGATCAGCCGGGTGGCTTGCTGGCAGTTCATCATGCGTGTTCTCCTTGTCCGAACCAATGGTTTTCCAGGCACTCGCGCAGGCGCAGGCGCGAGCGGTGCAGCATCACGTTGAGGTTGGTGGTGGTGATGCCGACCCTGCTGCAAATTTCATTGCTATCGAGTTCCACAAATTCCTTCATCATGAACACCCTGGCCTGCTTGCCGGGCAGGCCTTCAAGGCAAATCTCGAACACTTTCCAGAACTGGCTCTGGTGCAGTGAGGCTTGCGGGTTGCCCCAGCTGGCTGGTTTTTCGTCTTCCTGCCAGACGCCTTTTTTGTTGAAAAGCTCGGAAAAATCTTCACCTTCCTCGTCTTCGCGCAGCAAGCTGCTGGCATCGACCATGCGCTGCTTTTGGCGCAGCGTGTCGGCAATCTTGTTTTTCAGGATGGCAAATACCCAGGTTTTCAGGGCAGCGCGCCCGGCGAATGATTTGGCATTTTTCAGCGCGCCCATCAGGGCCTCTTGCACGGCGTCCTCTGCGGCATGGCTGTTGGAGAGCTGCAGCGTGGCAAACCTGACCATCTGCTTGCGCAAGTCATCGAGAAAAGCAGTGTCGGACAGGATGGATGTGTCGGGTGCACCCGGATCGGGATCGTCTTTGGGCGTGGCTGTCATCATGTGGTGCCTCGGGTTGTCATTTTGTTGTGAACTCCGCCATGGTAAGTGCCTGATCATATTTGCAACTGCGTTCTTGGGCGAGTCAGAAACTGACGGATGAAGCGGCGAACGATATTTCGCCCGGGTTGAAACGGGTAGGGCGACAAGGCAAATGCTGGTGGACATGGTGTTGACGGGGCGCGGTGGGTTGCGGTATCTGTCGTGGTGCCAGCGCCATTCATTACAGGCTGCGCAACGCTTTGCCAATTTTTTTGGCTGGCTGTAAGAAATTCGCGGCATGCACCGACAACAGTCGCTGTTACGCAATTTTGCAAGTAACTTTTTCCTCAACCTTCAGGAGCGTCACCATGAATTCAATGTCTTCCACTCTTGCAAAAGCCTTGGCCATGGCAGTTGTCACCACGGCGGCTCTTGGCGGCTGCGCCATGATGTGCAGCGCCTGCAAGGGCAGCAAGTGCGGTGCCGGTAGCAGCATGCAGAAATGTGGCGCCTGCAAGGCCAAATGCGGGGCTTGTGCGGCCAAGTAATCAAAGGCTTGCGCATGACGGCATCACGGCGTCTGCAGCGTTATTGGCGCGATGCCGGTGCCGCCGAGGTCAGCCGCGTGCTGCATGAGGCGCGCGCCAGTGTTGCGGCCTTTGCCGAGGCGACCTCAGCGCATGGGTCGCTGATTCAAAGCTGGGTTGCGGGCAGCCCTGTGATCCAGTTTGAGCACTACCCGCCCAATGATCTGGTCGATGTGCGCCGGGGCTCCCAGTTTTACTACCATTCGCACCGTGACGGTGACTAGGAGCATGGTCATTTGCACCTGTTCTGGCATGCAACCGCAACTGGGCGACGGCGCTATTTTCTTGCGGGAAAGCCAAGGTGGCAGCGCACCGCACCGACCCATTTGTTTGCCATTTCTCTTGACGCCCGCGGCCTGCCGGTGGCGTTATTCAGCGTGAATCAGTGGGTGATCGACGGGCACTGGTTTGATGCGCGCACCACGCTGGCCTGCGTTGATCGATTTGCAATGGCGGATGTGCCGGGGCATGAGGCATCGTGCCGCTGGCTCAGCGGATTCGTGCGACTGTATCGTCCGTTGATTGCAGAGCTGTTGATCCGACGCGACCAGCGCATGGCGCGCCGCCCGGACCAGGGGCCTGCCTTGCAGGACCGGCGGCTTGAACTGCTGAGCCAACTGCCGATCGACTGGATCGCCGACATGGATGCGCTGGAGGCGGAATCGGTAAGGCGTGGTTGGTAGCCGCGTTGTTTTGCCAAGCCAAAAAACCTGACTTTGAAATTGAAGGACCTTCATGAAAATTGCAAAAATCATTCCGGCATGCTGCTGGGCGCCCTGAGCCCGTCGCTGGGCATTGACGGCGACACCGTGCGCACTGCGGGTGCAGCCATGTTGATTGCGTTTGCGCTGGTCATGCTGATGCCGGCTTTGGGCGAACGCTTTACCCAGTGGATGCTGCCCATTGCCAGCGGCGCCAACGCAGCCTCGGCCCGGCTCGACAGTGGCTCGCTGCTGCTCGGTGCTGTGTTGGGGCTGGTCTGGAGCCCTTGCTCGGGGCCGTTGCTGGGTTCGGCATTGACGCTGGTTGCGAGCGAAGGCGGCGTGGCGCGTGGTGGTTTGGTGCTTGGAATTTTTGGCTTCGGCGCGGCCATGCCGCTGGTGCTGGTGGCCTATGCGTCGCGCAGCGGCTTTCTGCGGGTGCGCGATTGGGTGTTGGCGCGCATGGAGAGCGTGCGCCGTGGCTTTGCCTTGCTGCTGGGCGCCATGGGGGTGGCGATTCTGACCGGTGGCGACAAATGGCTGGAGGCCCAGGTCCTGCAATGGCTGCCAGACGCTTGGGTCAACCTGACCGTGGCACTATGAGGCGGTTGACGACGGCTTGTCGTGCTGCTGCCAATACTGCTCAAAGGCATCGGCTGGCAGGGGTCGGCTGAAGAAATAACCCTGCACCTCGTCGCAGCCCTGCAGCCGCAGAAAATTCAGCTGGCTGAGCGTTTCCACGCCTTCGGCGATGGTTTTCAGTTCCAGGCTTGCGGCCAGGTTGATGATGGCCGTGACGATGGCCTTGTCGTCGGGGTCGATACTGATGTCGCTGACAAAAGACTGGTCGATCTTGAGTTTGGAAACCTTGAATTTTTTCAGGTAGCTCAGGCTGGAATAACCGGTGCCGAAGTCGTCGATCGACAAGTGTATGCCGCGCTCGTGCAGGCGGTCCATGATGGCAATGGCCGTTGCGGGGTTGTCCATGGCGGTGGCTTCGGTAAGCTCGAGCTCCAGGGCGCCGTGGGGCACCCCGGCCTCATCCAGAATGCGCGTGACCATTTCAAGCAGATTGGGATGACGAAACTGCACGGCTGACAGGTTGACGGCCATGATCAGCGGTGGCAAACCGTTTTGCATCCATTGCTTGAGCTGCGCCACGGCGGTGCGCAGCACCCACTCGCCGATCTCCAGAATCTGGCCGCTTTCTTCTGCCAGCGGGATGAATTCAGCGGGTGAGATGGTGCCCAGCTCCGGCTGGTGCCAGCGCAACAGAGCTTCGGCACCGATCACGCGGTCGCCCTCAAGAGCCACCTGGGGCTGGTACACCAGGCTCAGTTCATGGCGCTCCATGGCATGGCGCAGGGCGTTGATCAGCTGCAGACTGCGCGCGGAATTGGCCTGCATTTCCTGTGTGAAGAAACAAAAGTCATTGCGCGCCGCACGCTTGACGCGGTACATCGCGGTATCGGCATTTTTGGACAAGGTTTCAAAATCCGCGCCGTCCTGGGGGTACATGGCGATGCCGATCGAGACGGTGTTGATCAGCTCAAATTGTTCAATTTGGCAACTTTGGGCCACGTTGGCGATCAGCTTCAGCGCCACCTGACGGGCACCTTCCTGGTTGGTGTCTGACAGCAGCAAAATGAACTCATCGCCACCGAGCCGTGACAAAGTGTCTTCTTCGCGCAGCGTGGCCTTGAGGCGTCTTGCGACTTCAATCAGCAGTTGGTCGCCAATGCTGTGCCCCAGTGTGTCGTTGATGTTCTTGAAATGGTCAAGGTCCAGAAACATGAGCGCCATGGCACCGCCACCGCGCTGGGCCAGTTGGAGCGCGAACTTGAAACGGTCTTGCAGTTGAGCCCGGTTGGGCAAGCCGGTGAGCTGGTCAAACAGGGCTAATCGCTCAATTTGCGCATCGGCGCGTTTTTTTTCGGACACGTCGCGCGTGATGCTCAAAATGCAGTCCACGTCCTTGAAGCGGACAATTTCGGCGGACATCAGGCCATGGCAGATGCTGCCGTCCTTGCGCACAAAATCGGCCTCCAGATTGTTGCAACGCCCATCGCGCCGCAAGCTTTCAACCAGTTTTTTTCGGTCGGCCGGGTCATGCCAGACGTCGAGCTCAAGCGCGGTTTTGCCCACCACCTCATCGGCAGTCCAGCCCGTGAGGCGCTCGAAACCCTGGTTCACGTCCAGGTAAAGACCGTCGGCTATTCGCGTGATGTTGATGGCGTCCGGGCTGGTCTTGAACGCCTTGCGGTAGCGCTCCTCACTGTCGCGCAGGGCCTTGAGTGTGGTGATGCGTTGCGCCTCATCGACAAAACGGTCGAGCGCAAAACTGATGTCAATCGCCATTTCCAGCAGCAGCTGTTGCGAGGCATCGTCGAAGGCATTTTTTTCGTTGGAATAAACCGTCAGGAGACCAATGGTTTTGCCCTTGCGATGCAGGGGAACAGCGGCAGACGCACCCCAGCCGAACTGCGCTCCTTGCTGGTGCCAGGGTCGGGTGGCTGGGTCGTTCTGGAAATCCTGGCACCAAAAGGCCCTGTCTTCGTGCAGGGCGATGCCGGAGGGCCCCTGCCCCTGGGGCGAAGCAGGGTCGGCCGACAGGGCGATGTTGGCCAGGTAGTCGGTGCCCGTACCGTGGCAGGCCACGGGTTTGATGAGCTGATCAGCCGGGTCGAGAATGCCGATCCAGACCATTTTCATGCCGCCGAAGTTGACCGCGTCGCGACACAGGAGTGGGAACAGCTCGGTTTCGTTGTTGCAGTGCATGATGGCCTGGTTGCATAGGCTCAGCGCCGCATACAACCGCGACAGCCGCTCGACTTTGTGCGTGGCCTGGTTGCGTTCGGTGACATCGCGCGACAGCACGATGAAGGTGGGCACGCTGCCCGGGCTGGTTGCCTTGCGTGCCACCGAGAGTTCAAACCAATGCGGGCCATCGGGCAGGTCCAGTGCGATCTGCTTGCCCTGTGAATAGCCGCATTGCTGCGCTTCCTGCAGTGCGCTCAGGCCGATGGACGCAGCGTCTTCCGGCAACATCTCGGCCAGCGTCTTGCCAATGAAATCCGACGGGTCAGCGGCCAGCAGTTCGGTGCGGGGTGAATGGTAGTCAAGGTAGCGGCCATTCAAATCCATTTCAAACATGAGGTCGGGCAGCGCATCCAGCGCGGCCAGCAGGTGCTGGTTGAGCGTGTCGACCTTGCGGGTCTGCTCGCCCAGGTCGCGTTGAAGCGTGCGGATGCGCCGGCTGTTGAGAACGGCTTGTACGATCAACAGGATTACCAAGGCGGCAACTAACAGGCCTTGTATCAGCATGTTCATGTCACTTTCCATGAACAGCTCCGTCGTTGCGCAAATGGCCGTCATGACGCAATTGCCCGTCATTGCGAACGCAGTGATGCAATCCATGACCCCGGAAGTCATGGATCGCCACGCTTCGCTCGCGATGACGACTGTCTTTCATCGTTTGAAGTGGTTGCATTGCCATGACTGGTCGAGTGTAGGTCAATCAATTCACCCTGTTCGGGAGATTTCTGGTGGTTTCAATTATGCAGTTGCTGCAGTTGCTGCATGATTCTGCTCATGACATTGTTGACGATGTCTCTCAAAGGGTCGGAGGGCCGCTGCGGCTCAGGCGGAGGTGGCGGCCGCGGGCGCGGGATGTCGAATTCGACGTCGGGGTCGAGCCAGTGCTGGCGAAATGCCTGCTGAAACACCTCGCCCACCATCGGCAGCGCGCTGCGCGCGCCCTGGCCCCAAGAGCCCATGGTGACGCTGTTGTCGTTAAAGCCGACCCGGGCGCCCGCCACCAGCTGGCGGTTCATCATGATGAACCAGCCGTCGGTGTTGTCCTGTGTGGTGCCGGTCTTGCCGGCCACGTCGGCCTGGATGCCGTAGCGATAACGAATGGCAGCGCCGGTGCCCTCGTCGATCACGCCGCGCATCACGTTGACCAGCGTCAAGGCTTGCGCGCGCGGCATGGCGGGTTCGCTCTGTGTGACGGGTGCGAACTGTTCCAGCAGTTTGCCGTTGCGGTCTTCCACGCGCAGCAACAAAAAGGGCTGCCGGTAGTCGCCGCCATTGGCAATGGTGCCGTAGGCCGCGACCATCTCGATCAGCGTGACCGGGCTGGTGCCCAGCGCAAGCGAGGGCACCAGGTCGAACTTGCTCTGGCGCACGCCCATGGCCCGCGCCAATTCACCGACGCGCGCTGCGCCCACTTGCTGCATCAGCTGGGCGGTGATGGTGTTTTTGGAGTAAGTCAGCCCGTCGCGCAGGCTGGTGGGCAGGAAGCTGGGCGGCGTGGCATCGCTGGGGGTCCAGACAGGGCTGCCGGGCATCGCGATCGATACCGGTTGGTCAATGAAGGTGTCGGTGGGTTTGAAACCCTGCATGAACGCCGCGCCATAAACAAAGGGCTTGAAGGTGGAGCCGGGCTGGCGCCGCGCCTGGCTCACATGGTCGAACTGCTCCTGGGCAAAATCGCGGCTGCCAACCCAGGCGCGCACAGCGCCATTGCGCGGGTCCAGCGCCAGAAAGCCGGCTTGCAGCACGGCGGCTGGCTGGCCGGCCTTGCGGCGCCGGTTTGCGAGTTTCTGTAGCTGAGCGAGTTGCTTGGCGACTGCCTGGTTGGCCGTTTTCTGCAGATTGGCGTCGAGTGTGAGGTAAACGCGCAGACCGTCGGATTGAAGGTCAAAGTCGCGCTGGTCGGCCCAGTCGATGAGCCATTTGCGCAGGTGTTGGGCCACATGCGGTGCCAGTCCGGGCGGCTCGACCTGCCGCGCAAAATCAAGCTTGAGCGGGCGTTTGGATAGCGCATCGAGCCGGGCCGGGTCCAGCGTGCCGTCTTTGGCCATTTGCGCCAGCACCAGGTTGCGCCGCTGTAGCGAGCGCGCGGGGTTCTGCACCGGGTTGTAGTAGCTGGTGCCCTTGAGCATGCCGATCAGCGTGGCGCTTTGTAGCACGTCGAGCTGGCTGGCCGAGGTGTCGAAATAGGTGCGTGCCGCCATCTCGATGCCAAAGGCGTTGTAGAGAAATGGCACGGTATTGAGGTAGGTTTCCAGAATCTCGTTCTTGGAATACACCGCCTCGATCTTGAGCGCCGTAATGGCTTCCTTGAGCTTGCGCGTGAGGGTTGCGGCGCGGCCGATTTCTTCGGGGTAGAGGTTGCGCGCGAGCTGCTGGGTGATGGTCGAGCCGCCCTGCAGGTCGCCGCCCAGGGTGCTGAGCACGGCCCCTGCAATGCGCCTGAAGTCGATGCCGTGGTGCTGGAAAAAGCGGCGGTCCTCGGTGGCGATCAGGGCGTTCACCACATGCGGCGCTATATTGTCGAGCGCAAGCCATTCGCGGTTGAGGCGCTTGTACTCGGCCAGCACCGTGCCGTCCAGCGCCAGCAACCGGGTGGGCGTTTCAGATTTGGCGCGGCGCAGGTCGCCAATGCCGGGTGTGAACGGAATCAGCAGCAGCACGTAAAGCAGCAACAGGGCGGGCAACAGCAAAGCCGAGCGCAGCGGATAGCGCCTGATGGCCACCGTGGCGCGCTGAAACTGCTGGGTGATGAAGGTGCTTGCGCGCCGGAGGCCTGCTGTCATGCGCGGGAGTTTAAGGCCCGCACGGCCGCTTCACCCGCGCTGGTTACACCTCCATACAAATTGGTGTCAGCGAGAAAATTAAACCCGGCGGGTCGTGGGTGGCAAGGCGGGAGGCGTTGCGGCTCAAACCGCGCCGTCAAACATCATCACGCTGACCTCATCACCCACGGCGACGTTGCCCTGCGCGTGGGCCAGCACGATCAGACCGTTGGCGCGCACCATGGAGCTGAGCACGCCTGAACCCTGGTTGCCGGTGATGGCCACTTGCAGCGTGCCGTCTGGCGCCGTGCTGACAATGCCGCGCTGGTATTCGGTGCGGCCCGGTTTCTTGCGGATAGGTGCGGTGCTTTTGGCGCTCAGCAAGGGGGGCACGCCCTGCGTGCTGCCCATCATGCGCAACAGTGCAGGGCGGACAAAGGCCAAAAAAGTCACCATCACGGCAACCGGGTTGCCGGGCAGGCCAAAAAGAATCGTTGGATTTTGGCCAGTGGGGTGTTCGTCACTGCGAGCGTAGCGCGGCAGTCCAGCTAGTCCGGAGTCATGGATTGCTTCACTTCGTTCGCAATGACTTTTGAGAATGCGGCCGACGGCCATGGGCCGCCCGGGACGCATGGCAATCTTCCAGAACGCCACATCGCCGAGTTGCTTCATCATGGCCTTGGTGTAGTCGGCTTCTCCCACACTCACGCCGCCGCTGGTG
>NZ_JACUUE010000239.1 GCF_014859475.1 Rhodoferax sp.
CAGCGCCAGCACCCCGGCAATGGGGCCAAAACCGTAGGCCAGCACCAGAAACAGCGCCACGATCAGCTCGGGTACCGAGCGCAACAGGCTGATGGTGCCGCGCGCCAGGGTGTAGGTGGTGCCGTTGGGGCTGTAGTTGCGCGCGGCAAAATAGGCCAGTGGTGCAGACACCAAGATGGATAGCAGCGTGCCCCAAATGGCGATCTCAAAGGTCTCGATCATCTTGATGAACACTGTCCAGAGATAACCCACGGGCTGGACGAGGTACTCAAGCTGCTCGGTTTCTGTTTCCATTTGCAGCGTTTGCGTGTTGAGTCGCTGTTCGGTGCGCTCTTGCACTTCAATGTAGGAAAACCAGGGCAAATCATCTTTGTCCAGATTGGGCAAGCGGGCCACTTCTTCTTTTTCACCTGCAACCGGCGGCCACATGGATTGGCCCACGCGAGACAGCCCGCGCACCACCTGGGAGTCATCTACCACGCCCACCAGGTTGCCTACAGCCTGTGCGCTCATGACCACCATCTTGTCCATTTCAGTGCGATGGCCGGTGAAGAGAATGACGACCAGCAAGGTCAGAACGATGAGCACATGGCGCGCGGTGTAGGGTGCATCCAGCTGCCAATGCAGCGCAGTGCCCGCGGCGGGCACGGGTATCGGTTTCATGTTCATGGAAAGTCCTCAGGCCAGGGCCGGGTCCAGAGCCGGGCGTGTGTGCACGGTGTTAACCGACGCGTTAATCACATGCGCTGGCTTGTCTTCCCATTGCGCGCCGTGGTAGAGGATATGCACACGTTCATCGGTAAATTCGGCAGGCGTGCCGTCAAACACTACCTGCCCGTCGCGCATGCCAACGATGCGGTCACCAAACTCGCGCGCCAGGTCAATCTGGTGCAGGCTGCACAACACGGTCGTGCCACGCTCACGGGCCGCATCTCGGATCAGCGTCAGGATGTCGTGTGAAATTTTGGGGTCCAGGCTGGCCACGGGCTCGTCGGCCAACACCACTTCGGGATCAAGCATGAAAGCGCGGGCAATCCCGACGCGTTGTTGTTGTCCGCCCGACAGCTCGCCCGCGCGGCGTTGCAGATGGGCTGGACTCAGGCCCACACCGTTGAGCAATTGGCAAGCTTTGGCCCGGTGTTCAGGCCGGAACCAGCCCAGCAGTGCACGCATTGTGGGCACTACCGGCAACAGGCCCGCCAACACATTACCAGCCACACTCATGCGGTTGGTCAGGTTGAAGTGCTGATGAATCATGGCCACGCGCTGGCGCAGGTCGCGTTCGCTGGACGCAGACAATTCCACGCCATCAATACTGACGCTACCCTGCGTGGGCTTCATCAAACCATTGACGGCACGCAACAGCGTCGATTTACCGGCCCCCGAGGGACCCAGAATGACGCAGAACTGACCGCGCGGGATGTCTAGCGACACGTTGGTGACTGCCTGGGTGCCGTCAGGCCAGGTTTTGGAAAGAGCTTTGAATTGGATCATGACCGTTCTCCGGTTGAGAACCATGCGTGGCAGTAACCTCGCACAGTCAGGTTGTGACAACAGGGCTTAGCGCGCGCTGGCTTTTTTCATGATGTCGGTCTTGACCTGGTCGGTCACCAGGTCAAACATCTTGCCGGCGTTGGCCATGTCTTGCTCGCTGACGTTGGCGGTGTAACCGTCAACCTTGCCACCGCCGTAGCCACGAATCTGGTCTTTGGTAATGCCAGGCAATTTGTCCACATTGTTGAAAGCATCGCGCAGCTTGGCCTTGATGGCATCGGACACCTTGGGGTGCACGGCAATCGGCGGGTACGGAATAGGATCGCTCTTGACCACAACCTTGACCTTCATCTGGTCGATGGCCTTGGCGTTGACTGCTTTCTCGAAAGAGTCAAATGAAGCACCGCCCGCATCGACCAAACCCTCGGCCAACGCCTTGAGTACGTTGGCATGGCTGCCGGCCATGTTGATGCCGCCTGCGTCGTGTGCCGGGCTGACACCTGCTGCCAGCATCATGGCCACGGGCACGTTGAAGCTGGAGGTGGAGTTGACATCTCCGAGCGCAATCTTCTTGCCCTTGAGGTCGCCAATGCTGCTGATACCGGCATCGTTGTGAGCGAAGATGCCGGAGTAATACACAGACTTACCATGGCGCACGGCCAGCGCCAACAATTCTGCGCAACCACGGCCTTTGGCCTGCAAGTAGCTGGCCGGACCGTACCAGGCAATGTCGGCAGCGCCACTGCACATGGCCTCGACCACGGTGGCGTAGCTCTGCCCCACCTTGATGTCAAAAGTCAGCCCGGTGGACTTGCCAATGGCCGAGAAAATGGGTTCGAAGTCTTTTTTGGTGCCATCTTCGGTGCCGCCATCTGCGGGTACCAGCACCACGCGTAACGGTTTGGCGGCACTGCCGTCATGTGGGGTTTGTGCGCTCACACTCAAGGATGTGAGTGTGAGGGCGCTCAGGCCAATCGCCAAAAGAGCGCGGCGGGCAATTTGTTTCGGGTACATTTAGAAGGCTCCTGTAAGGTAGAAAAACGAGGTTGTCAGACGGCTAGGTCAAGGGTTAATTCGCAGTTGGATCCGGTCGGCGCGAAACCGGGTAATGGCGTATTCGACCGGGGTTCCATCCCGCTCGTCCACGTTCACACTTTTGACGCGCAGCACCGGTCGGTTCTGCGGCATACCCAGCAATTTCGCGTCATCTCCTTGCGGGAGCACCGCTGTCACCAGGCTTTCAGTTCGTTTTAACTTGCAGCCATAGTTGACGGCAAGGAATTGGTGAAGTGACTCACCGCTGTAACGGCTATCGAGATCAGGAAATCTGTTTGCCGGAATAAAGTGCGAGATCACACACAGTTGCCAGTCAGATGCGGTGCGCAAGGTTTCAATCCAGAACACACGGTCACCTATGTTGAGCGTCAGGCGTTGCGCCACACGCTCGGTTGCGCTCAGTGTTTGCAGGCACAGAATGCGGTTTTCCGATTGCATGCCGAGGGCGGCAAGGTTTTCTGTGAAACGAGTACCCGTGCCAATTTGATAGTCGATCTGGCTGTCCAGTACAAACACGCCAAGCCCGTGGCGACGCTCCAGCAGTCCCGCTTCGACCAATTCATCAATCGCCCGGCGCAAGGTGTGGCGGTTGACGCCAAATCGAACTGCAAGCAAGCCTTCGGCCGGCAGGCAATCGCCAGGTCCGTAGCCAGTGGTTACTTCCTGCTCAAGCTGTCGGGCAATCTGGACATAAAGCAATTCACCGTTATCCCGACTGACTGCGTAAAGACTCATATGCGGTTATCTATACATGTTGAAGTGCAGTAAGGTTAACCAGCCCATGTGACATCTTCGTGACGCAGGGCAATGCATTGGGCCGCCCATAAGCTGAACGCGATCGAAGTCACTTTTTCTAATCAGTTCAATGCCTTATCGAAGT
>NZ_JACUUE010000240.1 GCF_014859475.1 Rhodoferax sp.
GCGATGACGGGCCTGCTGTCATTGCGAGCGAAGCGCGGCAATCCATGCAGTCCGGAAGTCATGGATCGCCACGTCGCGTTGCTCCTCGCGATGACGGGCCTGCTGTCATTGCGAGCGAAGCGCGGCAATCCATGCAGTCCGGAAGTCATGGATCGCCACGTCGCGTTGCTCCTCGCGATGACGGGCCTGCTGTCATTGCGAGCGAAGCGCGGCAATCCATGCAGTCCGGTAGTCATGGATCGCCACGTCGCGTTGCTCCTCGCGATGACGGGAAGGGTCTCCACGGGTTTACGATACAGCGGGGCTGGCTCAATTCAGGCAAAAATAACACCCTTATTTTTGGAGGCACACATGCGTTATTTCGTTACAGGGGCAACCGGGTTCATTGGCAAGCGGCTGGTCAAGAAACTGCTCGAGCGCAAGGGCACGGTGGTCTATTTTCTGGTTCGCCACGGCAGCGAGGGCAAGGTCAAAGCGCTGCGCGAGTTCTGCGGTGCCAGCGCCGCGCGGGTGATTCCTGTCACCGGCGACCTGACCAGCAAAAAGCTCGGCATTGCCGCGTCAGACATCAAAATGCTCAAAGGCCAGGTTGATCATTTCTACCATCTGGCGGCCATTTATGACCTGGGCGCAGACGAAGCCAGCCAGATTGTGGTCAACGTGGAAGGCACGCGCAACACGGTCGAGCTGGCCCGCGCCATTGAAGCTGGGCACTTTCATCATGTGAGCTCCATTGCCGCCGCCGGGCTTTACGAGGGTGTGTTCCGCGAAGACATGTTCAACGAGGCCGAGAACTACGAACACCCGTATTTCATGACCAAGCACGAGAGCGAAAAGATCGTGCGCACCGAGTGCAAAGTGCCCTGGTCGGTGTATCGCCCGGCGATGGTGGTGGGCGACAGCCGCACCGGCGAGATGGACAAGATCGACGGGCCGTACTACTTCTTCAAGCTGATCCAGCGCATGCGCCAGTTGCTGCCGCCGTGGCTGCCGTCGATCGGGCTGGAGGGTGGGCGCATCAACATCGTGCCGGTGGACTTTGTGGTGGCGGCGCTGGCCACCATCAGCCACCAAAAAGACATCAACCAAAAGTGTTACCACCTGGTGGACCCGGTGGGCTACCGCGTGGGCGATGTGCTCGACATTTTCAGCAAGGCCGCGCACGCGCCCAAGATGAACCTGTTCATCAACGCCGCGCTGTTCGGTTTTGTGCCGCGCAACGTCACCAAGGCCATGATGGCGCTGGCGCCGGTGCGCCGCGTGCGCGCGGCCATCATGAAAGACCTGGGCCTGCCCGAAGACATGCTCACCTTTGTCAACTACCCCACGCGCTTTGACTGCCGCGACACGCTGGCCGCGCTCAAGGGCACCGGCGTTGAATGCCCCAATCTGCACGATTACGCCTGGCGCCTGTGGGACTACTGGGAGCGCCACCTTGACCCAGAGCTGCACATCGACCGCACGCTGCGCGGCACCGTGGGCGGCAAAGTGGTGCTGATCACCGGCGGCTCGTCGGGCATTGGCCTGGCCACGGCGCACAAGTTTGCCGAGGCCGGCGCCATCACGCTGATTTGCGGGCGCGACCAGCACAAGCTTGACGAAGCCTGCGCCCAGGCCAAGGCGCGCGGCTACCAGTTCATCGCTTATGCGGTGGACATTTCCGACGCCGCCGGTTGCGAGGCCTTTGTGCAAAAAGTGACGGCAGAACACGGTGGCGTTGATTTTCTGGTCAACAACGCGGGCCGCTCCATTCGCCGCGCCATCGAGTCGAGCTACGACCGTTTTCACGACTACGAGCGCACCATGCAGCTCAACTACTTCGGCAGCCTGCGCGTGACCACCGGCTTCTTGCCCGGCATGGTGGCCAAGCACCATGGCCATGTGGTCAACATCAGCAGCATTGGCGTGCTCACCAACGCGCCGCGCTTTAGCGCCTACGTGGCCAGCAAGGCCGCGCTGGACGCCTGGACGCGCTGTGCGTCAAGCGAATTCGCCGACCAGGGCGTGACCTTCACCACCATCAACATGCCGCTGGTGCGCACCCCCATGATTGCACCCACCAACTTGTACAACAACGTGCCCACGCTCAGCCCCGAGGAGGCCGCCGAAATGGTCGCGCAGGCCTGCATCTTCAAGCCGGTGCGCGTCGCCACCCGGCTCGGCATCACCGGCCAACTGCTGCACGCCGCCTTGCCGCGCGTGGCGCAAATTGCCATGAACACCAGCTTCAGGATGTTCCCCGATTCGACCGCGGCCAAGGGCGCCAAGCCGGGCGACAAACCCGCCAAGCAGCAGCTGTCGGCCGAGGCGGTGGCACTGCAGCAGATGATGAAGGGGATTCATTTTTGATGCTTTGGTCTCGTCATGGCGAGGACGAAGGACGTGGCCATCCATGACTCCTGGATTGCCGCGTCGCAGCGCTCCTCTCGGATGATGGAGACTTATTAGAATCCACGGAACATCATCCCCGCACCCGTTTCAAACAAGAAAAGCCTGATTGCACCCACATGCCACCCCAAAGCCTTGCCCCGACCGTAGCTGGCACCTTGGTGCAAACTCTGCTTGAGCAGCCACAGCTTGAGTTTGCCGTGCTGGTGGGCAGCCGCGCTACCGGCACGGCACGAGACGACAGCGACTGGGACATCGCCTTGCAGTGGTCGCCGCAGCTTGACTGGCTGACCGTGTTGGGGCTGACCGAGACGCTGCGCCGCGCGCTGGCAGGCGTGCTGAGGGTGGCGCCTGATGCCATTGACCTGATTGAGCTGCGCCGTGCCAACCTGGCCATGCGCGCCAGCGTGGCCGAAGAGGGCTTGCCGTTAACCGGCCAGGACTCGCTGGCCTGGGCGCATTTTTTGCAGCGCACCTGGCGCGACCTGGAAGACTTTTATTGGAGTCAGCGTCATGCGGCTTGATCTGTACCAGGCTGAAACAGCCCGCATTGCGGCCGAACAAAGCGCTCTGCTGGCACAAGCCAAAGCCATCCTCAAGCAAGGGCGTGGGCTCACACCACTGGAACAGGGTGGTGTGTTGCATGCCTTGCAAATTCTCATTGAAAACGCCATAGGAAAAGCCAAGCAGTGGCTCAAAGCGAGCGATCAACCGGTTCCCGTGTCCGGTTACGATGCCTTTCGTGCTTTGGTCAACAACAAGCTTGTTGCCCCGGAAGATCTGCCGGCGTGGAATGCCGTCATCGGCCTGCGCAACCGACTGGTACATGACTACATGAACATTGGCATGGACCAAATCACTGCGTTGTTGGCAGAGGAAAAGGACCAATTCGTGGTGCGATTCTTACTCAGGGCAAGCCCGTCCGACACAATGTGACGCCCAAAGTGGTTGGGCGATTTGCGGCTGACCCCCTTGGCTAGAATGCACGCTTTGCGGGAGTAAATGAACAATGGAAGTCGAAGTGCAAGAAG
>NZ_JACUUE010000241.1 GCF_014859475.1 Rhodoferax sp.
ACCGCTTGAAAACTTCGATAAGGCATTGAACTGATTAGAAAAAGTGACTTCGATCACGTTCACCTTTTGGGTGAAAGCGCTACGCGAGCGCATGTGCCGCTGGCAACGTGCCTGGGGTCGTTGCTTCTCCTTGCGGGCAGTAGCCCGCTGCGTCGTCGCGCCTACCCAGACACGCTGCCAGCAGCCCACTCGGACGCGTCCAACTGAGGAATCTAGGTTGATTCGCCACCACGATCATGGTCAGCCGGATTCATGGATAATTTGACGCATGCACACGCTTTACGACTCTGAAACTTATTCGGTCACCCACATGCTGGCCAACGCCGTCACAGCCGACGTGCAGCCCGACGACATGAAGGCGGGCGAGCAACTGCTGATCGTGCCGCAGCTCATCCGCCACGGCTTCGAAATTGTCGATAAACGCGCCAATAAAGAGGTGTACCTTGATGGCTCCTGGGCCGAGCTGTTTCAACAGCAAATCTCGGCCTGGCAGAGCAAAACACCCACCCAGGAAGAAGTCGAAGACACGCTGGAGCAATACGCCGAACTGGCGCAAAACCCGGTCGTGGTGCATTGAACCGGCCGCAGCCCCACACGGCGCAAGCCAGGCTGGTGTGAACAACGCATGACTGGCGCCGAGATCACCGCGCTCTTGCTGCTGTGCACAGCGGTGAGCTTTAGCCCCGGCCCCAACACCACACTGTCCACCGCTCTGGCGGCCAACTTTGGCCTGCCGCGCGCGCTGCGTTTTGTGCTGGCGGTGCCAGTGGGCTGGGGTTTGCTGCTGGGCTTGTGCACCAGCGGCGTGGGCGCCTTGGTGGTCAGCCTGCCGCCGCTGCGGCTTGGCGTGAAAACCGCGGGTGTGGCTTACCTGCTCTGGCTGGCCTGGAAACTCTGGCACGCCCAGCAACTGTCCCAAGCCAGATCCGATCAACTCAATGTAA
Source organism: Rhodoferax sp. (assembly GCF_014859475.1). Taxonomy (GTDB): domain Bacteria; phylum Pseudomonadota; class Gammaproteobacteria; order Burkholderiales; family Burkholderiaceae_C; genus Rhodoferax. The sequence goes on from NZ_JACUUE010000241.1 coordinate 945, forward strand.
GCTTCTGGCAGGGTGTGATGCTGCAATTTCTCAACATCAAGGCCTGGATGCTGGCGCTCACCGTGGTGGCCGGTTGGCTGGCCGGGCGCGATGACCTGTGGGCACGGTTTGCCGTGGTGCTGCCGCTGTTGCTGATGTTTGCCCTGGCCAGCAACCTGGGCTACGCGCTGGTCGGCACATTGTTGCGCCAGTGGCTGGCCGACCCGGCGCATGGCGGGCGGCGGCTGCGCTGGTTCAACCGCTGCATGTCAGCGGTGCTGGTGGCGACAGCGTTGTGGATGGCCACAGTTTAGTCCGGCAGCACCCTGCCAAGGAAATCACCCATGACAACACACCCCTTGAAAACCCTCGGCCTGATTGGCGGCATGAGCTGGGAGTCAACGGTGCCCTACTACCGCCAGATCAACGAAACCGTCAAAGCCCGGTTGGGCGGGCTGCATTCGGCCCGGATCATTCTTTACAGCGTGGACTTTGCCGACATTGAACAGCTGCAAGCCAGCGGCCAGTGGCAAGCCGCCGGGGCCCTGCTGGCCGACGTTGCGCAAAAGCTCGAAGGCGCCGGTGCCGACGCGCTGGTGCTGTGCACCAACACCATGCACAAGGTGGCCGAGGCCATCTCGAAGGCCGTGCGCATCCCCTTGCTGCACATTGCCGACCCCACGGCGCTGGCCCTGCGGCAAGCGGGCTACACCACCGTGGGTCTGCTCGGCACGCGCTTTACCATGGAACAAGACTTTTACCGCAGCCGCCTGGAACAAGACCACGGTCTGACGGTACTGACGCCGCCCCAGGCCGACCGCGACCAGGTGCACCAGATCATTTACCAGGAACTGTGCTTGGGCCAGGTGCATGACGCTTCACGCCAGACCTACCAGCGGGTCATCGCCGATCTGGGCGCGCGCGGCGCGCAAGGCATCATTCTGGGCTGCACCGAAATAGGCCTGCTGATTCAAGCGCAAGACTGTCAACTGCCCCTCTTTGACACCACCGCCTTGCACGCGCGCAGCGCCGCGCACTGGGCCATGTCAGCGCCTTGCGCCGCTGTTTCCAAACCCTCAAAAGCACATTCATGACCACTGCGACTTCCTCCTGGCAGCTGGCGCGCCGCGCTGAGCGCATGAACCCCTCGGTGATCCGCGAAATCCTGACGGTCACCGAAAAGCCCGGCATCATCAGTTTTGCCGGCGGCCTGCCATCCAGCAAAACATCCCCTGTGGCCGAGATTCACCGCGGCGTGGCGGCGCTGGCCGTGACCCTGAAAATTTATGCTGCCAGCCTGGCGGCTTGAGGCCATGAGCATTCTTTACCTCGTTCGCCACGGTCAAGCCTCGTTTGGCACTGACAATTACGATCAATTGAGCGACCTGGGCATGCGCCAAAGTGTGCGCCTTGGCCGCCACTTTGCGAGCAAAGGCATCCACTTCGATGCCGTGCTCAGCGGCACACTCAAGCGCCACTCGCAAACCCTGAGCGGCATCAGCGAAGGCCTGGGGCTGCCCTTGCCAGCCGTACAGTGGCCCGGCCTGAACGAATACGACAGCGACGCCGTGATTGCCGCCGTACACCCCGCGCCGCTGGATCGCAGCGCCACGCCGGAAAACTACCGCCATTACTTTCGCTTGCTGCGCACCGGTTTGCTGCAATGGATGCTGGGCAACACCCGTCCGCAGAACATGCCCGACTGGCCCACCTTTGGCCAGCAGGTGGTCGAGGTGCTCGACCATGTGCGCCAGAGCCAGGCCGAACGCGTGCTGCTGGTCTCCAGCGGCGGGCCGATTGCCTGCGCGATTGGTCATGTGCTGGCGACACCACCGGAGGCCATGATCGAACTCAACATGCGCCTGCGCAACACCGCCGTGAGCGAGTTTGCGTTCACCCCAAAGCGCCATGCCTTGCTGACTTACAACACCCTGCCCCACCTCGAGCAGCTTGATTACGCAAAATGGGTCAGCCACGCCTGAGGCGCTGCCAGATCAGCTTGCAGAGCACTTTCCATGAGCTGTCCCGTCATTGCGAACGCAGTGAAGCAATCCATGTCCCCGGACTGCATGGACTGCCGCGCTTCGCTTTCCATGAACAGCCCCGTCATTGCGAACGCAGTGACGCAATCCATGACCCCGGAAGTCATGGATCGCCACGCTTCGCTCGCGATGACGAAGTCTCTGTTCAAGGCCCGTGTGCGGTATCGGACCAGGTACGGAGGGCTCGCAGTGACGAAGTCTTTGTTCAAGGTCCGTGTGCGGTATCGGGCCGGATACGGGGGGCTCGCAGTGACGAAGGCTCTATTCAAGGATCGTGTGCGGTATCGGGCCGATTCGGAGGGCTCGCGACGAGCGGTGCGCTGTCATGATTTGGGGCGTCGCTCTGGATTCATGGGCACAGCCCAAAAAAAAGGCACCCGAAGGTGCCTTTTTTATTGCGCTAAAAACGCTGCCGTTCAGGCTTACTTGCCAACAGTAGCAGCGGCGC
>NZ_JACUUE010000242.1 GCF_014859475.1 Rhodoferax sp.
GAAGCTGTCAAGGCTTATCTGGAGTCCAAGGGCATTGAAAAGAACCGTATCTACACCGAAGGTAAAGGCGAAACCCAGCCCGTGGCTGACAACAAGACCCGCCAAGGTCGCGCCAAAAACCGCCGCGTTGAAGTTGAAGTGGTGGGTACGCGTGCCAAGTAATTGGTTCCTGTCCTGATTCTTCAGGCTCAACAAAAAACCCGCTCCGGCGGGTTTTTTGTTGTTTGCGCGCTATCGTTATGTCGAATGAATTGATTTGAATTTCACGATCAAGTCTGGAAATGCGTTTCAGTTGGATTCTTTTGAATGCTAGGGTTTACCCTAAAATCGCCACATCAGGGTTTATGGGTAATTCCTCCGATAACTGCAAGAACAGGGTGAGCGATGCAAGAAAATTCCGCGTTGGTTCAACGCTTGAGCGACGCTCTCGAGGTCATTAACGTTCGCATTGCCCGACTGGCCTCGGCACTGCGCGTTCCCTTGAATGACGATTCAGCACTGCATGCCTTGATGTCTGCACAACCGGCACAGCCCGTTGTCAATGAGCGTTGCAAGACCTCGATCGCGTTGGCTCGCGTCAACCTTGACGCTGATCGACGACAGGCGCATTTACAAGAGGAATTGCGTGGTTTGTTGGTCTTGCGCTATCGCATGGAGGCTAGCAGTCTGGATGCCAACGGCTTGACCGTGACAGAGCAGGCGATGGTTCAGGTGGAGGAGCATTTGCTGCGACGGGGCTTCAAACCCGGTGCAGATGGTTTGCGACTGGACGAGTTTTTTTAATGTTTTGGAATTGACATGAATTTGTTCTCGAATACCGAACTGATCGAAAACTACACTTTTTCCGAGATCACGCTCGGACAAAGTGCCCGCTTGTTGCGCACCCTGACACTTGAAGACATCCAGGCGTTTGCCGCTGTGTCTGGCGACACCAACCCGGCGCACCTGGATTCGGTCTATGCCAGCGATAGCCTGTTTCATGGCGTGATCGCCCACGGCATGTGGAGCGGGGCGTTGATTTCTGCGCTACTGGGCACACAATTTCCAGGTCCTGGCACCATTTACCAGGATCAGGCGCTTCATTTTGTCAAACCGGTTCGTGTGGGCGACACGCTTACCGTCACGGTGACCGTGTCAGCACTGAACCCTGAAAAAAAGAGTCTCGAGCTCGATTGCAAGGTGATCAACCAACGCGGTGAGTTGGTTCTGAGCGGTGTGGCCAAGGTGCTGGCACCCATCAACAAGGTGCGCTTGCCGCGCATCACGGCGCCGCAGATTCAATTGTTCGACCCGCAATTGCGCTTCACACAATTGCTTGCCCTGGGTGAAAAGCTTGAGGCTGTGCGCTGTGCGGTGGTGCACCCCTGCGATGCGGGCTCGCTCAGCGGCGCCATGGATGCTGCACGTTACGGCCTGATCGTGCCGGTGCTGATCGGCCCGGAGGTGCGCATTCGTCATGTGGCAACCGAGGCAGGTATGGATCTGACCGGCGTCGAGATTTTGAACGTGCCGCACAGCCATGCGGCAGCTGAAAAAGCTGCCGAAATGGCGGCTGCATGGGAAGTCGAGATGCTCATGAAGGGCAGTCTGCACACTGACGAACTCATTCACGCGGTGCTGGCCAAGCCGGCCCTGCGCACCGGTCGGCGCATGTCGCATGCGTTTCGCTTTGATGTGCCGCTGTACCACAAGCCACTGCTGATTACCGATGCCGCACTCAACATTCGCCCCACGTTGCAGGAAAAGGTGGACATCATCCAGAACGCCATCGATTTCGCGCGTGTCATGGGGGTCGCTGAGCCCAAGGTGGCGATTTTGTCGGCAGTGGAAACTGTCAACCCCAACATTCCCTCCACGCTCGATGCGGCGGCACTGTGCAAAATGGCCGAGCGCGGCCAGATCACCGGCGGCATGCTCGATGGGCCACTGGCCTTTGACAATGCCATCTCGCTGCAGGCAGCGCAAATCAAGAACATTGAATCAACGGTGGCTGGCCACGCCGATATTCTGGCAGTGCCTGATCTGGAGAGTGGCAACATGCTGGCCAAGCAGTTGGAGTACCTCGCTGGCGCCAGTGGTTCCGGCATTGTGCTCGGTGCCCGGGTGCCCATTGCCCTGACCAGCCGGGCCGACGGCCCCTCCAATCGGGTGGCTTCGGCCCTGCTGGCTTTGCTGGTAGCGCACAACGCGCGTCGCGACCAGCCGCGCCCGGTCTGGTAAGGATTCGACATGGCGATCTTGTCGGTCAACGCGGGCTCTTCCTCTCTTAAATTTTCACTTTATCCACTGGAACAAGGCAAAGTCCTGCCGCAATTGCTCAGTGGCAGCATTGAGGGGCTCGAGCCGGCCGGCTCACCTGAAATGTGCTGGACCTTCCAGGGCCGGAGCCAAATTCGCAGCCTGAATCTTGGCACCGAGCAAATGTTTTCCCAGGCGCTGCTGAGTTTGCGTGAGTTGCTGGCCGAACTGCCGGGCACCCCGGCGCTGCAGGCCGTGGCGCATCGGGTGGTGCATGGCGGCGCCAGCTACCGTGCCAGCGTGGTGGTGAGCGACCCTGTTTTGGCTGACCTGACAAGGCTCAATTCGCTGGCGCCACTGCACCAGCCACATAATCTGGCGGGCATCAGGGCCTTTGCCGCAGCCTTTCCCGAGGTGCCGCAGGTGGCTTGTTTTGATACGGCCTATCACGCCACCTTGCCCGAACTTGATTACCGCTTTGCCCTGCCCGAGGTCTTGTTCGAGCGGGGGCTGCGCCGCTATGGTTTCCATGGCCTGTCGTACCAGTATGTGATGGGCGTGCTGCTGCACCACAGCGCACGCGCCAACGCCCGGGTGCTGATGGCCCATCTGGGCAACGGCGCCAGCTTGTGCGCGGCGCGTGCGGGCAAGAGTTGCGCCACCACCATGGGTTTTTCGGCGCTCGATGGCCTGATGATGGGCACGCGTACCGGCGCGCTCGATGCCGGGGTCTTGCTCTACTTGCTCGAGCAGGGCTGGGACCACGACCGCCTGCAACAGCTGCTCTACAAACAAAGCGGCCTGCTGGGTGTGTCGGGCATCTCGGCCGACATGCGCCGCCTGCGCGCCGACAGCTCAGCCAGCGCCAAACTGGCCGTTGACATGTTCACCTACCGCGTGTTGCGCGAAAGCGGTGCTTTGGTTGCCTGTCTGCAGGGGCTTGACGTGTTGGCCTTCAGTGGTGGCATTGGCGAGCATGATGTGGCCTTGCGCAGCGAGGTCGGCCAGCGGCTGGCCTGGCTGGGCGTGGTGATTGACCCGGTGCGCAACTTGCAGGCTACGGGTGACCAGGTCATGGCCATCCACGCCGCCGGCAGCACGATCGAAGTTTGGGTTGTTCCCACCGACGAGGG
>NZ_JACUUE010000243.1 GCF_014859475.1 Rhodoferax sp.
CCGTGTGCGGTATCGGGCCGGGTACGGATGGCTCGCAGTGACGCAAATAACACTGTCATCGCGAGGCTGCAGGCCGCGGCGATCCATGCCTTGCTGGATTGCCGCGCTTCGCACGCAATGACAACACTTGATTGAACAAAAAATGAGCATTGAAATCCGCAACGTCAGCAAAGACTTTGGCAACTTCCACGCTTTGCGTGATGTGAACCTTGACATCGAATCCGGTGAACTCGTCGCGCTGCTGGGGCCGTCTGGCTGCGGCAAGACCACGCTGCTGCGCATCATCGCCGGGCTGGAGACCGCCGACCAGGGCCATATTTTGTTCAACGGCGCAGACACCACCGACAAGCATGTGCGCGAACGCAATGTGGGTTTTGTGTTTCAGCACTACGCGCTGTTTCGCCACATGAGCGTGTTTGACAACGTGGCGTTTGGCCTGCGCATGAAGCCCCGCGCCACACGCCCGAGCGAGGCCGTGATCAAGCAAAAAGTGCACAACTTGCTCGGCCTGGTGCAGCTCGACTGGCTGGCCGACCGCTACCCGTCGCAGCTCTCGGGCGGCCAGCGCCAGCGCATTGCCCTGGCGCGTGCGCTGGCGGTGGAGCCGCAGGTGCTGCTGCTCGACGAGCCCTTTGGCGCGCTCGATGCCAAGGTGCGCAAGGAGTTGCGCCGCTGGCTGCGCCGCCTGCACGACGACCTGCATGTGACCAGTATTTTTGTCACCCACGACCAGGAAGAAGCGCTTGAAGTGTCTGACCGCGTGGTGCTGATGAACACCGGCGTGGTGGAGCAAATTGGCACGCCGCAACAGGTCTGGGATCACCCGGCGAGCCCGTTTGTGTATGGCTTTCTGGGTGACGTGAACCTGTTCCACGGCCGCGCCCACGAGGGTGAAATGCTGATTGGCGAAGACCACCAGGGCTTTCGCCTGGCCACCCCCGAGCACAGCGCGGTGCAAGACAGCCAGGCCTTTGCCTACGTGCGCCCGCACGACCTCGATGTGCAGCGTTACGTGGCGGGCTTGAGCGCCGCCGAGCAGCCGCGCGGCATTGTCGCCAAGCTGACCCGCGCCATGACGATCGGGCCGATTGCGCGGCTGGAGTTACTGCCTTTGGACAGCTCGGCCAGCGGCAGCGGCGACATCATCGAAGCCCAGATCCCGGCCCAGCATTACCGCGAGCTCGACTTCAAAGAGGGCGACACGCTGGTGCTGACACCGCGCCGGGCGCGGGTGTTTGTGGCATCCTGACAGACGCTACCATCCGGACTGATCACGCATCCATTTCAACAACCCAAGGAGTCAACCCATGTCCCCATCCTGGAAATTCGAAACCCAATCCGTTCACGCTGGTTACAGCCCCGACCCCACCACCAAAGCGGTGGCGGTGCCAATTTACCAAACGGTGGCCTACGCGTTTGACAGCGCCCAACACGGCGCGGATTTGTTTGACCTGAAGGTGGCGGGCAACATTTACACCCGCATCATGAACCCGACCAACGACGTGCTCGAGCAGCGTGTGGCCGCACTGGAAGGCGGCATTGCGGGCCTGGCACTGGCTTCGGGCTCGGCGGCGGTTACCTACGCCATTCAGACCATTGCCGAAGTGGGCGACAACATTGTGGCCAGCAACGCGCTGTATGGCGGCACGTACAACCTGTTTGCGCACACCTTTCCGCTCTCTGGCATTGAAGTGCGTTTTGTTGACCCCGGCGACCTGGCCGCGCTGGAGGCCTTGATCGACGACAAGACCAAAGCCGTCTATATCGAATCCATCAGCAACCCGCAAGGGCGCGTGACCGACATTGCCGCCATCGCTGAAGTGGCGCACCGCCACGCCACGCCGCTGATTGTCGATAACACCGTGGCCACGCCCTACCTGCTGCGCCCCATCGAGCACGGCGCCGACATTGTGGTGCAGTCGCTCACCAAATATCTGGGCGGCCACGGCAACAGCATTGGTGGTGCCATCATTGACTCGGGCAAGTTCCCGTGGGCTGAGCACAAGGCCAAGTTCAAGCGCTTGAACGAGCCCGACCAAAGTTACCACGGCGTGGTTTATACCGAAGCGCTGGGCCCGGCCGCCTACATTGGCCGCGCCCGCGTGGTGCCGCTGCGCAACACCGGTGCAGCGCTGTCGCCGTTCAACGCGTTTCTGATTTTGCAGGGCATCGAAACGCTGGCGCTGCGCATGGACCGCATCAACGACAACACGCTCAAGATCACGCAGTTTTTGCAAAATCACCCCAAGGTGGCCTGGGTCAGCTACGCCGGCTTGCCCAACCACCCCGATCACGCGCTGGCGCAAAAATACCTGGGCGGCAAGGCTTCCGGCCTGTTCACCTTTGGCGTCAAGGCCGCACCGGGGCAGGGTCGCGTGGCCGGCGCGGCTTTTCTGGACGCGCTGCAACTGTTCACCCGGCTGGTTAACATTGGCGATGCCAAATCGCTGGCCACGCACCCGGCTTCCACCACGCACCGCCAGCTCTCTGCTGAAGAACTGGCCAAGGCGGGCATCCCTGAAGATGCGGTGCGGCTGTCGATTGGCATCGAGCACATTGACGACCTGCTGGCCGACCTCACGCAGGCGCTGGCGGCCGTGTAAGAGCGCCAGTTTGACGGCGCATCGGGCACCTGCCCATGCGCCGGCTCCTGTGCCGTCTGTTTCACCACCGGGAGCACCATGAACGATCGAATCAGCCAGCTACTGGCGCAAATGGCCGCACTGGAGGCCGAGCTGAAAGAGGCCGTCCATGCGCAGGAAAGCAGCATGTTTTTCCAGATCAAGGGCAAGCGCGTGGAGTTTGAGGGCTCGATCAAGGCGGCACACCGTAAATTAAAGAAGAACTTCTTCCGCTGGCTGGTCAGCAACCGACCGCAAAACCTGATCACCGGCCCCATCATCTACAGCATGATCGTGCCGCTGATGCTGCTCGACCTGTGCGTGAGTTTTTACCAGTGGAGCTGTTTTCCGATTTACGGCATCACCAAGGTGCGCCGCAGCGACTACCTGGTGTTTGACCGGGCGCAGCTGGAGTACCTCAATTTCATCGAGAAATTTCACTGCTTCTACTGTGAATACGGCAACGGGCTGATGGGTTACATGCGCGAGATTCTGGCCCGCACCGAAGCCTATTTTTGCCCGATCAAACACGCCCACAAGATTCTGGGCACCCATGGCCACTACAACCGGTTTCTGGACTACGGCGATGCCGCCGACTACGAGACCCGGCTGGAAGAATTCCGCCAGTCCCTGGGCAAGCTGAAATAAGCCCCGGGGCAAAGCGCTTTGTCGTCACTGCGAGCCAGCCGAATCCGGCCCGATACCGCACACGGACCTTGAACCGTCATCGCGAGCGAAGCGCGGCGATC
>NZ_JACUUE010000244.1 GCF_014859475.1 Rhodoferax sp.
GTCGCCGTCAAATTCAAGCCGCAGCAAAGCGCTGATTCAGATAACTGATGATGGCGCCCGACTCGAACAGCCACTGCGTTTGACCGCTGGCGTCGGTGATCTTGAGGCAGGGCACCTTGAGCGCGCCGCTGCCTTTGAGCAGAGCGTCGCGGTTTTGCGGGTTATGTTGCGCATCAAGGCGCTCAATGGGCAAGGACAGGCGCCGCATTTCCTGGCGCACCTTGATGCAAAACGGGCAGGTAGTGAACTGGTATAGCGCCAGGTTTTGGCACTGCTGGTTGACGGCTTGCTGCAGCGCTGGCGCGCGCACCACACCTTTGGGCCGGGTCACAAATTCCCACAACTGCATGAAGGGGCCAAGCACGATGCGCAGGGTTCTGAAGAAAGTTCGGATGAGGGTTTTCATGGGGAAAGCGTGCCAATGGAAAAGAGTGGCATTGTCTCAGGAGATTCTGTAGATTGACAAAAATCAAGCAAGCTCCAGATTTGGTTGATCAGGCCCTTGTATCTTGAACTGGTTCAAGTTTCTAGCCACCCGAAACGCCTAGACTAGCGCACAGGCAGGGGGGGAACCCTTGGCTTTGAATCGCAAGGACCCCATGAACATTTCCAGCGCCATCGTCTATTGCCGCCCCGAGCAGGCGGCCCCATTGCGCACCTGGCTGGCCCGCCAGGCCGGCGTGGAGGTGCATGCCGCAACCGTTGACGGCAAACTGGTCATCAGCATCGAGGCCGACAGCGACCGCAATGCCGCCGCCACTTATGAAGCCATCGAACGCACTGAGGGCGTGCTGTCGATGGCACTTGTTTTTCAGCAAAACGAATCCAACCCAGAGCAGGAGATCGCACCATGCAAGTCACCCGTCGTGAATTGATCAAAGCCAACGCCGTCACCGCGGCAGCCACCGTGATCGGCATCAGCGTGCCCGCCACGCTGGCGCAGGCCGCCGCGCCCAGCGCCGACGGTGTGCGCTGGGACAAGGGCGTGTGCCGTTTTTGCGGCACCGGCTGCGGCGTGCTGATTGGCACCAAGGACAACCGCATCGTGGCCACCCAGGGCGACCCGGATGCGCCGGTCAACAAGGGCTTGAACTGCATCAAGGGTTACTTTTTGTCAAAGATCCAGTACGGCAAAGACCGCCTGACGCAGCCGCTGCTGCGCATGAAGAACGGCAAGTTCGACAAAAACGGCGAGTTTGCCCACATCAGCTGGGACCAGGCTTTTGACATCATGGAAGAAAAGTGCAAGAGCGCACTCAAAGCCAATGGCCCCAGGTCGGTGGGCATGTTCGGCTCGGGCCAGTGGACCATTTGGGAAGGCTATGCCGCAGCCAAGCTGTTCAAGGCGGGTTTTCGTTCCAACAACATCGACCCCAACGCGCGCCACTGCATGGCCAGCGCGGTGGCAGGTTTCATGCGCACCTTTGGCATTGACGAGCCGATGGGCTGCTACGACGACTTCGAGCACGCCGACGCCTTTGTGCTGTGGGGCGCCAACATGGCCGAGATGCACCCCATTTTGTGGAGCCGCATTACCGACCGGCGCCTGACGGCCAAGCACGTCAAGCTCAACGTGCTGTCCACGTTTACCCACCGCTCGTGCGAACTGGCCGACAACACGCTGATCTTCAAGCCGCAGTCTGACCTGGCCATTTTGAATTACATCTGCAACTACATCATCCAGAGCGGCTCGGTCAACGAGGCGTTTGTCAAGGCGCATGTGAACTTCCGCAAGGGCGTGACCGACATCGGCTACGGCCTGCGCCCGAACCACCCGCTGGAGCAGCTGGCAGGCAACAATGGCTACCCCGGCGCCGACGGCAAGCCCAAGGGAAACCCGGGGGCCTCCAGCCCGATGACGTTTGACGAGTTCAAGGCCTTTGTGGCCGAGTACACGCTGGACAAGGCACACGAAATTTCCGGTGTGCCCAAAGACCAGTTGGCGCTGCTGGCCAAGACTTATGCCGACCCCAAGACCAAGGTGGTGTCCACCTGGACCATGGGTTTTAACCAGCACACGCGCGGCAGTTGGGTCAACAACATGATCTACAACGTGCACCTGCTGGTGGGCAAAATCTCGGAGCCTGGCAACGGCCCGTTTTCGCTCACCGGCCAGCCCAGCGCCTGCGGCACGGCGCGCGAGGTGGGCACCTTTGCCCACCGCCTGCCAGCTGACCTGGTGGTGAATAACCCGAAACACCGCGAGACGGCTGAAAAACTCTGGAAGCTGCCCGCCGGCACCATTCCCGGCTGGGTCGGCCTGCACGCCGTGGCACAAAGCCGCGCGTTGAAAGACGGCAAGCTCAACTTTTACTGGACCACGACCACCAACAACATGCAGGCGGGCCCGAACATCAACGAAGAAATCTGGCCCGGTTTCCGTAATCCGGCCAACTTCATCGTGGTGTCTGATGCTTACCCCACGGTGACCGCCATGGCCGCCGATTTGATTCTTCCATCGGCGATGTGGAGCGAAAAGGAAGGTGCCTTTGGCAACGCCGAGCGTCGCACCCAGTTCTGGCGCCAGCAGGTGCGTGCGCCGGGTCAGGCCAAGAGCGACCTGTGGCAATACATCGAGTTTTCCAAGCGCTTCAAGGTGGAAGAAGTGTGGCCTGCCGACGTGCTGGCCAAAGCCCCCGAGCTCAAGGGCAAAACCTTGTACGACGTGCTCTACGCCAACGGCCAGGTCAATAAGTACCCGCTGGCCGAGATTCAGCAAGGCTTTGACAACGACGAGTCCAAAGAGCTCGGCTACTACCTGCAAAAAGGCTTGTTTGAAGAGTACGCCAGCTTTGGCCGCGGCCACGGCCACGACCTGGCCGCCTTTGACAGCTACCACCATGCGCGCGGCTTGCGCTGGCCGGTGGTGGATCAAAAAGAAACGCTGTGGCGCTTCCGCGAGGGCTACGACCCCTATGTGAAAAAGGGCGAAGACATTCGTTTTTATGGCAAACCTGATGGCAAAGCGGTGATTTTTGCCCTGCCCTACCAGCCTGCCGCCGAGCAGCCCGATGCCGAGTACGACCTGTGGTTTTCCACCGGTCGCGTGCTGGAGCACTGGCACACCGGCAGCATGACGCGGCGCGTGCCCGAGTTGTACCGCGCCATGCCCGATGCCTGGCTTTACATGAACGCGGACGACGCCAAAAAGCGCGGCCTGCAGCGCGGCGACAACATCAAGGTCAGCACCCGCCGCGGCGAGCTCACGACCAAGGTGGAGACGCGCGGGCGCAACAAAATGCCGCCCGGCATGGTGTTCATGCCGTTCTTTGACGAGCACCGCTTGGTTAACAAGCTCACCCTGGACGCGACTTGCCCGATCTCGAAAGAGACCGACTTCAAGAAATGCGCTTGCAAGGTCGTGAAGGC
>NZ_JACUUE010000245.1 GCF_014859475.1 Rhodoferax sp.
GCGGCAGTCCATGCTGTTGGAAGTCATGGATTGCTTCACTTCGTTCGCAATGACGGGGCTGATGAAGAGGGCTCAATCGGGCAATTCGAAAGCCCGATCGACGCGTTTCCTCAGCTCGGGGCCGGTGAACTGTGTGAGGTCGCTGATCACGCTGCGCCTCACTGTTTTTTGAGCAGCCACGCTCAAACACGGTTTGAGCTCACCCAGCATCTGGCTGCTGGCGATCAGCACCAGCGCGCTGCAGCGTTGCGTGGTCACCGAATCGTTGAGGTAGGTGGCCAGCTGCCGGGCAAAGCTGGCGCGCGCCTTGTCCTCGGACTGTGTTTTGGGCTCGAACTGGGTGCCGGCATGGCCGGTGCGGCCATGGCCCTTGCCGGCCGCGCCGGTCAGGTCGCCGCCCTCGGCCTGGCCTACCAGGCTGGCGCGCGGAAAGACAAAATCGGTCAGCTCGGTAAGTGAATGGTCCGGCGCGCGCTCGAAACAGCGTGCCCGTTCGCCATTGGCGATCAAAATCCAGGTCTTTTCCATGATGGTCCTCTTTCTTTGTGAATGTCAAAACATGGGGCCGACGCCACCTTCGGGCATCGACGCTTCCAACTCGGACGACGGCTTGGCCGGCGCCGTGGCAATCATGCAGTCGGTGGTCAGGATCAGGCTGGCAATCGACGCCGCGTTTTGCAGCGCCAGCCGCGTCACCTTGGCCGGGTCGATCACGCCCATCTGCAGCAGGTCGCCATAAGTGCGGGTGGCTGCGTTGTAGCCAAAGGCCGGCTCGGTCGATTCGTCCACCCGGTTCAGCACCACCGACGGCTCGTCGCCCGCATTGCTGACAATGCGGCGCAAGGGTTCTTCCAGTGCGCGCGACACCAGCCGGATGCCCGAGGTCTCGTCGAGCGAGCTGCCCGTCAAATCCAGCAGCGCCCGGCGCGCGCGCAGCAAGGCCACGCCACCGCCCGGCACAATGCCCTCCTCGACCGCAGCGCGGGTGGCATGCAAGGCGTCTTCAACCCGCACCTTGCGCTCTTTCATCTCGGTCTCGGTGGCCGCGCCGACCTTGATCAGTGCCACACCGCCAGACAGCTTGGCGGCGCGCTCGTCGAGCTTTTCGCGATCAAAGTCGCTGCTGGCCAGTTCGCGTTCCTTGCGGATGATGGCAATGCGCTCCTTGATGGCCTGCGGCTTGCCGGCACCTCCGATCAGCGTGGTGGCTTCCTTGGTGATCTCTGCGCGGCTGGCGCGCCCCAGGTCACTCATGGTGACCTTGGCCAGTGTCAGGCCCACCTCGTCGCTCACCACCGTGCCGCCGGTGAGCACGGCAATGTCCTGCACCATGGCCTTGCGCCGGTCGCCAAAACCGGGCGCCTTGACGGCGCAGGTTTTCAGGGTGCCGCGAATGGTGTTGATGACGAGTGCCGCCAGCGGGTCGTTGTCCACATCCTCGGCAATCACCAGCAGGGGCTGGCCCGTTTTGACGATTTCTTCGAGCAGCGGCAGCAGGTCTTTGAGCGACGACAGCCGGCCTTCGCACAACAAAATTGCCACGTCTTCCAGCACGGCGCTCTGGCGTTCGGCGTTGTTGATGAAGTAGGGTGACAAAAAACCGCGGTCGAACTGCATGCCTTCCACCACCTCCAGAACGCTGTCCAGGCCGGAGCCGTCCTCGATGGAGATGGCACCCTCGCGGCCCACCTTGTCGATGGCGCTGGCGAGCAGGTCGCCAATCGAGCGGTCGTTGTTGGCCGAGATGGCGGCCACGTGCGCAATTTCCTGCGACGTGGCGCAGGGTCTGGCCATGGTCTTGAGCTCGGCCACCACGGTGTTGATGGCCAGCTCGATGCCGCGCTTGAGGTCCATCGGGTTCATGCCACCGGCCAGGTAGCGCAAGCCCTCCTGGATCATGCCGTGCGCCAGCACGGTGGCGGTGGTGGTGCCGTCGCCCGCCATCTCGCTGGTGCGTGCCGCCACCTCGCGCAGCAGTTGCGCGCCCATGTTCTCGAACCGGTCTTCGAGCGCGATCGACTTGGCCACCAGCACACCCGAATTCACGATTTGCGGTGGCCCGAAGTCGCGCTCCAGAATGACCGTGCGCCCGCGCGGCCCCAGCGTCACCTTGACCGCCTCGGCCAGCGCATCGACACCGGCGCGGATCTTGGCGCGGGCATCGTCGTGGAACAGGAGTTGCTTGGGTTTCATGGTCCATGCTTTCATGAGTGACTGGTGCGCATGCTAGGCCGCTCCAATTGCGGCATGAATGAGAAATCTCAATGGTGCGGAAGTTAGGCCATTCAAAATGAACCATGGTTTTGGCAACAAGGAAAAAGGTGGTGGTCATGAAAAAAATTGCGAGGATTCTGTGCTGTGGCGCTGTCATTGCGTCGGCGCTGCTGCTGGCCGGCTGCGTGCTGGAACTGCAGAACAAGCAGCCAGCCGAGGAACTTGCGCGGCTGTCGCATCCGCCCGGTTCGGTCTATACCGGCTGGCGCGTTTTTCAGGACCGCTGCGCTGGCTGCCATGGCCCCGCGGGCAGCGGCACGGCGGCTGCGCCCGACCTGTTGCCCAGGGTTCGCCAAATGAGTTCGCGCCAGTTTGTTGACTTTGTGCTCACGCGTTACGACTGGAATCTGCCGGTGGCCCAGGCCGGCGGCGACGGCGCCGCGCGCGCGGAATTGATCGAACAAATCCTGCAGCGCAAACAGGGCGCGCTCACCATGCCCGTGTGGCAGGGCGAGCCCCGCGTGAGCGCCCACATCGTTGACCTGTACGCCTACCTGTCGGCCCGCGCCGATGGCACGCAGGGGCCCGAGCAGCCGGTGCGCTAACGCTGGCCACACATGAATAAGTGTTCAGGGCGTTGCACTGGCCGATCTTGATGGCGATGGTCGCGCTGACATCGTTGCCGCCAACGCGGGCTATGCGCCGTCAGGCGGCACGGGTGGCTCAAGCGTCACGGTGTTGCGGCAGACGTCTTCAAGCCCGGGCCAGTTCACGATTGCAGGCGTTTACCCAGGAACCGATCCGGGCAGCTTCATCGCCATCGGCGACATGAATGGCGACGGCCGCAACGACCTGGTGCTGGAAAATGGCCCCAGTGTGCTCATTCAATCGAACTCGGCCCCCAGAACCTTTCTACCCGTTCGGACCTTGCGCTGAGTGAAGTGCGCCAGGCGGCCTCGGTGTCAGGCTGCGGCCAACACCACAAGGCGGGTGACCCGCCGAAATTTGTGACCAAAGAAGGCGTGGCACTAACACTGTAGGCCGCGCCCCCGCGATCCTGGAAAACCTGCCAGCCAACACCAAGCGCACCGATGCCATTGAACCTAGATTCCTCAGTTGACCGCTTGAAAACTTCGATAA
>NZ_JACUUE010000246.1 GCF_014859475.1 Rhodoferax sp.
AATCGCGACGCCTGATCCCGCAAAACCCACCCAGCGCAGGCGCATACAGAAGGGGCGGGACAGCCGAACAGCCCTGCCCGCTGCTCGTGCTGCTGCGCAGCACATCGTGTTGGTGAATCAAGCGTAGCGCTTGCTGCGCAAATTGTTCTTCATGTCGCGCAACAGCGGTTGCAGTTTGTCGCTGCCAATGCGCAGCGCCACGCAGGTGGCCAGGATGTCGATGATCATCAGGTGCAGCAGGCGCGACACCATCGGGCTGTAGCGATCAAAACCTTCCGGGTGGTCGGCGGCCACGTGAATGTCGCCCGCCGAGGCCAGCGGCGAGCCACTGGCGGTGATGACGATGGTGGTGGCGCCGTTTTTGCGCGCAATGTCGGTTGAGTCCATCAGGTCGCGCGTACGCCCCGAGTTGGAAATCACCAGTACGCAGTCGCCGGGCTGCAACAGCGATGCGCTCATCACCTGCATGTGGCCGTCGCTGTAGGCCACACCATTGATGCCCAGGCGAAAGAACTTGTGCTGCGCATCCTGCGCCACCACGCCCGAGTTGCCAACGCCGAAAAACTCGATGCGACGGCCCGCGTGGTAGGCCTTGAGCAAGGCATCAACGGCCTTGTCGATGGCGCTGGAACTGGCGTCATTGCGGTATTTCAGAAAGGCGGCCACCGTGTTGTCGATCACCTTGACCATGATGTCGCTGGTCTTGTCGTCGGCATCGACGCTGCGGTGGATAAACGGCACACCCTCGCTGACGCTGCCGGCCAGCTTGAGCTTGAAGTCGCTCAGGCCGTCGTAGCCCACGCTGCGGCAAAAGCGCACCACCGTGGGCTTGCTGACGTGGGCGCGGTCAGCCAGTTCGCTCACCGGCATCAGGGCAAAACTGCGCGGGTCAAGCAGCACCAGCTTGGCCACGCGCTGCTCGGCGGGCGCCAGCGAGGGCAGGCAGGCTTTGATGCGGTCTAGCACTCTTCGCTCCAGCAAAAGCCGTCGCGGGCGATCATGGCGCTGGTGGCGCTGGGGCCCCAGGTGCCGGCGGCGTAGGGGCGCGGGCCTTGCGCGCCGGTCTGCCAATGCGTCAGCATGGGTTCGACCCAGCGCCAGGCTTCTTCCTGCTCGTCGCTGCGCACAAACAGGTTCAGGCGGCCGTCGATCACGTCGAGCAGCAAGCGCTCGTAAGCGCCCACACGTTCCTTGCCAAAGCGCTTGTCAAAGTCCAGGTCGAGCTGCACTGGCGACAGCGTGTGGGAATTCTTGCGGTTGTCCTGGCCTTGCGCCAGCAGGTGCAGTTCCAGTCCGTCCTTGGGTTGCAGGTTGATCACCAGCCGGTTGGCCATGCCGATTTGCGAGTTGAAAATGGCATGCGGGGTGGGTCTGAAGTTGACCACGATGCGCGCATCGCGCCCGGCCAGGCGCTTGCCGGTGCGAATGTAAAACGGCACACCGGCCCAGCGCCAATTCGAGATTTCGGTGCGCAGCGCGACAAAGGTCTCGGTGTGGCTGGCTGGATTCACGCCGAGCTCATCGCGGTAGCCGGGCACGGCCACGCCGCCAATGGCACCGCCGCCGTACTGGCCGCGAACCACGTCCTGCGCCAGCGTCTCAGGCGTCCAGGGCTTGAGCGAGCGCAGCACCTTGAGTTTTTCGTCGCGAATGGCGTCAGCGTGCGAGTTGATGGGGGGCTCCATGCCAATCGCGCACAGCAATTGCAGCGCGTGGTTTTGCACCATGTCGCGCAGCGCGCCGGTGGTTTCGTAAAACGCGCCGCGTTTTTCCACGCCGAGCTCTTCGGCAATGGTGATCTGGATGTTGGCAATGTGCTCGCGCCGCCACAGCGGCTCGAACAGCGAATTGCCAAAGCGCAGCGCAAACAGGTTTTGCACCGCGGGTTTGCCCAGGTAATGGTCGATGCGGAACACCTGCTTTTCGCTGAACACCTGGGCCACGCTGTGGTTGATGGCGCGGTTGCTGGTCAGGTCGTGGCCCAGCGGCTTTTCCAATACCACGCGGGTTTGCGGCGTATTCAGGCCGGTGGCGGCGAGTTGTTCGACGATGGTGGTGAACAGCGTGGGCGCCGTGGCCAGGTACATCACGACGGTGTCGGCCGGGCGCTGGGCCAGCTTGTCACGCAGGTAGGCGTAGTGCGCGGGCTTGGACAGGTCCATGCTGACAAATTCCAGCAGCTGGGAGAAGCGTTCGAACTCCTCGGGGCTGGGGCGTTTGGCCAGTTCCACCTGGTCGAAGCGGGCCTGGATCATGGCGCGGTAGCGCTCGTCGCTGAGGTCATCTCGGCCCACGCCAATGATGCGCGCCCCGTCGGGCAGGGTGCCGTGTTTGAAGGCCTGAAACAGCGCGGGCATCAACTTGCGCCACGACAGGTCGCCGGTGCCGCCAAAGAGAACAAGATCAAAACTCATGTGAAATCGGGGTTGGTTGCGTAAAGGGTGCAAAAAATGAACACGTAATGTAACTTAGTTTCATTGTTTATTGGAAAAATGGTAACTTTTGGTGCTGCCATTGCGTCACGAAGCATGGCCTTATGCGGTGACGGCGAAAGCCGTGGCCGGCTTCGATAAACTACCCCTTCAGATTGAAGTCCGTCCAAATCCCGTTGAAGGAAACACAGTGCAAATCAAAGTCAAGGCCTGGTTGGTGTGCTGCGTTTGCGCGTTGGCACTGGCGTTTGCGCTGGTGCCGGCCATGACGCACGCGCAAACGAACACGCTGCCCACGGCCCAGCCTGCGCCCAGCGAGGCGCCCGCCACGCTGCCTGCCATCACCGACGTTGTGCCAGCCGCAGACAACCCCTACGGCCTGGCGTCCCTCTGGCAGACCTCCGACGCGGTGGCCAAGATGGTGCTGCTGCTGTTGCTCATCATGAGCGTTGGCAGTTGGTACATCCTGATCGTGAAAGTGCTCGAGCAAGCCAAAATGTTGCGCCAGGCCAAAGCGGCTGCCCGGGACTTCTGGTCGGCCGGTACGATCGAGCAGGGTGCTGCTGCGCTCGAGGCCAGCAGCCCTTACCGTTTTATGGCTGATGCCGCCAGCAACGCCGTCAAAAAGCATGTCGGCCTGATGGGCCACGTGGACCTCAACGACTGGATCGCCATGGGCATCCAGCGCGCCGTGGAGCGCATCCGCAGCCGCACGCAAAACGGGCTTGCCTTTTTGGCCACTGTGGGTTCCATCGCGCCGTTTGTCGGCCTGTTCGGCACCGTCTGGGGCATTTACCATGCGCTGACCGCCATCGGTATCTCGGGCCAGGCCTCCATCGACAAGGTGGCTGGCCCGGTCGGCGAGGCGCTCATCATGACGGCCATCGGCCTGGCCGTGGCGG
>NZ_JACUUE010000247.1 GCF_014859475.1 Rhodoferax sp.
TGCATATTTCAGCGATCGTGGACGCTCGTTTCAGCGTGATCGTGGACGGCGTTTCAAGCTGATCGTGGACGCGCAGGGATGCGCGCAAGCGAGGCAATAATGTACCGCAAACATCGGGCTCGGTGTTGATCGGGAACCCGCGCGAAGCGGTGTTTTGGTTTTTGGATTCCGGATTTGGGATTTTTATTTACAAGGCCCCTGCCAGGGCCGCCGGCAGGCCCCCCCGGCAAGAGCATGTACTCATGCACTTGCCACCACGGCGGCGTTGATTCAAAGAGTCTGTACGTTACTGCGTAACGGCTGGCCATTGCAAACTGATGCGTCTTTCAAAGTAATCAGTCTGGCCATCGGGGCAATGTTCAGCGGCCTGCTGCTGCGCCACCCGATTGGCTTGCATCAGCAAACGCTCCAACATGTCCCGCTGCGTTACACCGTAACAACTGGCCAGGCGCTGCAGGGCGCGTTTGGCGTGGAAATCGATCATCAGACTCAAACGCTCGAGTTGACCGTTCTCATCTTTCAAATGCCGCGCCCGATAGTCCGCCTGGCGCTGTGCATTGCTCCTGCGTTGGGGGTAAACCTTGGTGTTTTGGTTTTGATTTGCTGCCATGCTTGCTTGCGCCTTGCGTTTGGTTTCCATGTCTGAGCTCCTGGTGCGTTACGCGGTAACAGCCGCAGGCATCGAATCGGCCTTGATCATTGGCTTGTTCTCGCGCAAAGTTGCCCCCTTGAGCTCAATGCGGTGGCTGCTGTGCACGATGCGGTCCAGAATGGCATCGGCCAGTGTTGGATCGTCCAGATAGGCATGCCATGCCTTGACTGGCAGCTGGCTGGTAATCAAGGTCGAGCGCGTACCCACCCGGTCATCAAGCACCTCCAGCAAATCATTGCGTTCAGCGGCGCCCATCGGGGAAATCGCAAAGTCATCAATCACCAGCAAATCAAGCTTGGCCAGCTGGATGAGTCGGCGAGCGAAGCTGCCATCACCGTGGGCCACCTGCAGTTCATCAAAGAGCCGCCCCGCGCGCACGTACAACACCGAGAAGCCCATTCTGGCGGCCTGATGCGCCAAAGCACAGCCAAGCCAGGTTTTGCCGCACCCAGTGGCGCCGGTGATCAGCAGATTTTGGGCATGGCGAATCCAGTCACCTGCGGCCAGCGCAGTGACCAGCGAGCGGTCCAGTGACCGACTGGCGCGCCAATCAATGTCCTGAATGCATGCCGAGCCCACCTTGAGCTTGGCGGCCTTGAGCAGTCGTGTGAGGCGGCGCTCATCACGCCAAGCCACCTCACGTTGCACCAGCAATGTCAATCGCTCATCAAAGCCCAGGGCACTTGCCGGCGTGCTGGTGGCTTGTTCTTCCAAAGCGCGCACCATACCGTCCAGGCGAAGGCTGCGAAGTTGGGTAAGGGTATGTTCGTTCATGGTCTGTTCTTTCTTGTTTGGGGTGTTGGGTCGATGTGGATTCAGTGGAAATAGCCTGCACCGCGGATGTTGTCGTGCAGGGGCAGCGCGCCAGGCGCCGTCGTTGGCAGGTTCTGCTGACGATCGAGCCCAGTCTTGAGGATGGAGGCCACACTGCGGTAGGTCAGGGACTTGATCGCCACCGCTCTGGTACAAGCCGCCTCCAGTCTGGCCGGTGTGAATTCGCGAGCCAGACGCTGCAAACCCAAACAGGCCCGGTAACCCTGCTCTGGATGCGCCCGGTGCTCAAGCTGCCAGGTCACCACCGCTGCGGTGCTGACACCAATGTGCAAGCCCCAGTCGATGAGTTTTTGTGGCGACCACTCCAGATGTGCCCGGTGCGATGCCGGCATGTGCTCAGGCGTCGTGGTGTGGGCGCCGCGCTGATGACTGAGCGCATGGCAGGCCACGCGTTGGTTTGAGGAATAACACTCCAGCAAGGTGTCGCTGGCGCGCAGCTCCACCGTGGTGCGCACCAGGGTGTGGGGCACGCTGTAGTAGTGGCCCTCAAATTCGACGTGATAGTCGATGTTGACCTTGGCCGACTTCCAGCGAAACAGCTCAAAGCGTTTGGCAGGCAGTGGCCTCAGCGCTGGCAGATCGAGCTGCTCAAAGGCGCTGCGCCGGTTACCGGGTAACTTCTTGAAGGCGCGCGCGTTGAGCTCGTTCAGAAGCAAGGCGATGGCGTGGTTGAGCTCTGTCAGGTTGAAGAACTTGCGCTTGCGCAGGCGTGCCAGTATCCAGCGCTCCACCACCAGCACGGCATTCTCGACTTTGGGTTTGTCACGCGGGTGAGCGGGTCTTGCTGCCAGCAAGGCGCAGCCGTAGTGGGCGGCGAATTCTTCGTACAGGCGGTTGTTTTGCGGATCGTAGCTGCAAGGGTTTTTGATCAGGGAGCGGGTTTGGTCGGGCACGATCAGGCGGGGTACACCACCAAAGAATTCGAGGGCCAGCACCTGGGCGCCAATCCAGTCAGCGGTGGTCTGGCGCGCCGTGGCATAGGCGAAGGTGTAGTTCGACGCGCCAAAGGTGGCCACAAAGATTTGCGCCTTGGTGATCTCGCCTGTGACGGCATCGGTCAGGGGGACGGTTTGACCGGCATAGTCCACGAACAGCTTCTCGCCAGCGATGTGAATCTGGCGCATGGAGCGCTTCAGACCCATGGCCCACTCCCGGTATTTGACGCAAAAGCTGGTGTATTTGAAGGCCAGGTCGTTGTCTTTGGCGTATTCCTCCCACAGCAGTTGCAGGGTGACGCCGGCGCGTTTGAGCTCTTGGTGCACGTCGGCGAAGTCAGGGAGCTGCTGTTTGCTGTTACGCGGTAACGCCGCCTTGTACAGCTTGGCTTCAAGTTCCTGGTCGCTCAGTGTTTGGGCCACAGCCCAGTCAACGCCGGCCACGCGGGCCAGGGACATGTATTTGCCGACAACGCTTTTGGATAGCTTGAGGGTTCGACCTACTTCGTTGTAGCTCAGGTTGGCCTGTAGGTGCAGGCGCAGGGATTCTCGGATTTGACGCATGGTGATTCTGTTGGTTGGCATGGCTTCTTTCGCTAAAAAAGCGTCGAGCCTATGCCGGGTTTAAGAATTCACTTGCGCGTATCCCCCAAAAATATCGTCCACGATGAGTTTGAAACAGCGTCCACGATCAATTTGAAATGCCGTCCACCATCACGCTGAAATCGCGTCCACGATCAGCCTGAAACGCCGTCCACGATGGGCTGAAATATGCAATTAGGGAAAACACAGCTTACAGAAGCTGACAAACGGGTGACAATGCGACTCTTATTTCAAATCTTGGAGCATTACCATGACCGATCGCATTTGGCTAAAAAATTATCC
>NZ_JACUUE010000038.1 GCF_014859475.1 Rhodoferax sp.
TGGATTTGGCAATGACGCTTCCTCCCGCATTGAGGTAAAGGATGACGACTTTCTCCGCGGAAATTTCAGAAGATGCGGGCAGCCATGTTTTGTCTAAGTCTGTGCTACTACCAGTACGAAAAACAGCGGCACGTTTGATGGCATCGACATCGTTGAAATTTGACACCACCGCCTGCCGAGCGGCGTTGCGGGTCACTTCCTGCGCTGTGTTCCAGAGGTACAGCAGGCGACCGAACTCCATCGCACCCAGCAGCAGCAACAAAAACGGAATGGCGACCAGGGCAAATTCAACCGCAGCCACGCCGCGCTGCAGCACTTTTGATGTGACATTGGCTAGCTTTGCGTTTTTCATGGCAGGCCTCAATTCATGTAACGCATGGTGGTGTGCGGCGCCAGCGCAATACCGCCAAAACTGATCAAGCCGTCGGTGCCGATGAACGGAAACCATTCGCCGAGGTTCACGGTGAAACCATCGATGCTGACCCTGACGTTGGCCGGTGCGCCATCAGCGCAAGAGATGAAACCAAACCCGTCACTCAGACACTCCACCACCACATTCCCTGCTGCCAGTGGGGGACTCACGTTGGCTGCGTTGGCGCTGCCCAAGGTGATGGTGCGTGCCGCACCGAGCCCCTGTGTACTGAGGGTTGCAGCGGGCCAGGAAGACATCACGCGCGCGCCATCGCGCGTGGCCTTGGTCAGCGCATCGGCATACCAGAAAGTGCGGCCAAATTCGACCATACCGGCCAGGATGAGCAGCAGAATCACGAGTACGAAGGCGAATTCGACTGCGACAGCGCCCATTTGCGATGCCCGCCTAATCGGTCGCATTACATCTAAGAGTTGGGGTCGGGTGTTCATTTGTACAACCTGATTTCGGTTGGTGGTGGAAGAGGATCGATCAAGCCGGCAAATTCAGCCTCAATTGATTTTGGCAAATCGGCTTCAACCTGCATGAAAAACCTTCCGATGCCGATGATTGGTATCGTCGAGTTGCAGCCGGTTCCCGTTGATGCTGGACAGTTGACAATCGCGAGGTTAAGCACACGCCGGTCTCTTTTTCCAGGTGCAGTTGGGGGCGACGCGAAATACTTACTGCCACTCAGAGTGTTGTAAGGCGCTGCCAGCGTATCGGTTGGAAAGGGCGGCATCGACGGGCTTGCAGGATAGCCTGAAGCTGTCTGGTCTGCCGTGTTGCCAGCGTACAAGTCTGGCCAATCATTCAGTGTGAAGGCAGCGCCTGCGGTGGCGTTGGGTGATGTGCCAACCGCCTGTACTGCCCGGCTATAGGACCAGAGTGCGCCATACTGCCCGATCGTTGGATCGGGAACGGGCTTGCGTGTAACCGAATCAATGGTAATTGATTGTTGTGTGGGATAGACGTCAGCGCCTGGATCAGTCCAATCGCGAGGATTGCCTGACGGACCGGCCTCCGCCGTGTTGGGGACGGTATATTGCCTGACATTGGCGTCCTGCGGTGCGCAAGCGTTCACCTTGAATCTGGAATTGAGCGCAACTTGCATTGGCCCAGCCGAAAAGCCGGGGTTGCCATAAGCAATGCCTGGTACGGTACCGATGGCGGCCGAGGTGCCGGTACATACAAAAGGAGCCGTATAGGACGCAGACGAATGTGATGGGTCACACGCGGGACTACCCCACTTATCGACCGGATTGAGCAAATAGGGCTGGCCGCTTCCACCCAAAGGCCCAAGCTCCATGATGTTGTAGGCCACGCCCCGCTGAAATCCGAACTCAGTCAGCTCTTTTTCGGTGCGCGGTGCGGGGAGGTCTCTGGTGCCGCCCTTATCCAGATCAATCGCACAAATCCCAATGGGCGAGATCTCTCTCACATAGAACCCAGCTACTGCAAGCCCGTAGGTATTGGTAGTGGTGTTGCCAGCTATGCCCGCAAAAAACGTAGTGAGTCCGTCTGATGGAATCTCGACCTTGATAAAAGTCTTGTCGGCAGCCTGGGCATCAGTGTCAATGGTGCTGGCCTGAATCCATGCACACTCATAAGGACAACTGCTCACGCTGATCATGGGATCGGAGATCACAACAGCAGCACTCCCTTTGAACGAGAACTTTGTGTGATTTTCCGCCCCAATTGCCTTCACCGTGGCAATGGCCTGTTGGACGCCGCTGAGTTTTTGATTGAGCTCCTTGGCCCCCGCCAGCGCCGCCGCATCGGCTGCGTTCTGCAACTCGGTGCGCACCACGTAGGTGCGCCCCAAGTCGAACACCAGCGCCATGAAGCCAAAGAGCACCAGCAAGGAGATGGCAAACATGATGGCCACCGCGCCGCGCTGGCGCGGGTGGGGCGTCGTTTTCAAGCGTGTGACTGCATTCATGGTTTTGCTCCTGCTGAAAGTGCCGGGGGCTCAATTGCCCGTCAGCCCACCGCCAATGTTGGTGACTTCAAACGTCTTGGGCGGCGACTTGAAGGATTCCTGATAGCGCTCTTGCGCGGCGGCGCCGGCCTGGCCGTCGATGCCGAGCACCGGGTCGCGGTTGGCCGAGGCGTTCGGGTTGAGCGTCTGGGCTGCGCGCGCCTGGCGCACGGCGTCGCCAAAATTGGCGTCCAGCACAGGGGTGGAGCTGGCGCAGGCGCTCAGCAGCGCCGCACACGCGGCGGCGGTCAATGCACCGCCGAAGCGGGTGGAGAAAAGTGCGTTTGTCATGATGAATCTCCTTACTTGACTTCCATGCCACCGGTGGCATTGATCGGGGCGCTGCGCTTGTCGGCCGGAATGTCTTCATGGCCCCAGCCTTCGAGCTTGTTGCCGAAATAGAACTCGCTGCGGTTGGGCGGCGCGAAACTGTCGGTCGGCAGGATGTAGTTGGGGTCAAGGGGCTTGACCAAGCGCGGCGTGATGACAAACATCAGCTCGCTGCGGTCACCCTGGAATTCGCTGCTGCGAAACAGCGCGCCCAGCACCGGCACTTCACCCAGGCCGGGGAACTTGTCCATCGCTTCGATGACGTTGTTTTTGATCAAACCGGCAATAGCCAGGCTTTGGCCGTCCATCAACTGCACCGAGGTTTGCACGCGCCGGGTGGTAAAGCTCGGCAAAATCGTTGTTTGATCGTTGACCGTGGCGAATGCTGTGCCAGTCTGGTTCAGCTCCGACACCTCGGGGGCCACCTTCAGGTGAATGCGCCCGCCCTCCAACACGGTGGGCGTGAATTTGACGCCCACACCGTACTCTCTTTCTTCCAACGTTGTTCCGCCATCGCCGTCGGGCACGGGAATGAATATCTTGCCACCCGCCAGGAAGCTGGCCTCTTGCCCGCTGATGGCCACAATGTTGGGCTCGGCCAGGATTTTGATCAGACCATCTTTTTTCTTGGCATCGATACCTAGCAGCGTTGCTCCACTGCCAGCCGTGCTCAAGTTGGCGCTTGCTCTTGCTCCAATCTCTTCGATCTTCTTACTTCCTACTGCGCTATTCGCGGCGCCTTCTAGCCCTGCACTTAGGCCAGAGCTAAAGAGGCCCAGAACGCCAGACCCACCCCCAATTATTCCGGACAAGAATCGAGATGACCCCCCGGATGTGTAGAGCCTGGAGTAGTCGATTCCCAATTTATCAAGCAGTGTTTTGCTGACCTCTGCAATTTGCACCTCCAGCATCACCTGCTGGGCCTCGGCAATTTGCAGCAGGTTCACCACCTTGGCACTGGCAGCGCCACCGCCACCGCTGGTGCTGCTCACCTGCAGTTTGGTGCCAGAGGCCACCTTGTCCTGGCCCGCCACGATGGGCAGCACCAGGCTCCGGTTGACATCGCGCACAAACGCGTTGGCAATGTCTTCGGCCGCTTTGGCTTTGACGGCGCTGGAGACCGTGCCGGTCAGGATGACCGAATCGGCCGCCGGGCGCACGGTGATGTCCTTTTCGCCGGGCAACAGTTCATGAATCTTGGCCTCCATGCGCGCCACGTCGATGTTGACGTTGACGTCGATCGCTGTGGGGCCAGCGCCCTTGCGCCAGATGATGAGGTTGGTCGAGCCGTAGGTCTTGCCCAGCAGGTAGAGCTCGGTCGTGCTGATCAGGGTGACGTCGGCCACGGTCGGGTTGCCGACTGAAATTCGCGTGATGGCCGAGGGCAGCCGCATCATGGTGGACTTACCGATGGTCAGGTTCAGCGACGGCCCGACTGTGGACAGGTCGGTGACCACGTTGGCAGCCTTGGGCGCCGCAGCCACGGCAGGGACTTTGGTCGCGCTGGTGCCCTTGATCACGGCGGGCGTTTGCGCCTGTGCTGTGACCGCGCCGAGTGTGACGGCCATGGCCACCCAGAGGGAAGCCGACAGGGGGGGGTGCAAAAGGTTTTTCATGGTCTTTTCCTTAAAATTCTGTGCTTGCTTTTTGCAGGCCACGGATCACTTCCACGCGTTCTTTGGGTTCTGCGGCCGGCTTCACGGCCACCGGCTTGCGCACGACCCGGCGCACGACCTTCTGGACCGGCGCGGCGACCGCTGCCGGCGGTGCTGGCTCGGCAGCAAACAGGTCTTGCTGGCGCACGCCGTCGGTGGCGGCGTCCACGGTGTCGATCTGGTTGCGCAGGATCAGCGACAGCGTGCCAATGTTGCGTGCCAGGTCAATTTTTTCGGCCTGCTCGGGCGTGACCTCCAGCGTCACGGCGTTGACCACCCTGGGCTTGGTCTCATCAGGCCGCTGCGCCTCTTGCGCAATGGCGAGCACCATGATGCGCTCCAGCACCACGCGCGACATTGGTTTGTCGCGCTCATCCCTGAAGTTCACCAGCAAGTCCACAAAGCTGCCCGGTGCCAGGAAACCGGCCACGCCCACCACCTCGTTGACCTTGACGGTGATGGCGCGGTGCCCCGCCTTGATCACCGAGTCGAGCCCGGCCTTGGTGCCCTCAGGGGCCAGCTTGGGCGCCAGCACCGGTTCGCCCTTGAAGATGCTGATGCGCACCACGCGGCCCTCCACTTTCTTGGGGTCGTCAAAAGACCCGGTTGGCACCGCACCCTTGGGCCACGGCACCGACTGCAGCATGGTGGGCGTAATGGCCTGGCCCAGTTCCAGGTCGCGCGAGGCGACCAGCACTGTGGTGTTGTCGGTGGCTGCCTGCTGGCCCATCCAGCGGGCCGCCAGCATCACCGCCGCGATGCCCAGCAGCACCGACAGGGCCAGCATGATGATTGCACGTTTGCTCTTCATTTCATTCTCCTAGTTGAGGGGTCGGGCTGCCCTTGGCTTGCACCGTTTGGCCATTGCCACCAAAATAATTGGCCCACGCCCAGTCGAGCAGTTCGGGTGTCATGCGCGGGGGCGCTTCAAGGTAACGCGCGCGGTCGGCAATCTTGCTGATCACATCAAAAGGCAGGCTCGGCAGATAGGGCATGAGGTTGCGCATGTGCAGCGTGTTGACCAGGTAGTCAACGCCAGCCGTGTCGGGTGGCACGCCGCTGCGCGCGCAGGCTTGCGCCACCACGGCGCGGTAACTTTGCGCGTTCATGGGGAGCAAGTGAATCTTGTAACCCAGGCGCCGGGCAAAGGCCGGGTCCACCAGCTCTTCGGGTGCCAGGTTGGACGAAAACACCACGCGTACGTCAAACGGCACGCTGAACTTGGTGCCGGTATTGAGCGCCAGGTAATCCACGCGGCGGTCCAGCGGCACGATCCAGCGGTTCATCAACTCATACGGGCTGACCCGCTGGCGACCAAAATCGTCGATCACAAAAATGCCGTTGTTGGCTTTCATTTGCGGCGGTGCAATGTGCAGGCGGGTGTGCGGGTCGTAGGTGAGGTCGAGCATGTCGAGCGTGAGCTCGCCACCGGCAATCACCACCGGCCGCTCGACAAGCACCCAGCGGCCGTCAAACGGTGCCGCGCGCGCCAGGCCCTGCGCGGGCGCCGCGGCCACGGGCGCCGGGCGATGCACGATGGGGTCAAAGACCTGAATCACCTCGCCGTCCACATACACCGCATACGGCACCAGAATATGGCCCTCCAGCGTCTTCACCAGATGCTCGGCCAGATAGGTTTTGCCACTGCCGCTGGCGCCGTAAAGGTAAATGGTTTTGCCCGAATTGAGCGCACTGCCCAGCGTGGGCAGCATGGCTGGGTCGATCACCAGGTCGCCCATGGCCTGCTGCAGGCGCGCGGCGCGCACCGGCGCCAGGTGCTGGCTTTGCTCGCCCACCCGGGCCACGTACTCGGGCAGGGTAACCGGCGCCGGGCCCACGTAATTGCATTTTTCATAGGCCAGCCGGGCCTGGCGCTGGCCGGCGTCGGTCAGCGCGTAGCTGACGTCGCCTTCGAGCGCGCCACGGCGCGGCACCTCCAGCAGACCGAGCTTGCGCATATTGGTCAGCAAGTCATCGACCGCCGGCACGGGCATGCCGAGCTGCTGCGCGATCTGTACCAGCTTGAGCTCGCCCAGGCGCGCAAAGTGGCGCAGCGCCAGGTCGGTCAGGAAAGCGGCCGGCAGGCTGGCCGATTCGGCCACCGGCACCTCGGTCGGGTCAGGTGGCTCGGCTTTGAGCAGCGGCGATGGGGGGTGGGACAGATCATCCATGATGCTTGCTTTCAGAAATTGACCAGCGGGGCATGGCCGCTGAAAATCCACGCGCCGTAGGCCAGCAGGCCGCCCGCCATGGCCAATGCGTAAGGCATGCGGTCGGCGGACTGGGTGGCCGGGTCAAAGCTGGCCGCCGTGCCGGGCACCAACTGACTGAGCGCCGTCACCACATTGAACAAAACAAGTTGTGTTTTGCGCACCCAGACCATGCGCACCACAGCCAGCACGCCGCCCGTGACCAAAATGAACAGCGCCACGTTAATGGCCGCAGCCGGGCCGACAAAGGCGCCTATGCCGGCCATCAGCTTGACATCGCCGGCGCCCATGGCGCGCATCAGGTAAAACGGTAAGAAGACGGCCAGGCCGGTGAGTGCGCCCAGCGCCGCGCCCTTGAGGCCCAGTGCACTCGGGTAGAGGGTCAGCAGCCCGCCGCCACGCAGCCAGAGTTGCGGGCCGATGAGGTTGATGATGAGGCCAGCGCCCAGCGCCAGCAAAACGAGTGTGTTGGGAATGCGTCGCTGCCGCAGGTCGAACACCACCGCGGCGAGCACCAGCAGCGCCAGTGTGGTCAGGCCTATGGCCTGCCATGCATCAGGAGCTAACTTGGTTTCCATTTGATTCCCTTCTACCTTCTTATGTTTGGTTTCCCGCCGGTTGCACCGGCATTAATAAACTCAAGGACTTAGCGCGCTTTTCACCGCCGCAATGACCCTGCCAGTCCAATCGGCCCAACTCAGGGCATTCGCTTCCCCTGTCGCCTTGACCCCGACGATGATCGCGATGGCAATCAAGGTGGCGAGCAGGGTGTATTCAATGGAAGTGACACCGTGCTGGTATTTCATGGTCAACTTGTCCATTAAGAGGTACTGGCGTTACTTCCAGGTTTGATTTGAGAATGAATCCTTTAAGCGGTGCGTCTCGACGGTTGGTGCGCGAGTTTTACCGCACCAACCGTCGATTGAAGCGCGGCGGATCAGGCGGCAGGTACTGTAAGTTTTCCTGCGATGTAATTAAAAATCTCGGCTAAATTGGTACCCAATAAGGTTGCGGCCACAATAATCGCCACTGCAATCAGTGAAGCAATCAACCCATATTCAATCGCCGTCACACCCTCTTCGTCACGCATGAAGCGGCGGGTGGCAAGTACAAATTTTTCCATGATGACACTCCTGTTAAGTTGAATATTGGCCACTCACCCTGAGCGACCAAGCACTTTGAGAGTCCGCTGCACCCTTGTAGAAATCTCCCATCAAGCATTGCACTTTTTCGAACTCGCAGGGCTATTTTTTGCGTCCGGCGAAAATTCAAATTGACAATTCTCAAGATGTCCTCACCTTGTTACCCAGATACAACGTTTGTGCGCAACAGACCCCCTGTCTGCAAAGTTTGCCGCCCTTGGTGAACGCGCACAGCCGCATGCTGGTGCTCGGCCGGGCTTGTTGCCTATCTGTTTTTGTAGGTGGCAATTCCGCTGTCAATGGGTCTGGAGCCCTTCGGCCTGCTCTTCGGTGTCGCGCTGTATGTTGGCTGTGCCTGGGGCTGGACTTATTCACTTACACCCGGAGTCAAATCCATTGATTTCAGACCGTCCGCGATGCCACGGATGCTCATCAGCCTGACGGCGCTCCTGCTGCTTTATGCCTTGGCGCGTGGGCTCTGGCCCGAGTTGAACGAACTCGATGTGCTGAATGCGCTTGATTCGGAAACAACAGTCCTGGCACCGAGAATTTTCAGCGATGGCAGTTTTTGAAAGGTCTTCGATTTCGACATGTGCGGATGATTGGTGTACAACTTGAACTGTTGAAATATTCAAACAGCTTTGTTTACTGGAGGATGAACAACATGCAAGCCGGTAGAAACTCTCCCGCCAGAGCCTGACGATCGCTTGCGCCAGGCTGTCGAGCAGTACCGCACCATGACGGGCGTTTGACACCGTGCAATCCACCTCTTGGCAGGTGCAGGCGCTGCAAGAAGAACACGAGCGTCAGACCTTTTCCTGCGCTAGTCGCGCACTTGACCGCTATCTGCAACGGCAAGCGCGCCAGGACAGTGAGAAACGGGTGGCCGCCGTTTTTGCGCTGGTGCAACCGCCAGCTGCCAAGGTGCTGGGTTACGCCACTTTGTCAGCGTCAACGCTCCCTGCCAATGAGGTGCCGCCAGAGCTCGCCAGAAAACTACCTCGCTATCCACAACTGCCTGTGACGCTGCTGGGGCGATTGGCCGTCGATCAAGGTCTCAAAGGTCAAGGCATGGGTGAGTTCATGCTGATGGATGCACTGCATCGCAGCGTGCAAGCCGCCGCTGGTATTGCCGCCATGACGGTTGTGGTTGATGCGAAAGATGCGCTGGCTGCTGACTTTTATCAGCACCCCTTTGCATACGGGCAAAACCTGTGAGCCTGTCCCCAGTTACTTTCTTCCGTAGGTGCTGTCGTGATCAGGCGCCACGGTCAGGAGCCGCAGGAAATCTCCTTCGCGATACGCCGTGCATCGACGTGACTGGGTAATGCGCAGCGAGTAGATGGCATCGACACCCTGCGGCGGTCTTGCGCTGACGATTTTTTCCCACTTCAAACCGTTGTCACGGTAAAGCTGGCCCCAATTCAGGCTCCGGATTTTTCGCAGGGTATCCATGGCCGCGTTACGGTCCGGCTTTTGCAGGCCGAACAGGTGTTCCTGAAAAACCGGGTTGTTCAAGTCAAGGCGAATCGGATTGTCATTGGCGCTCATTCGCCTTACTCGCTCTGCACCGCAGTAGCCAGAATTGTGTCGGTTTGCGAGTCAGATGCGGGATGTTGCGTTGACCACGCCACGGCCCGTGCCAGGTCAGAAGCCGCTTGCGCCTCATGCAACCAGCGTTCGTTATCCGGAATGACAGTGGCTGTGCGAATCAACCAGACCCCCGGTTCTTGTTCAGCGACCAAAACCTGGCGACCGGCAAATTGCTTACCGAGTGAAATTTGTCCATTGGCACCTATCACTTTGACGGTTGGGGGTGACACGGTGGTTTGCATGATTTCTCCTTGGTGCGTTACCAAATTAGTACAGCACTAAGGAGTGTATTGCGCTGTGCCAATCTGTCAAGTTGGGGGGTAGGGGTCAGGTCTTGTTATCCGGCGACAAAACTTCCCGAAAAATCCTTGCGTGAGGGCAAAACCTGAACCCATTTTTTTTCGCGACCTGCCCCATGTTCTGGCGATGCAACGGGGTTGTTGTGTAGGCGACAGACATCAAGGGCTTATGCACCAATAACTGATCCATTTGGCGCACAATCTCCGGGCGGATTGGCTTCCGCAAAAGGAGCACTCAAATTTCTGCCGTTCTCACACTTGGCGCGCACGACGCGCTGTTTTATGTTCACGCCAAGCCGACCCGCGCTGGCGCGCCGACCTTTGTTTTTGTGAATGCTTTGACCGGGTCAACCGATGCCTGGGAGGCTGTGGTGGCACCGCGCCTGCGCGAGCAAGGTTTTGGTACCTTGAGCTGGAACTTTCGCGGGCAAACCGGCTCGCCCTTTGCGCCAGAGGCGGCGCTGACTGATCAACTGATTGTGGGCGACCTGCTGCGCCTGTTGCATGACATTGCGCCGCAGCGCCCCCTGCTGGTGGGCCTGTCGATTGGTGGCTTGTACGCCGCCCGCGCTGTGTTGGCCGGTGCCGATGCCATAGGGCTGGTGCTGCTCAATACCCTGCGCGAAATCGGGCCACGCATTGCCTGGGTGAACGATGCGCTGCCGGCCATCGTCGGCTATGGCGGTGTCGGATTGTTCATGGACGCGCTGTTGCCATTGCTGGTTAATCCGCACTACGCTGCCAAGGTACGTGGCGACCGCCTGCAAGGTGGCTATGCGCCGCTGGAGCCGTCGCACGGCCACATGAACCTGATGCGCCATTCGGTTACAACGGACTGGAATCTGCCTTGGGGCGCACTGCGGCTTCCCACCCTGGTGATCACCGGCTTGGCCGACCGGGTATTTTTGGATCGCGATGTGGTGGATCGGCTTTACGCACAACTGCCGCACGCTCAACGCGAGGATTGGGCGCAAGCAGGGCATTTGCTGCCGCAGGAGTGCCCCGAAGAACTGGCTGCGAGCCTGGCCCGATTTGGCCACGAAGTGGCATCATGAAAATCTCCGAACGTTGGGCTTATCCGGCGGTGCTGGTGGGTGTTGCGGGGCACGCATCGTCAGAGTTTTTTGCCAAGCTCTCCGGCGTGGCCGGGCCCGAAGCCTCGGTCTGGCGCTACCTGTTGGGTGGCTTTGGGCTCATTTTGTGGGCGCTGTGGGACCGCGACAGCCGCGACTTGCTCACGCCAATGCGTGTGGAAGGTTGGCGCATCGTGGTGCTTTCCTTTTTTGGTGTCACGCTCACCTACCTGGCGTTTCACTGGGCGCTGGATTACGCCACCGTGATCCAGGTCGCCACCGTGACCACAACCATTCCCATCTTTGTCGCCCTGGCCAATTGGGTCATCAACGGCCAGAGGCCCAGCACCGTCAAGATCGTCACCGGCATCATGGCAACGCTGGCTGTGGCCCTGCTGCTGACAGACGGCGCGCTCAACGCCCTGGCAGGTTCGGGGCAGACGCTGTGGGGCGTGCTGCTGGCCATGGCTTGCGCGGCAATGGGATCGTTTTACGCGGTCATGGTCAAGCCCGTGATGGCCCGCCACGGCGGGCTGCGCATCATCGCCTTGTCGATGATGCTCGGCGGCATTGGGTTGTGGCTGCTGGTGGGCGCCGCGTGGGGCATTTGGGTCAACCCGCTGCGCTTGCCCGAGCGTCCACCGCTGGCGATGTGGTCGCTGTTGGTATTGGCCCTGTGGAACACCACCGTCACGCAACTGATGTGGTTTGGCGGTATATCTGCGGCACCCGACATCACCCGCGCGTCGTATTTGTTTTTTCTGAAGCCGGTGATCGCGGCGGCACTGGCTATTTTGATTCTGGGTGCCTTGCCAAGTGTGCTCCAGATTGTGGCCATCGTTATGGTGACCAGCTCCGTCTTTGTCGAGATTTTTTGGCCCAAGCTCGTGCATCGGTGATGGCGCGCAACCATCACCGCTCCAGCCCCCGCTTCAGCCGCCATTGTTTCACCAGCGCATACAGCGCCGGAATCACCGCCAGCGTCAGCACGGTGCTTGACACCATGCCGCCCACCATCGGTGCGGCAATGCGGCGCATTACCTCTGAGCTGGTGCCAGTGCTCCACATGATCGGCAACAGGCCGGCCATGGTGGACACCACGGTCATCATCTTGGGCCGCACACGTTTCATCCTCACCAACTTTGTGCTTGATTTGTTGCGATTTATAACACCTGGTGCTATATTTAAAGCGCGAAATCAAAACCCGAACCATCCGCGCCAACGCCTGTTCTCGTCACTAAAACAAGAGCATTCAAAACCCGGCATTTCAGCAAAGCCGCTGCCAAACAAGGTATTGCGGATATCGACCTTTGTCAGGCGGTTGCAGAGCTTGAATTGGGACAGGGCGACAACCTGGGTGGCAATGTCTGGAAAAAACGGCTACGAAACAACTTGAGTCGTTCCATCGTTCTGACAGAACCCACCACTTTTTGGGTATTTGTCCACATTTTTGAAAAGCAGGACAAAGCCAATATCGCGGTGGATGAGCTAAGTGCGTTTAAAAAACTGGCCAAAGACTTTGGACGCGGTGGCCTCGGGGGTATTGAGGTGGGCCTTAAAAGTGAAACGTTGAAGGAAATATGTCATGACCAAAAAATCTGAAATCGGTACCGCCAAAAGCGCTGCCATGGCCTCGGTCTTGAGCGCTGCGCAGGGACTGCATCAATCTGGCGTGATCGACAAGGCAACCATGCGCGACTACGAGGCACTCTGCCAGGCACCCGTGCCCGATTACGCCGCCGCTGATGTGGCGCAACTGCGACAGAAAGCCAGGATAAGCCAAAACCTGTTTGCTCGTCGCCTCAACGTCAGCCCCTCAACCGTGCATCAATGGGAATCTGGCCAAAAACGCCCAAGCAAACTTGCCGCCAAATTGTTGTCGGTTGTTGAGAAGCACGGCATCGCGATATTGGATTGATAGCCCAAGGGCCGAAATCATCCGCGCACCTCTCATTCACCCCTCCAGCCCCCGCTTCAGCCGCCATTGTTTCACCAGCGCATACAGCGCCGGAATCACCGCCAGCGTCAGCACGGTGCTTGACACCATGCCGCCCACCATCGGTGCGGCAATGCGGCGCATCACCTCGGAACCCGTGCCGCTGACCCACATGATGGGCAGCAAGCCGGCCATGGTGGACACCACGGTCATCATCTTGGGCCGCACCCGTTCCACCGCGCCTTCCATGACCGCGGCATAGAGGTCGGCGGCGCCGGGCTCGCGGCCCGCGTTGCGGCATTTGAGCTTGATCTCTTCCCAGGCCTGGTCGAGGTAGATCAGCATCACCACGCCGGTCTCGGCGGCCACACCCGCCAGCGCGATGAAGCCGATGGCCACCGCCACCGACATGTTGTAGTCCAGCGCCCACATCAGCCAGACGCCGCCCACCAGCGCAAACGGCACTGAGAGCATGACGATCAGGGTTTCGGTGATGCGTTTGAAGTTGAGGTAGAGCAGCAAAAAGATCAGCAGCAGCGTGACCGGCACCACCACCTTCATTTTCTCGATGGCGCGCTCCATGTACTCGAACTGGCCGCTCCAGGTGATGTAGTAGCCTGGCGGAAAAGCTACCTGCTCGCTCACGGCTTTTTTGGCGTCGGCCACGTAGCTGCCAATGTCGCGGTCACGCAGGTCAACATAAATGTAGGCCGACAACAACGCGTTTTCGGTGCGGATCACCGGTGCGCCCTTGGCGATCTCGATCTTGGCCAGCTGGCCGAGCGGGACCATGGCGCCCATCATGGTGGGCACCAGCACCTCGCGCGCAATTTGCTGCGGGTCGCTGCGCAATTCACGCGGGTAGCGCACCGTGACACCGTAACGCTCGCGGCCCTCCACCGTGGTGGTCACCATCTCGCCGCCCAGCGCGCTGCCGATCACATCCAGCAGGTCGCCCACCGCCAGGCCGTAGCGCGCGAGCTGCTCGCGGTCGGGGTCGATGTTGAGGTAAAAGCCGCCAGTGAGGCGTTCGGCGAAGGCGCTGGAGGTGCCGGGCACGGTCTTGACCACGGCCTCGATCTGTTTGGCCAAGCGTTCCATTTCCACCAGGTCCTTGCCAAATACCTTGATGCCGATCGGGGTGCGGATGCCGGTGGACAGCATGTCGATGCGCGCCTTGATCGGCATGGTCCAGCTGTTGGCCACACCGGGGAACTGCATGGCTTTGTCGAGCTCGGCAATCAGCTTGTCCATGGTCATGCCGGCGCGCCACTCGGCCTCGGGCTTGAGGTTGATCACGGTCTCGAACATCTCAATGGGTGCCGGGTCGGTGGCGGTGTTGGCGCGTCCGGCCTTGCCGAAGACAGACTCTACCTCGGGGAAACTCTTGATGATCTTGTTTTGCGTTTGCATCAGCTCGGCGGCCTTGGTGACCGACATGCCCGGCAGTGAGGCCGGCATGTACAGCAGCGAGCCTTCGTTGAGCGTGGGCATGAACTCCGAGCCCAGTTGCGAGGCCGGAATGTACGACACCCCGAGGAAGCCGAGCGCCAGCACAATGGTGACTTTTTTCCAGCGCATCACGCCCGCGATGAGGGGTCGGTAGAGCCAGATCAGCGCCCGGTTGACCGGGTTTTTGGCTTCGGGCATGATCTTGCCGCGCACAAACAGCAGCATCAGCACCGGCACCAGCGTGACCGACAAAAAGGCCGCCGACGCCATTGACAGCGTCTTGGTCCAGGCCAGCGGCGCAAACAGCCGACCTTCCTGGCCCTCAAGGGCAAACACCGGCACAAACGACACCGTGATGATCAGCAGCGAGAAAAACAGCGATGGGCCGACTTCCTTGCAGGCCTCGATCAGGGCCGCGGCGCGTTCGCGCTCGCTGTGCTCCTTGGGCAGGCGCTCCAGGTGTTTGTGCGCGTTTTCGATCATGACAATCGAGGCATCGACCATGGCACCGATGGCAATCGCAATGCCGCCCAGGCTCATCAGGTTGGAGGTCATGCCCAGCGCGCGCATGGCAATGAATGCCATCAGGATCGCAATCGGCAACATCACCGTGGCCACCAGCGCGCTGCGCAAGTGCAGCAGGAAGACAAAACACACCACGGCGACGATCAGCAGCTCCTCGATCAGCGTGTTCTTGAGCGTGTCGATGGCGCGGTAAATCAGCTCGGAGCGGTCGTACACGGTCTCTATCGTCACGCCCTCGGGCAGGCCGGGGCCGATCTCGGCAATCTTCTCCTTGACGTTGGCGATCACCTCCAGCGCGTTTTCGCCATAACGCGCCATGGCGATGCCCGACACCACTTCGCCTTCGCCGTTCAATTCGGTGATGCCGCGGCGCTCGTCGGGCACCAGTTCGACGCGGGCAATGTCGCGGATCAGCACCGGTGTGCCCTGGTCGGCCTTGACCACCAGCATCTCGATGTCATTGATTCCCCGCAGGTACCCCTTGCCGCGCACCATGTACTCGGTCTCGGCCATTTCGATGGCGCGCCCGCCCACGTCGCGGTTCGAGTCGCGAATCACCTGGCCGACCTTCATCAGTGGAATGCCGTAGGCGCGCAGCTTGACCGGATCGACCGTGACCTGGTAGGTCTGCACAAAGCCGCCAATCGAGGCCACCTCGGCCACGCCGTGCGCTTTGGTCAACTGGTAACGCACATACCAGTCCTGGATGCTGCGCAGCTCGGCCAGGGTTTTGTTTTTGGCCAGCAGCGCGTACTGGTAAACCCAGCCCACGCCGGTGGCGTCCGGGCCGATCTGAGGTGTGACACCTTTGGGCATGCTCCCGGCGGCCGAATTGAGGTACTCCAGCACCCGCGAGCGCGCCCAGTAGATGTCGGTGCCGTCCTCGAAGATGATGTAAACAAAAGACGCGCCAAAGAACGAGAAGCCGCGCACCACGCGCGACTTGGGCACCGACAGCATGGCGGTGGTCAGCGGGTAGGTGACCTGATCCTCCACTACCTGCGGCGCCTGGCCAGGGTAGTCGGTATAGACGATGACCTGCACGTCAGACAGGTCGGGCAGCGCGTCGATGGGCGTGCGCAGTACCGAAAAAACACCTGCGGCGATGATGAACAGGGTGCCAAGCAGCACCAGAAACCGGTTGCGGCCGGACCAGCCGATGAGATTGGAAAGCATGGCTATTTCTTGATGTTGGTGATCACCCATTCGCCGGGCGCGCGCTCGACAAATTCGAAGTCCACCTTTGCACCGGGTTTAAGCGCTTGCAGCAAGGCCGGGTTGGCGGCTTTGAACTCCATCGTCATGGCCGGCCAGTTGAGGCTGGGCACGGGCGCGTGGCTCATGCTGACCGAGCCGTCTTTCAGGTCCACGTCTTCCACGGTGCCGGTGGCTTTGTGGCCGACGGCTTTGGCCGCCGAGCCCGTTGCGGGTGTTGAATCGGCGGCAGGCCCGGCGCTTCCCAATCCGCCCAGTGCGGCTTGCAGGTTGCTCTCGGCATCAATCAAGAAGTTGGCCGCTACCACCACGGGTTCGCCGCTGTTCACGCCGTCAAGCACCTCGACATAAGTGTCGCTGCGCGCCCCCAGTTTGACTTCACGCGATTCGAAACGACCGTTCCCCTGATCCACCAGCACGATCTGGCGTGTGCCACTGTCGATCACGGCAGACAGCGGCACGGTAATCACCTGCCCCTTGGCACCCACCGGCAGTTCCACTTGGGCAAACATGCCGGGTTTGAGCAATCCGCCGGGGTTGGCCAGCTCCACGCGCACCGGCACGGTACGGGTTTCGGCCGTGAGGGTGGGATAGACATAAGTGACCCGGCCAGTGAAATTCTTGCCGGGATAGGCGTTGATGCTGACCGTGGCCTGGGTGCCGGTTTTGACCAGCCCGATGTCCTGCTCGAAGACGTCGGCAATCACCCACACGCTTGATAAGTCGGCAATCTGGTACAGCGCCTCGCCGGGCATGAAACGCATGCCCTGCAGCGCCTTCTTGTCCATCACGATGCCACTCACCGGCGAGCGCAAGGTGAGCGTGCGGGTGGTGGCACCTGTTTCACTCAAAGCCTTGATCTGCGCGTCAGAGATGTCCCAGTTGCGCAGGCGCAGCAAGCTGGCGTCGGCCAGTTGCTGCATGCCCGTCTGCGCCTGGCTACCCGCGTCCTTCAGGCTGGCCACGCCCTGCAGCGCAATCGCGTATTCGCGCTGGGCCGAGACCAGCTCGGGGCTATAGACCTCGAACAGCGGCTGGCCCTTGCCAACGGCCTGGCCGGTCACATTGACATGCAGTCGCTCCACATAGCCCTCGAACTTGGGCGAGATGGCAACCACGCGGCGTTCGTCGGGTTCGATGCGGCCCGAGGCGCGCACCTGCTTTTCGAGGCTGCGCAGTTGCGCCGCCTCGGTGCGCACGCCGAGCTTTTGCACCTTGTCGGTGCTGATCTTCACCTGGTTGGCCGGCACTTCGTCTTCATCCGCGCCTGCGGCATAGACCGCGATGTAGTCCATGCCCATCGAGTCCTTCTTGGGCGTAGGCGAGGTGTCGGGCAAGCCCATCGGGTTGCGGTAGTAGAGGATTTTTTTCTCGGGCTTGGCGGCTGTGTCGCCTGCGCCTGACAGGGCTGACGCACTGACTGCATGGCCACGCGTGCCAGCGTAATAACCGCCTGCG
Organism: Rhodoferax sp.; assembly: GCF_014859475.1. GTDB lineage: Bacteria > Pseudomonadota > Gammaproteobacteria > Burkholderiales > Burkholderiaceae_C > Rhodoferax. The sequence goes on from NZ_JACUUE010000038.1 coordinate 17,279, forward strand.
CCAGCCAGTGCAACCAGCACCACGCCAATCATCCAGCCTGTGCCGGTCTTCATAGTGAATCTCCTGTGAGTTTTTCAATTTCAGCCAGCCTCATCTGGGCATCCAACTGGGCTTTGAGCCGGGCTTGTTTGGCCTGGCGCACCTGGCGCTGGGCGTCGAGCAGGGTGGCAAAGTTGAGCTTGCCGTTTTCGTAAGCGGCCAGGGCGGCCTGAAAGCTCAGCTCGGCCTGGGGCAGCAGACTGGACGTGGCCAGTTGCTCGGTGCGCTGCGCCGCTTCAATGCCCGCAAGGTTTTCTGACAGGTCAGCCAGCACCTGATTGGCGACTGCCTCGCGGCGCGCTTGCGCCGCCTCCAGCGTGGCCTGCGCCTCGCGCTCCTGGGCGCGCCGTGAGCCTTGTTGCAGCGGGATGTTGACTTCGAGCATCAGCTCCCACTCGGCAATGCGGCTTTGCATTTGGGTTGGCGCGATGGACAGCGTGAAATCGGGGTAGCGGTTTTTCAGACTCAGCTCGCGCCCAAGCTCGGCCGACCTGATGCGTGCGCCCGCCGAGAAAAGGTGCGGGTTGCGTTGCTGCACGCGTGTTATCAGTTCATTTGCGCGCAAGCTGGCTGCAGCAGGCACCGTCGGCAGGCTTGCAGGCGTGGCCAGCGGCGCGTTGGCGTCGCGCGCCAGCAAGGCATTGAGCCGCGCATCGGCCTGGCGCAACTCGCCATCGAGCGCCACCAGCTCGGTTTGCATGGCGGTTTGTTCCAGTTGCGCCCGAATGGCTTCTTGCTGCATCGACAATCCCCCCGCGTAGCGAACCTGGGCCACATTGGCGAGCTGGCTCGTCAAGTCCAGCAACTCTTGGGTGAGTTGCCGGGTGCGATGCAAAAAGTAGCGCTGCGCATGCGTGGTTTTGACCCGTGCCGCCAGTTCGGTCCAGCTGCCTTGCGCCTGGCCGTCAACGGCTTGCGCCTCTTGCACAGCGATGTTGCGTTTCAAATCGCGCTTGCCCCACCATGGCAGGTCTTGCATGAAGGTGTATTTGGTGCCGCCGGTATCACTGGGCCACAGCGTAGGCGACTGTGCACCGCCTTTGGTGATGTCCATCCACTCGATGCGGAACTTTGGGTCCATCAAGGCCCCCGCCACCGCCACGCGTTCACTGGCCGCCTGGGCCGCGTGGCGCATGCTGGCGAAATCTGGATTGCGCTCTTTGGCCAGCGTCAGCAGGCTCTCGACAGTGGCACCGGGCGGGGTTTCTTGCGCTCCTGCGGGCGCAGCGGCCCCCAAGGCCAGCAGCATGGCGAGTGCTGTGGCCGATAAATGAAGGTTCATGGTTTGCCTATTTGGAGTTGGCCAAGGCTTCGTTCACCAACGTCTTGAGCTGCTCAAAACCAAAGCTGGGCAGCGGTTTGCCGTTGACAAAGTATTCTGGCGTCATGGTCACATTCAGGGTTTTGGCATCGAGCAGGTCACGCGCAACGATGGTGGCCACATCAGGCGCGTTGGCATCGTTTTGCAGGCGCGCCATGTCCAGGCCCAGTGGCTCCAGCACCGGCCCGATCCGATCGACGTACGAGGTGTGGTTGATGACCCAGCTGTTCTGCGCGGCAAACAGCGCCCGCAAGGTGGGCTCGAACTGGCCCTGGCGGTGCGCGGCTTCCAGCACCTTCACCACGGCCTCGGAACCAGGGTGAAACGGTGCATAGCGCAGCGACAGGCGGATTTTGTCGGGGTTGGCGGCCATCAGCGCTTTGACCAGCGGATAAAACTCGCGGCAAGTGCCGCAGGCCGGGTCAAAAAATTCGACGATGTGCACTGGCGCGTCAGGGTTGCCAAAGCTGGGGGCACCGTCGCGCACCAGCGCCTGCATGTTTTGCGCAGCCAGTTGCGCTGCTGCTTCAGTTTGCTGCTGCTTGTAAAAATAAGAGCCACCGGCAAACGCCAGCACCAGCAAGGCAGCCACCGAGACAAACAGGGTTTTTGGATTCATTTGGAAGAGCTCCGATAGGCTGCCAGCAGCAAGCCGTTGAGGGTTAAAAAAGCCAGGAAGGAAAGCAGCGGAATCGTCAGGAAGCCAAGCCACTCGATCTGGATGACATTGCACGGAATACCCTGCCGACAAGGCGCCATGGCTTCAGGAATGATGCCCATGGTGAGCAGCACATGAAATGCAGCCACGCCCAAACCGATGAAGGCCAGCGGCATGGCATAGCGCAGCACCTTGGCATCAAACGGGAACAACCCGAGCGCCAGCAACAGCACCAGCGGAAACATGAAGATGCGCTGCCACCAGCACAGCACACAGGGCGCAAAGCCCATCACCTCGCTCATGAACAAGGCGCCCAGCGTGGCCACGGTGGCCACCAGCCAGGCAGCAAAGACCAACGTCCAGCTGGTGTTGGCGTTGCCCGTCACTGCGAGCCTCCCGTATCGGCCCGATACCGTACACGGACCTTGAACAGAGACTTCGTCATCGCGAGCGAAGCGTGGCGATCCATGA
>NZ_JACUUE010000248.1 GCF_014859475.1 Rhodoferax sp.
CCTTTTTTGAGGCGTGGTCGCGGGCTTGAGAGTTGCCCACAATTTCTGTGGATAACTTTGTGGGTAATTACCCTGATATGCATCTTTTGCTGACGCGTGTTTAGATATGTAACAGCTTGATTACAATTTAAGCAGTAAAAAAGCTAATTAAATCAATGATATTCACCGAAAAATCTTACACAGTTGCTAGCTTTTTTGATTTTTTGGTCTCTGCGCCAAACTGTGGGCAATTCACTATCGTGTTGCTAGCGGCAGGTGCTTTGGCATGATGGCTGAGCTGACTTTACCGCCTGGTTCTGGCACGGTTTGGTCGGTGGGTGCGCTGTGCCGTGCCATTGCCGATGCGCTGCAGGCCCGCTTTAACCCGGTGACGGTGCGCGGTGAGTTGTCCGGGTTTTCACGCGCTGCCAGCGGCCATTGTTATTTCTCGCTCAAGGATGCCTCTGGACAATTGCGCTGTGCCATGTTCAAGCGTGCCGCCAGTGGGCTTGACTTTGCACCGCGCGACGGCGAACTTGTCGAAGTTCAAGGGCGCCTGGGTGTTTATGAGCCGCGTGGCGACCTGCAGTTGATTGTGGAGGGCATGCGCCGCGCTGGCCAGGGCAGCTTGTTCGAAGAGTTCCTCAAGCTCAAGGTCCGGCTGGAAACGCAAGGGCTGTTCGATGCTGCCCGCAAGCGTCCATTGCCGGTGATGCCGCGTGCCATCGGGCTGGTGACCTCGCTCGGCGCGGCCGCCCTGCACGATGTGGTTACGGCCCTGCAGCGGCGCGTGCCGCACATTCCGGTGGTGCTGGCGCCGGCATCGGTGCAGGGTGCCAACGCGCCAGCCGAGTTGCGGGCCGCGCTGTCTGCCTTGTACCAGCTCAAGTCCCAGCCGATCGATGTGATTCTGCTGGTGCGCGGTGGCGGCGCGCTGGAAGACCTTTGGGCCTTCAACGACGAAGCGCTGGCGCGGCTCATTGTGCAAAGCCCGGTGCCCATCATTTGTGGTGTCGGCCACGAGACCGACTTCACCATTGCCGACTTCTGTGCCGACCTGCGCGCGCCCACGCCCACGGCAGCAGCCGAACTGGTGGCGCAGCCCCGCGACGCCTGGCTGGATGCGCTCGATGCAGCGCAGCGGCGCCTGAGCGATGCCGTGCTGCGCCAACTCGACCGCCAGGGCCAGCGGCTTGACCGGGCTGTGGCACGCCTCGGGCGGCCGTCCGAACGCCTGGCCAGCCAGCGCCTGCGACTGGCGGCCAGCGCCCATGGCCTGCAAAGCATGGCACGGCATTTTTTGCAAACAAAAGAGCAACACCAGCAGCGTCTGGCAACCCAATTGCCCACGGCACTGCAGCGTGCCTGGCAACAACAGGCACAGCGCCTGGAGCGGGCTGGCCTGCGCCTGAACCTGCTCGACCCGCACCTGGTGCTGGCGCGTGGCTACGCCATGTTGTCCGACGAGCAAGGCAACACCCTTGCCAGCTGCCAGCAGACCGCGCCGGGCCAGGCCGTTACCGCTACCCTTGTTGACGGCACGGTTGATTTGCGCGTGGTGTAAGCTGCCGGCTGAAAGTTTTTACAATTTCATTTTTGCAACTCAACACCGAGGATCACATGGAACACACTTTGCCCGCCCTGCCTTTTGCGATGGATGCCCTGGCACCGCATTACTCCAAGGAAACGCTGGAATACCACTACGGCAAGCACCACAACGCGTATGTGGTCAACCTCAACAACCTGCAAAAAGGCACCGAGTTCGAGAGCATGGACCTCGAGTCCATCGTCAAAAAATCCAGCGGTGGCATCTACAACAACGCCGCCCAAATCTGGAACCACAGCTTCTTCTGGAATTGCCTGACGCCCAATGGCGGCGGTGAGCCGACCGGCGCGCTGGCAGCTGCCATCAACGCCAAATGGGGCTCTTACGCAGCGTTCAAGGAAGCATTTGTCAAGAGCGCCGTGGGCAACTTCGGCTCCGGCTGGACCTGGCTGGTGAAAAAGGCCGACGGCTCGATTGACATCGTCAACATGGGTGCGGCCGGCACTCCCTTGACCACCGGTGACAAAGCGCTGTTGACCGTGGACGTGTGGGAACATGCCTATTACATTGACTACCGTAATGCGCGTCCCAAGTACGTTGAAACCTTCCTGAGCAATCTGGTGAACTGGCGTTTTGCCGAAGCCAACTTTGCCTGAGCGCGAGTTTTCTTCCCAACAGAAAAAACCACCTGCGGGTGGTTTTTTCATGGCAGCAGGATACCCTGTGCGCGAGTCGCCGTAACACCGCTGAGCGGCTCAAGCTCACCGCCACCAACTTTTGGTCTGATGACACTGAAGGAGAGGTCTATGCCGCAGTTGTTGACGTTGCCACCCATGTGAACCGGCCACGCAAGCCTACCATTCTTGATGTGAATTGCAATCGCAATACAATGCCGCGATGAAAACCGCAACCATCCCCCCCATTCGCGTCGCACCTGAGTTCAGGATCGAAGTTGAAGGTGTCCTCGAACAAGGCGAAACGCTTTCACAATTCGTCGAAAACGCCGTACGTCAAACGGTTTTGAAGCGCAAGCATCAAGCTGAATTCCTGCGTCGGGGCATCACAGCCATCGAGGAAACAAAGCGAGCAGGTGGCGGCATTGCTGCGGAGGTTGTGGTTGCCAAGCTTGAAGCCAAACTGGCGGCTGCGCGTCGAACCCAGTCTCAGCACCATTGATGATTTATACCGTTCAATTCAGTGCCGCTGCCGACGAAGACCTGGAGAGGCTTTTTGATTTCATTCTTCAACGTGAACAGGGCAGTGAGGCTGGTGATCTTGACATTCCCGAGAAGGCGCTACAGGCCATCAAAGAGGGCATAGGCTTTTTGGGGTCATCTCCATTTGCCTGTCGCAAGCTTGGGGAGAGTCCTTTTATCCGAGAGCTCGTGATCACTTTTGGGCGCTCAGGCTATGTGGCACTTTATGAAATAGTCGATGACAGCACCGTCATCATCGGTGCGATTCGTCACCAACGGGAAGATGATTACCACTGAATCAACCAATCGTTGCTGATGTGGCTGCCATCGAAATCAACACCTGCTGACCTTCAGAGGCAGAGATCAACGGCCGGTTTGGATGGGTCATTTCGGCAAGTTGACTGGCCGTTCCGGGTTTGATCTTGAGGATGGTGGGTGCGTCGTACAGTTTTCCAGGTCTTTACCGGCTTCAGACCCGTTGGAGCCAGTCACGACAGTCAGCTTACGGGTTGTCCATTTCGACTC
>NZ_JACUUE010000249.1 GCF_014859475.1 Rhodoferax sp.
GGAAGTCATGGATTGCGTCACTTCGTTCGCAATGACGACGTTCTTTCACGTTAACGGCTTTATCATGGCAAGGTCATCACTGAAACCACAATAATGAGCTTCATGCCCAAGCCATCGCGGCTTTTCTGTCAGCGCGTCGAGGTCCTCAACCGGGGCCTGGAACGCTGGCTGTATACCCTTTCGACCTACGCGTTGCCCCTGGTGATCGGAGTGCTGTCTGTATTGGCCCTGTTTGCCTGGAAATCGCAATACCCCCTGAGCGAACCGCAAGCCCTTCCAATCCAGGTGGTGCAAGAAAAATCCGGGACCTTGACGACCGCAGAAGCCCTTGCCCAGTTGCGGGATCGCCCCTTCAGCCCGTTCCATGACACCCAGCTTTCAGAAGCCCCCGTCTGGTTTTCTTTCGTGCTTCCCGAGGACGCAGCAAAGACGCCGTTGATGGTCGAATTTCCCTCCCGGCACGCGATGGACATCGCGTGCTGGGAGGCCAACACCCTCGACGCGCTTGGCAGCGCCAATCGGCAGGGTGCGACTGATGGCATCGCCCCGCTCAAGGCCGGTTTCGCACTCGAGCTAAGGCATGCCCTCAAACCAGGCGCCCAAGTGCTTTGTCGCAGCAGCGCTATCGGCCCGGCCCGACTTTCTGTTTTGAAATGGCAAGCCGCAGATTTGAAAGTCTCTGCGCTGGAGTTCCATCGCAAGTCAGGGCTTCTGGATGGTGGCATTTTGATTTTGGCAGGCTTTATCCTGATCACAGCCCTGATCAATCGCAACGCGCTGTATGTCCTGTTTGCCGCCTGGCTGGTGGTGAATTTGCGCATGGCGTCCCTGTCTGCCGGTTGGGACACGCAATGGCTGGGCAGCACCGTGCCGCAGGAATGGCTGGTGCTGGCAAGGTCAGTGACCATGACCCTGTATTACATCTTGACCCTCACGCTGTTCACCTCGCTTTTCAAGGAAAATTTACCACGGATCGGTTATAAATTTATTGTGCGTATCGCCCAATGGAGCTGCTTGCCCTTGCTTCTTTTATCGATAGCATTGCCTTATGCCTCATTTTTGCCCTTGATTTGGTATGTCGCCGGCGTTGGCATCGCTTTGCTGATTTTTCTGCTTATTCGCATTCTGCAGAAAACACGCTCCCGTGTGGCCATCTGGTACGGCACGGCCATCAGCATCACCCTGGTCGCCAGTCTCTATGAGGTGCTGGCTGCGGCGCTCGGCATCAAAGGGCTGATTGGATCCGTCAACAGCGTCACCGCCGCCTTGTCGTCCAGCCTGCTCACGGCGCTGGCGATTGCCGAACATATGCGACAGGAGCATGAACAGCGCCTGCAGGTTCAAGCCGAACTGGCGCACACCTTCGAGGCCATGCCCATCGGCCTGTTTACCCTCGACCAGCATGGCCGGTTCCTCAGCGCCAACCCGGCCCTGCTCGACAAGCTGGGCCAGAATTTGCTCAGAAACGGCGGCTCCCACTGGCAGCAGTATTTTGAAGCAGGTGCCTGGACCCGGCTGTATGAGTTGATTTTCAAGACAAGCCAGATCGACATGGAAATCAATGGCCGCGCTCCTGCCGATGGCGCGACACCCAAGCGTTTTCTCGTCAAGGCCACGCTGGCGTACGACAGAATCGAAGGCTCGCTGCAGGACATCACGGAAAAATCCAGGGCCACCGCCGAACTGGAATTTCTCGCCAGCCATGATCCACTGACCAAAATATTGAACCGCCGCGGCATAGAAAAGGCGCTCAACGAAGCCATCGCGAGTCAATCCGAAGACAAACCGCTGGCGGTGGCCTATCTTGACCTTGACCGCTTCAAGCTCATCAATGACCTGTTTGGCCATGGCGCCGGCAACGAAGTGTTGCAACAGGTGTGCGCGCGGGTCTCGGAGCTGCTGTCGCCCGAATTCCATTTTGGACGCGTCGGTGGCGATGAGTTCATCATTGTCTTTCCGGCAACGCCGATCACCCTGGCCACGGTGATCTGCCGCAGCCTGATCGACGTGCTTGGCACTCAACCCTACCGCGTGGGGGACAACGCCTTCAACGTGCGTTGCTCGATCGGGCTGATCGAAGTCAGCCCCGGCATGCAGTTCAACGATGTGATGTCAACAGCTGACCGCGCCTGTCGCGAGGCCAAGACCACCAGCGGCCCCGGTCTGGTGGTGTACGAAAAGCACGCGGCGGCGTTTCAGCAGCACGAGGCCGAACTGAAATTGATCGCCCTGCTCGCCACCCCGTCTGCCACCGACGGCCTGTACCTCGAAATGCAGCCCATCATGTCGCTCAAGGCACCACATGCGTCGCTCAATTTCGAGGTGCTGCTGCGCATGCGCGACCCCCAAGGCAAGCAGATCAACACCGAGCACCTGATCAAGGCGGGCGAAGCCAGTGGCCGCATGGGCATGATCGACCGCTGGGTGCTGACCACCGCGCTGGCCTGGCTCAATTGCCATTTTGAGAAAATGAAACACATCAAATTCGTCTGCATCAATCTGAGTGGCGCATCACTGAACGACGAAGAATTCCTGGGTGAGATTTACACCATGCTGGAGCAAAACCCGCATCTGCTTGACAAGTTGTGCCTTGAAATCACCGAAAGCGTGGCGCTGCACGATCTGGACAATACCCGCCGTTTTGTGGACAGGGTGCGGGGTTACGGTGCCAAGGTCGCGCTGGACGACTTTGGCGCGGGTTATACCTCGTTTTCCTATCTGAAGGAGTTCAAGGCAGACCTGCTCAAGATCGACGGCAGCTTCATTGTCAACATGAACCAGCACCCGGCCAACATCGCCATCGTCGAGGCCATCGTCAGCCTCGCCAACAACCTGGGCATGAAAGTGATTGCCGAATGGGCCGAGGACAATGCCACGGTGGAAATGCTGACCGAGATTGGTGTCGATTACGTGCAGGGTTTTGCCGTGGCACACTCACAGCACCCCGACAAGTTGCTCACCGCCGCGTCGTCGGCCAGCTTTATTCAGGATGCAGAACTGGCCCACTTTGTCGGACTGATCAGCAAGACCAACCCGATGCCATCCATCACCGGTTTGTTTTCCGATGCGCCCAGCAAGGTGCATTGACACCGGCACACAGCAGCCGTCGGGCAGCAAGACAGCCACCGGCTCAGCACAACTCAAAACTGCACCGGGCGCTTCTCGATGAACGCCTGAACGCCCTCCAAAGCAGATTCATCCATCATGTTGCAGG
>NZ_JACUUE010000250.1 GCF_014859475.1 Rhodoferax sp.
GCATGGTCGCTGGGGCGCTCATTTTTGCGCGGAGTCTTGTCGATCCAGCAGGCGGCTACCTGGTCTTTTAGCGCGTTGCTCACCAAAATGTGGTCAATGCGCATGCCGCGGTTGCGCCTGAAGCCAAAGTCGCGGTAGTCCCACCATGAATAGCTTTTGGCGGCTTGCGGAAACAGCCGGTGCGCATCATGCAGGCCCAGCGCAACCAGGGCATTTAACTCGTAGCGCTCTTCATCGGTGCAATGAATCTGGTCTTTCATGCCCACCGGGTCCCACACATCGGCGTCGTCAAAGGTGATGTTGAAGTCGCCCATCAGCACCAGCCTGGGGTGCGCCACCAGCTCGGCGCGCAGCCAGTCGCGCAGGCCCTTGAGCCAGGCCAGTTTGTACTCGAACTTGTCGCTGCCGGGCTCCTGTCCGTTGGGAAAATACGCGCCCACGACCCGGATGGCTTCAGATTGGGCTTCAGAGACAAAGGTCGCGCTGATCACGCGTGCCAGCGCATCGCTGAAGCCGGGAATGTTGCGCACCACCTCAAGCGCAGGTGTCTTGCTGATCAGCGCCACGCCGTTGTAGGTTTTCTGGCCGAAACAGACAGACTGGTAGCCAGCTGCCGCAAACGCGGCGTGTGGAAACTTGTCGTCGCTCATTTTGAGCTCCTGCAGCGCCAGCACATCGACCGGGTTGGCGGCCAGCCAGTCGAGCACTTGCGGCAGGCGCACGGTGAGCGAATTGATGTTCCAGGTGGCTAGTTTCATGGCGTGTTTGACCTCAGGGTTGCTTTTCATAGGTGACAAAGCTGAATGGCAGGCCGCTGCTGCTCACATGCGATTCGCGCGCCACTTCGTGCCACTCGGGGCCGAAGCGGGGCGCAAAGGCATCGCCTTCAAAATCGGCATCGAGCTCGGTTACCACGGCGCTGCCGGCCAGGGCCAGCGCCTGCGCGTACAGCTCGGCACCGCCAATCACCCAGGCCGTGCTCTCCATCGGGCAGGCGGCGCAGGCGGCTTCCAGCGAGTTCACCACCGTGGCACCGACCGCTTGCCAATCCAACTGCCGCGTCACCACCACATTGAGGCGGCCGGGCAGCGGGCGGAATCTGGGCGGCAGCGAGTCCCAGGTCTTGCGGCCCATGATGACCGGGCAGCCCAGCGTGGTGCGCTTGAAGTGCGCCATGTCCTCGGGCAGGTGCCAGGGCAGGGTGTTTTGCTTGCCAATGACGCCGTTGCGGGCGCGGGCCAGGATCAGATTGAGTTTCATGGAGTGGTTGCAGGTTTGCGCGGTGGCAGCAGCACCGCGGCGATGGCGGCCATGACGCACAGCACGGCCACCAGGTCTGGCCAGCCCGGCATTTCGTTCACGATCAGGGTGGCGCTCAGGGTGCCCACCAGCGGGATCGCCATGATGCTCATGGCGCTGGTGGCGGGTGGCAGGTGGCGCGCCATGCCAAACCAGATGATCTGGGCAAAACCGTAGTTGATGAGCGCGCCATAGGCCAGGCTAGCCCACATCGGGGTAGAAAATTGCCAGCTCGGCCAGGGCTCCAGCACCGCGGCAAACAGCCACAGGCAGACGCTGGCCAGAATCAGCATCCAGACGGTGAGCGCCTCCATTGGCAGCGTCAAATGCGCTCGGCGCATCATCAGCGTGCCCGCGGCCCAAGCCAGCGCGGCCAGTTCCATCCAGACAATGCCGAGCGGTTTGCCGGTGATGGCGGTGAGCTCGTTGAAGGTGAGCAGGGCAATGGTCAGCGCCACGGCCAGCATGGCAAACACCATGCGCCGGGTGAGCTTCTCCTTGAACACCAGCACACCCAGCAGCACCGTCCAGATCGGCATGGTGAAGCCCAGAATGGCGGCGCGGCCGCTGGCGAGTTCTTTCACGCCCAAAATCGCCAGCGTATGCCAGCCCAGCACATTGGGCAGCCCGAGCGTGATGACGCTGCGCCACTCGGCGCCCTGCGGCCACATGCGCACGCCCTTGAAGCGGTAAAAACTGAACAGCCAAAGCGCGCCAACGCTCATGGTCAGTGCGCGAAAGTAGAGCGGTGAGAGTTCGCGCAAGCTGTACTTCATCATCGGCCAGTTGATGCCCCACATCAGCGTGAGGGCGACCAGGCCCCACAATTGGCGGCGGCTGATCACACGGCCACCGGCGCCTTGATGGCAGGGTGACACTGGTAGCCGTTGACTGCGAAATCTTCATAGACATAGTCAAAGATCGAGTCGGGTCGGCGCTTGATGTCCAGCGTGGGGTAGGCAAACGGCGTGCGGCTCAACTGCAGCGCCACTTGCTCGGCGTGGTTGCTGTAGATGTGGCAGTCGCCGCCGGTCCAGATGAAGTCGCCCACATCGAGGTCGCACTGCTGCGCCACCATGTGCGTCAGCAGCGCATAGCTGGCAATGTTGAAGGGCACACCCAGAAACAGGTCGGCACTGCGCTGGTAGAGCTGGCAGCTCAGCTTGCCCTTGCCGCCGGGTGTGGTTGGCGGGGCGACGTAAAACTGGAAAAAGGCATGGCAGGGCATGAGCGCCATTTTGTCGAGCTCGGCCACGTTCCAGGCGCTCACCAGCATGCGGCGCGAGTCCGGGGTGCTCTTGAGAGTGTTGATGATCTGGCTGATCTGGTCGATGTGGCCGCCGTCCGGTGTCGGCCAGCTGCGCCATTGCACGCCATACACCGGCCCCAGGTCGCCGGTGGCGGGGTTGGCCCACTCGTCCCAGATGGTGCAGCCGTTGTCCTGCAGCCATTTCACGTTACTGTCGCCGCGCAAAAACCAGAGCAACTCGACGATGATGGCTTTTAAAAAAACCTTCTTGGTGGTGACCAGCGGAAAGCCCCGCGCCAGGTCGAAGCGCATCTGGTAGCCGAACACGCTCTTGGTGCCGGTACCGGTGCGGTCGGCCTTGAAGACGCCGTGGGCGTCCACGTGGCGCAGCAGGGTTTCGTATTGGGAGCTGGCGGATTGGGGCATTTCAAAAAGGGCACGCGTCCCCTTTCCTTGTTTCGCTGAGATCGGCGATTCTAACTTTTCGGGCGTCAGCTACTCAGTCCTTCGCCACCACCGTGTCATACAACCCGTAGTGGGTCAGGTCATCGTGGCTCAGAATGCCGGTGTAACGCAGCGAGGCATCTTCATAACGCCGAAACGCAAACACCGCCTGGTTCATCTGCTCGGTATTGAACACCTTGAGCTGCACCAGCAG
>NZ_JACUUE010000251.1 GCF_014859475.1 Rhodoferax sp.
CTCATGGTGCTCGACCATGGCCTGCGTAAAGCAGGTGACGATGGAATCGATCACCTTCAAAGCCTCGGATTCAGAATAGTCACCAAGTGGTTTTGTGAATCCAATGGCCCCGGCTGCTTCGCCGAAGGCCTTGAGGCACTTGACCATGGCGCTGTGCTCGACCTCAGAGAGATTGACCATGGTCGCCCCCTTGCTGTCGATCAGGTCGTCTTGCAGACGCACCCAGTTGCCGTACATGGCGTGAAACGCCTTCTGGCAACGCTCGGAGCAGAAAACCCAGTCCAGCGGATACCGCTGGGCCTGTCCTGTGCGATGCCGGTTGTCGGTATGACCGTAGCCCCGGGCTTGACGAGAGCAGACCCAGCATTTCATCGCCTGCCTTTCGTCTTGTCGTTAAAGAGGCGCTCATTGATTGGGCGACGGCCTTCCGTAAAACCGTCGCAGTCGACAAAGAATCGGGTTTTAGGATGGGCGCAGCGGGACTGCTTGATCATTTCGCGCTGGTACTCACGCGTGCAATCGGTGCAGTAGTCGCTCGCACCAGCTTTGGCCTTTCTGGCAGCGGCGCGCCACTGCTGGTACTGCGACGCGTCACTGAAACAGGCTGGGTAATATGCCTGCGACAGGGGTGATGTGGCGTTCATGGCTGGCTCCTCCTTACTGCGCCCAGGCGGGTTTGCCGGAAACAGGCGCGCGTTGGGGCTCAGGCGCGACCGGGCTATTGGCTGGCGCTGCGAAGGCTGCAGGACTGCCGTGCACTGACGCGCTGGCTGTCAATTTGGAAGGCACCCCCATGGTGCGCGCGTACTCTGGGTGGTCAGGCTCGATGGCCGTCTTGACGACGTTACGATCTTCACCCCGGTCATCTTTTTCGATATCGACGCGCACGACAAACTCAAGACCATCGAGGTCGGCAAAACCCTGGATACGGCGGGCAGCAGCAGCCTGAGGGCTGTTGTCTTGCGGCAGGACGCCTCTAGCGCTGTTCAGTGCGGCGCGCACAAAAGTTCGGCCCATCTGCGTCCAGGTTGGCCCCTTGGGTGAGTACAGACCGATGTTTGACCACACCTTGCGTTTGGCATATTCGCCGCCGGTGATCACAAACTCGGCGGCCAGATAGACCGCACCCGTCTTGGGTGACTGGGTGGGATAGCCGTCCGACCAGCCTTGGCTGGCGTCGTAGTGGCCACCGGGCTTGAGCGTCATCAGCACCGGCACGAGTGCCCCCTTGGGGATCAGGTCAAAGCCTGTTTGCTGCGCTTGTGCGTCGTTAAAGTCTGACCAGACATTGGTGTTGTTGTCGTTCATTTGAATTACTCCTTGGAATCAGTGAGGGTTGGGGCTTGTGGGTGCAGTGCAGGTGTGCCAGTGCCAGCGCACTTGGCGATGAGCGCACCCAGGTCGGGTGGCTCCAGCAGGTCAAGACGGCCGCTGCGGTCTTTGGCCGGATAGCTGTAAGGGTTGATGGTCTGGGTGACAAATGCCCGATAGGAGCTACCGTCATCGGCCTTGATTTCGGCCAAGGTGACCACCTCGTCAACAATTCCGGGCAGTTGCAATGCAGTGGCGCTGCCCTCGATCTGGGGCACAAAGACCTTGCGACCGAAGTCATCTGTCTTGCTGTCCAGGATGGCCACAAACACCACGTTCTTGCCACGGGCGTGCTGCAAATGGGTCAATGCCGTGACCATTTCCTGGCCCAAAAGACCATATGCACCGCGTGAATCGGGCTTGCCGGTACGCTCGGAAAACGCTGCTGGCTGGCTCTTGGCCCAGTTAAAGCACAGCCGAGAGAGCGCCGTGATGGAGTCGCAAAAGTAGGTCTGGTACTTGTCCAGGTTGGCTGGGTCGCCATAAATCGAGCACACATGGTCAAAGTGCGACTGAGAAAACGGTGACTGCTCGGGCAGCGCCGGGTTGGGCCCGGCCAGATAGACCACCAGATCGCGAAACTCGGGCCAGGTGCGCGGGCGCAGGCAGTCGCCGTTCCAGTCCGAGACAGACAAGTCACCCGCCTCCAAATCGATGAACAATGTGGAGTGGGTATCGAGGCATTTGAGCTGGGTTGTTTTGCCGATGCCGCTGACACCCAAAATGACAATCTTGACACCTCGGCGCTGGGCGCGCCGCTCGTCGGCGGTGATGATTGGGAGTGCCATTTATGCCACCTCCGCTTCAAGCGTCACGCTGGCGCCGAGGACATCGAACACGCAACTCTGAACATTGGCCCCCATGGACAGGGCCATATCGTGGAGTTCAGTGAGCGCGCGGTGGCGACTGATGTCGGCCTGAATCTGGCTTGTCAGCATGTCCAGGTGCGCACCAAGCTCACCAAAGGTGACCTTGGCCAGAGGCTTGTAGACGAAGCATTCGTCGTTGGAGTCGTCATCGCTGGGAATGCTGATGGCCGGTGGCAGCAGTCGCGCCATCACTTCGGGCAAGCCTGGGAGCAGCATCTGCATACTCGACTCACAGCTTTTGGTGCTGTTTTTGAGTTCACGCCGGGCCACGTCGGTGATGGCGTTTTCTGCCAACTGAGCGCCAATGGCGGCAACGCTGTCGGGGTTGGCATAGCAGACCAATTTTGCGATGTCACGCGGTTTGGCAAAGCCCAGGCAATCGAACGCCTGTAGGATTTCGCTTCGGACAGCCTCGCGAAGTTGGGTGAGATTTGAATTACGCATGCGCGTTGCTCCAGAGTGAATTGAGTTGATTGAGGTAAGGCACAGCGCTGGTGAGCCAGGCGGTGACGTTTTTCTGTTGGTAAGCAGGAATGCAGGCGAAGGCCTCGTTTGCTGAAAACCGTAGATTGGCCAGAGGCTCAAGCCCCTCGCGCAAGTTCAGCCATTGCTGCATGCGTGCGTTCTCATCGGGGTCACCCGGTGCGGTGTGGTAGCGGCCATCACTGCCGAGCACGAGAAGACCTTTGGCACCCTCGGATGCGATGCGCTTTGCCTGCGACGGCGTTGGCAGCGGCGTTGCTTGTTCCTTGAGGACTTGGGCAACGGCGAGTTGCTGTGTACCGTCGAGTCCCGTTGTCTGGGTAACGTCATCAAAGATGCGCACAGCGGACTGGCCGACCACACCAGCGCTCTGGATACGGTTGCCCACATCCTGCGCAATGGCGCGGATTTCCTGCGGGGTGCGGGTCAAGACCTCGCGCTGAGCCTGCACAGGCAATTGCGTCAGATCGGCTGCG
>NZ_JACUUE010000252.1 GCF_014859475.1 Rhodoferax sp.
TGTTCAAGGTCCGTGTGCGGTATCGGGCCGGATACGGGGGGCTCGCAGTGACGAATATCCCAACAATCAGCTGGGACTGATCAGAAGTCTCCGCTGGCGCCATTGGCCAGCGACTCGAACTTGGTGATGTTGTTCAGGAACGCCAGTTTGACCACGCCGGTGGGGCCGTTGCGCTGTTTGGCAATGATGACCTCGGCCACGCCGGGCTCCTTGCAGGCATCCTTGGTGTAGTACTCGTCGCGGTAAATGAACATGATGATGTCGGCATCCTGCTCGATGGCGCCCGACTCGCGCAAATCGCTCATCATGGGACGTTTGTCGGGGCGGGTTTCCACGCTGCGGTTGAGCTGCGAAAGCGCCATCACCGGGCATTTGAGCTCCTTGGCCAGCATCTTCAGGCCGCGCGAAATCTCGCCCAGTTCAGTGGCGCGGTTTTCACCGTCGCTGCCATTTGAGCCGCTCATCAGCTGCAAATAGTCCACCACGATCAAGCCCAACTGGCCGCATTGGCGCGACAACCGGCGCGCATTGGCACGCAGCTCGCTTGACGTGAGTCCGGCTGTTTCATCGATGTGCAGCGAGATGGTGCGCAACTTTTCAATAGCCTCCGAGAGTCGCGGCCATTCGTCGTCGGTCAACTTGCCGGTGCGCAGATGGCCCTGGTCGATGCGGCCAATGGAGCCCACAATACGCACCGCCAACTGGGCAGCGCCCATTTCCATCGAAAACACGGCTACCGGCAGCCCTTCATTCAAAGCCACATGCTCGGCAATGTTGATGGCCAAAGCCGTTTTACCCATCGAGGGGCGCGCTGCCAGAACCACCATATCGCCAGCTTGAAAGCCCGCAGTCATCCGGTCCAGGTCGTAAAAACCGGTCGGCACACCCGTCACATCATTGGGGTTGTCGGACATTTCCTGGACGCGGTCGAGCAGTTCGACCACCAGCGTGTCCATGGTTTGAAAGCCTTGCTTGGTGCGCGCGCCCTCCTCGCCGATGTTAAAAATTTTCTGTTCAGCCTCATCCAGGATCGCGGCCACGGGCCTGCCTTTGGGATTAAAGGCATTGGCAGAAATTTCTTCGCTGGTGGACACCAGTTTGCGCAAGATGGAACGTTCGCGAACGATCTCGGCATAGCGGCGAATATTGCCGGTGCTTGGCACATATTGCGCCAGCGCATTGAGGTACAGCAGACCGCCGATTTCTTCGGCTTTGCCGGAACTCTGCAGCTGCTCATAAACGGTTATGACGTCAGCCGGCTTGCCCGCATTGATCAACAAGCTCAGGGCAGCAAACACCTGACGATGCTCAAAACGGTAAAAGTCGTTTTCGCTGATCACATCGCTGACCCGATCCCAGGCAGCGTTGTCCAGCAACAGGCTGCCCAGCACGCTGGACTCGGCCTCTATGGAATGCGGCGGAATACGCAACTGGGCAAGCTGGCGGTCAGTACCCAGGTCATCGTTCAGATTTGAGAGTATGGCAGACATGATGTTTTCTTCAGACCCTGAATGTTACGACTTGCAGAACCCAATAAAAAAGCCCGACCGGAAAAGATCGGGCTTCAGAAGAAATTGGTGGGATGTGCGGGGGTCGAACCCACGACAAACGGATTAAAAGTCCGCTGCTCTACCAACTGAGCTAACATCCCTTACGCAACCAGAAGTTGCGCTTTGGCAAGCCGCAAATTATAAACAATTTCTGCTTCTCTAAAGTTCCGACTTGCTCAATTTATTCAAAATATCACCGGCAGCGCACAGCCCGAAGCTCGCCGTCACGGTCACCAACGAACCAAAACCATGGCAGTTCAGGCTGCCATCGCCTGCCACACCACAGGAAGCGTCTGGCGGCGCCACCGCCTCGGGACTATAAATGCAGGTGACACCCAGTTTTTTCCTTGCGCGCGCAGTTGGAAATTCTTTGCGCAAGTGGTAGCGAACCTTGGCCAGCAAGGGGTCGTGCGTCACGTCCAGCACATCCGCCACCGCGACTTTCTCGGCGTGACGCTTGCCACCAGCAGCGCCCACCATCACATGCAGCGCTCCCGTTTTGCGGGCCCACGCAGCCATAGCGGTCTTGGCTCTGACCTGGTCACAGGCATCAACAACGGCCTTCACCCCGGCAGGCAAAATAGCTGGCCAGTTGTCCGGCTCGGCAAAGGCCTCAACGCAGCTCACCTGACACTCGGGAAAAAACGACAGGATGCGTTCGCGCATGGCATCCACCTTGGCCTGGCCAATGCTGCTTTGCACGGCCTGAATCTGGCGATTGATGTTGGACTCTGCGACCTGATCAAAATCGATCAGGGTAAGCCGACCCACACCGCTGCGTGCCAGCGCCTCTGCAACCCATGAGCCCACGCCACCTATGCCAACGATGGCCACGTGGGCCTGGCGAATCCGTTGGGCGCCGGTAACGCCAAACAAGCGGTCAAGCCCACCAAAACGGCGATCAGGCAGACCTGTCATGCTTGTCATTTGATCGTTGCAAGACGTTCCTTGGCAGCAACAGCCGCTTCTGATTGCGGATAAGCCTTGACCAAATCGGTCAGGGTCTTGCGCGCGCCTTTGCTGTCCTTCAACTCCAATTGGCAATTGGCCACCGACAGAACTGCCTCGGGCGCACGCAGATGCTCAGGGTCCTTGGCAATCAGGGCCCGAAAATTAGCCATCGCCCCCTTGTAATCGCGCGTGGCGTATTGGGCGTTGCCCAACCAGAATAATGCGGGAACCACATAGCCGCTGGCTGGGTAGCGCACCACGAATCGTGAGAAAAGAGTTTGCGCATTGGCAAAATCACTACCTCGAAAAACTGCTAAAGCAGCTTCATAGTCCCGGGTTTCGGCCTGATCAGCCAAAAACTCTACGCCATCGACTTGAACCGTAACAGGCTCCAGTTTGCTGAAACGCTCTCTCATTGCCTGCATCTGGTCTTTTTGCTGACGTTGAATTTCAGACAATTCGCGCATGATCTGCTCGTTGTTGCCACGCAGGTTTGCAATCTCGGCCTTGAGCAGTTCGATCTGGCGTTGCAAATCAAGCAGGCTCTGCCCCAGACTGGTCAACTCCTGGTTCGAGGCCTGGCGCGCTTGCTCGGCATCGGTTCGCACGGCTTCCACGCGCTGACGCAAATCCAGGATCGCCTTGCGCGCCTC
>NZ_JACUUE010000253.1 GCF_014859475.1 Rhodoferax sp.
TTTTTTCTGGCCGAAATGGGTGACAAAACCCAGGTCGCCACCGTCATGCTGGCGGCGCAATACACCAGCACGGTCTGGGTGGTGGCGGGCACCACGCTGGGCATGATGCTGGCCAACGCACCGGTGGTCTGGTTCGGCGAGCGCATGACGCGGCTGGTGCCGCTGCGCGCGGTGCGTGGGGTATCAGCGGTGATTTTTATGGGGCTGGGCTTGTTTGCCCTGTTCGGATAGCCGGCCTTGTGCAGTCAAACGCCCAAAAAGTCACCCGGCCCGCGCATTCAAACCGTCAAAGCACGTGCTCATGACCAAGCTGACGATTTCCTCGTCACTGTGCAGTTCGCTCATTTTCAGGAATTCCAGAACCGGGTCGCAGGCACGGGCATAGAGCGTGTAGAGCACCGCAATGGCGGGTAGTTTGGGGTTGATGCGGCCTTGGGCCTGCGCCGCCTCGATCCAGCCGCCGAGCCGGTCACTGACCTCGATCAGCCCGTCCATGTAATCGGTGTTGCCGATCAGGGCCGCGCGCAGGCTCGAATTCTGGCTCGGTAGTGCGGGCATTTCGCCAGCCAGCTTCAGGCCCATGGTCCAGGCCACCACGGCGCGCAAGTTGTCCATCGGTGCAGCCTCTGGCGGCAGGCCGTCCAGGAACGCCTGCGCCCGGCGCATGACGCTGACCATGGCGGCGGCGGCCAGGTCTTCCTTGCTTGGGAAGTGCTTGTACAGGCTGGCCTTGGCAATGCCCACGTCGGCAGCCACTTCATCGACCGTCATGGCTTCAAAACCTTTGCTGGCGAGCAAATGGTTGACCGATTTGATGATGGCCTCTTCGCGTGCCTGTAGCATTTGCGCCTTGAAAGAGACCCTGGGGCCGGTGCGAGTAACCATATGAAAATTATTGTCTTTGGAGTGCAGAAAATTAAAAACCTCAACGCAATAATACTATCAGGATAAATTATGACCGATCAGTATTTAAATAACACTCCCAGTACAAAGGATTCAATGTGGGTCTGAAAGTAGCCATCGTGGGTTCCGGAATATCAGGTTTGGCGGCCGCGCATACCTTGTCGGGCCAGGCCGAGATCACCTTGTTCGAGGCGGGCGCCTATTTTGGTGGCCACACGCACACGGTGGATGTGACGCTGCCCACGGCTCAGGGGCTGGTCACGCACGGGGTGGACACCGGCTTTCTTGTGCTCAATGAGCGCACCTACCCCAATCTGCTCAAGTTGTTTGCCGAGTTGGGTGTGGTCACCGCCAAAGCCGATATGTCGTTTTCAGTGCAGGCCTTCGACCAGGTGAATGAGCGCGCGCTGGAGTGGAGCGGCTGCAACCTCAACACGGTTTTTGCCCAGCGCAGCAATCTGGTGAACGGTCGCTTCTGGGGCATGTTGCGCGACCTGCTGCGCTTTAATGCACTCACCACCCGCATCGCCAAGGACGGCACCGAAGCCGAACTGACGCAGCCGCTGGGCGAGTTTTTGCAGCAGCACCATTTCGGCAGCGCCTTTTGTGACTGGTATTTCTTGCCCATGATGGCCTGCATCTGGAGCTGTCCGACCGCGCAGATGCTGCAGTTTCCGGTGGCCACCATGGTGCGCTTCTGTCACAACCATGGCTTGCTGCAAATCACCAACCGGCCGCAGTGGTGGACCGTGCAGGGCGGCGCCAGGCAGTACGTTGAAAAAATCACCGCGCGCATTGCCGACAAGCGTTTGAACACGCCGGTGCATTGCATTGAATCGGTCAGCGCCACGCCCACGCAGGCAGCTGGCGTGCGCATCAGCACCGACGCAGGTCAGGAGCGCTTTGACAAGGTCATCATCGCCAGCCACGCCAACCAGGCGCTGGCCGGTCTGGCCACGCCGAGCCGGCTGGAGCGCAGCACACTGGGCGCCATCCGCACCCAGCCCAACCGGGCGGTGTTGCACACCGACGTGTCGGTGCTGCCCACGCGTCAGGCCGCCTGGGCGGCCTGGAATTACGAACGGGCACCCGCCACAGTCAAGGAGAGCGCCCGGGTTTGCCTGCATTACCTCATCAACCGTTTGCAGCCCCTGCCGTGGCAGCAGCCGGTGCTGGTATCGCTGAATCCGGCGCGTCCGATCGACCCCGCAAAAATCCTGGGTGAGTTTGACTACGCGCACCCGGTGTTTGACCAGTCGGCCGTAGCCGCGCAAGCGCAAATGCCATTGCTGCAGGGCCGGCAAAACCGCTATTACTGCGGTGCCTGGATGGGCTATGGCTTTCACGAAGACGGCCTCAAGGCCGGACAGGCGGCGGCCAAACAGCTGCTGCTCGACGCCTGCGTCGCAGGAGCGCGGGCATGACAGCACAGGCGCTGATCGGCTTTGGCGAGGTGCGCCACGCGCGCACGCGCCCAAGTACCAATGCCTTTGTCTATCCCACCTATTTCCTCATGTTGCCGCTGCGCAGCCTGAGCCAGGCGCCCGAGCCAGCAGCAGATGCCTGGGCCATCAACCGGTCCGCTCCGGTGAGCTTTTTTGAGACCGATCATGGTGACGGTCGCCCACCCGCGCAAGGCGGTGCCGTGGCCTGGCTCGATGAATTACTGCACCAGGCCGGTATTTTTGACGCCACCGGCGAAGCTTGGCTGCACACCTACCCGCGCGTGCTGGGCTACACCTTCAAGCCGGTGAGCTTCTGGTATTGCCACCGTGCGGCAAGCGACCAGGGCGGTGCCCTGCGCGCTGTGGTGGTTGAAGTGAATAACACCTTTGGTGAGCGCCATTGCTACCTGCTCGACAACCCGTGCTACGGTGTCGAGCAGCGCGCCAGCAAGGTGTTCCATGTGTCGCCGTTCTGCCAAGTGCAGGGGCATTACCGCTTTCGGTTGATGCGCACCTTTGGCCCCGGCCCGCAGCGCACCGTGGCGCGTATTGATTATTTTGATGCCGAGGACACCGACCCGCAGGCGCGCGTGCTGCTGCAGACCAGCGTCAGCGGCGTGCTCGAGCCCGTCACCCCGGCGGCCCTGCGCCGCGCTTTGTGGCGCTACCCTGCCATGACTTTTGGCGTGATGGCGCGCATCCACTGGCAGGCGCTGCGGTTGTGGCTCAAAAAAGTGCCGTTCTTCCGCAAACC
>NZ_JACUUE010000039.1 GCF_014859475.1 Rhodoferax sp.
ACTGCGTTCGCAATGACGGGGCTGTTCATGGAAAGCGTAGCGCGGCAGTCCATGCCGACCGGAAGTCATGGATTGCTTCAATTTGTTCGCAATGACGATGTTCTTTTATGTTGTTTAAAGGACTTCGCTCGCGAAGTCAGCCAGCCGCGAGCGCTCGCCACGCGCCAGCGTGATGTGCCCGCTGTGTTGCCAGCCCTTGAACTTGTCCACCGCGTAAGTCAAGCCGGATGAGCCTTCGGTTAGATAAGGCGTGTCGATTTGCGCGATGTTGCCCATGCAGATGATCTTGGTGCCTGGCCCGGCCCGGGTGATGAGCGTTTTCATTTGCTTGGGTGTCAGGTTTTGCGCCTCGTCGATGATGACGTATTTGTTCAAGAACGTACGCCCGCGCATGAAGTTCATGCTTTTGATCTTGATGCGGCTGCGGATGAGTTCGTTGGTGGCGGCGCGGCCCCATTCGCCGGCGGCGGTGTCGGTTTTGCCCAGCACCTCCAGGTTGTCGTCGAGGGCACCCATCCAGGGGCCCATTTTTTCTTCTTCGGTGCCAGGCAAGAAACCGATGTCTTCGCCCACGCTCACGGTGGCGCGGGTGACGATGATTTCGGTGTAGCGCCGCTCGTCGAGCACCTGGGTCAAGCCCGAGGCCAGTGCCAACAGTGTTTTGCCAGTGCCGGCCTGACCGGTCAGGGTGACAAAGTCCACCTCCGGGTCCATCAGCATGTTCATGGCAAAGTTTTGCTCGCGGTTGCGCGTCGAGATGCCCCACACCGCATTTTTCAGGTGGGTGTAGTCTTTCAGGGTTCTGAAGACTGCCGTTTTGCCGCGAATTTCCGTGACTTTGGCATACAGGCTGGGCTCACCCGGAGCTTCAAAATAAACAAACTGGTTGATCAGAAGTTGCGGCACCACCGGGCCACTGACGCGGTAGAAGGTGTGCGCGCCTTGTTGCCAGCTTTCCACTTTGTTGCCATGGGTGTTCCAGAAATCTGCTGGCAGCGCGTAGGCACCGCTGTACAGCAGGTCGCCATCGTCCAGCGTCTTGTCGTTTTGATAATCGTCGGCATTCAAACCCAGGGCACGGGCCTTGACGCGCATGTTGATGTCTTTCGACACCAGCACCACGTCGCGCGGCGCGTGTTGTTTGCGCAAGGCTTCCACCACACCCAGAATCTGGTTGTCCGCCTTGCCCTGAGGCAGGCTGGTTGGGAGTTCGTAATTCAGAAACTGGGTTTGAAAGAACAGGCGGCCACGCGCTTCGGAGTGGCCGGTGGAGCTCAGGCGCAGTCCGGTGCTGATGTCCGACCCCTGGTGCTCGGCCAGTGCGTCCAGTGAGCGGCTGGCCTGGCGCCCATTGCGGGCCACTTCGGTCATGCCTTTTTTATGCCCATCAAGTTCTTCAAGAACGATCATGGGCAGAAACACATCGTGCTCTTCAAAGCGGAACAGGCAACTGGGGTCGTGCAGCAGCACATTGGTGTCGAGCACGAACAGCTTGCTGGGGCCTTCCTTGCGGCGAACTTTGGCAATGACTGGCTCAGGCGCGGTCGTTGACGCGCTGCGGCGCTTGCTGCTGGTTCGGGGGGACTTGTTGACCACCAGGGCTGCAGCTTCGGCAACTGGCTCTGTTGGGAGCGCTTGCGGCTGGGGTGCCTCTTGCATTGGTGGTTCTTCCATTGGCTGCGATTTGCCCGCGCAGGCTTTGGGGCGCGCGGGCACGTTGTAGTCCTGCAGCGACAGCAAAGCGGCACGTTTGGAGGGGGCAGTGGGCAAAGGCATAAAAACTCCTGCGCGTTAGGGGGGTGGCAAGTTCACAAACAAAACAGCCGCCATGTCACCAGGGCGGCTGTTAAAGAAAACGATAAAACTTGAGGCATATGCACGGATTATGCACGTGCCTTTGTGACAAAACGGTTTGGCGCCAAGACAAGGGTTTTTCGCCCCATTGCGCAATCAGGCCAGTGCCGGCGTCTTTTGGAGTTCCTTGACGGCCCGCAGCACGTCGTCCACATGGCCAGGCACTTTGAGGCCGCGCCACTCTTCCTTGAGCAGGCCGTCAGCGCCGATCAGGAAGGTGCTGCGCTCGATGCCCTTGACCTTCTTGCCGTACATGATCTTGTTTTTGACAACTCCGAACATGTGGCACATTTTTTCTTCGGTGTCGGCAATCAGCTCAAAGGGCAGTTCGAGCTTGGTCTTGAACTCTTCGTGGGAGCGCATGTTGTCGCGGGAGACACCGAACACGGTCGCACCGGCCTTGACAAAATCTTTGTACTTATCGCGAAACTGCATGGCTTCGGTGGTACAACCAGGTGTATTGTCTTTGGGGTAAAAATAAAGGATGACTACATGTCCCAGGTGAGACGTGTTGGTGACCCGGATGTCACCAGTAGCAGTAGATTCAAATTCAGGGATGGGTTTGTTGACAACTATCGCCATGTTTCTTCGATCTCGTGTGACAGGATGCGTCGGTCTCTCAAGTCGCGGACACTATCCTTTTAAAGCACTTGTGCGCCCCCGACTGCAAGGTTCGTATTTTACTCCGATTTGACATTCGGGTTCGATAGGGATATTCCCCCGTATCAAGCCGTTGGCCCGGCGCTTTTATACGCCAGCGTCTTCGATCAGCAACGCAACGGCGACTTGGCGACCTTCGCCAGCCAGGATGTTGTAGGTGCGACAGGCAGCCTGGGTGTCCATGGATTCGATGCCAATCTGGCGCTCGATCAGGCTGCGCGTCAGGGCGGCCGCCGGAAAACGCAAGCGATCTCCGCTGCCAAAAATCACCAGTTCGGTTTGCAATTGTGCCAACTGTTCAAAGTGCGCGCCAGTCAGGTCCTCAAAGCGCGCGCACTGCCAGTCAAAACGCCGACCATCCGAGGCAATGACCACGCTTTGGGTAAATTGAACATCGCCCACCTGCACCCAGCCCGTGCCGTAGGAGCTGATGGATGGCACGCCAATGATGTCAGGGTGAATTTTCATGGGGTGGGGCTTGTGGTGTGTACGAGATGGGATCAACAAAACTTGTGGTCAAATTATAGGTTTCGCTCTTTAGCGATCACGCCCGGAGGGACTTTGAAGACCATACGCAAATCAGCCAAACTGGCCAATGTCTGTTACGACATTCGCGGCCCGATCATGGACGCCGCGCGTCAGATGGAAGAAGATGGTCACAAGATCATCAAGCTCAACATTGGCAACCTGGCGATGTTCGGCTTTGACTCGCCTGAAGAAATCCAGCAGGACATGATTCGCAACCTGCCCAACTCGGCGGGTTACTCGGACAGCAAAGGCATTTTTGCGGCGCGCAAAGCGGTCATGCATGAAACCCAGAAGCAGGGCATCAAGGCCGTCACGCTGGACGATATTTACCTTGGCAATGGCGCCAGCGAATTGATCGTGATGGCGACCAACGCCTTGCTCGACGATGGCGACGAAATCTTGCTGCCATCGCCAGATTACCCTTTGTGGACAGCCGCGGCCAGCCTGTCGGGCGGCACGCCGGTGCACTACCTGTGTGACGAGACCAATGGCTGGATGCCCGACCTCAACGACATCCGTGCCAAGATCACGCCGCGCACCAAGGGGCTGGTGGTGATCAATCCCAATAACCCGACCGGCGCGCTGTACGCCGATGAATTGCTCAAGGGCCTGGTGCAAATCGCCCGCGAGCACGGCCTGGTGATTTTTGCCGACGAAGTCTATGACAAAGTGCTTTACGACGGTGCCAAGCACACGGCCATGGGCTCACTGAGCGTCGATGTGTTAACGCTGACGTTCAATTCGTTGTCCAAAAGCTACCGCTCGTGCGGCTACCGCGCGGGCTGGATGATTGTCTCTGGTGACAAAAAGCCTGCCAAGGACTACATCGAAGGCCTGAACATGCTCTCCAACATGCGGCTTTGCTCCAACGTGCCGGGCCAGTGGGCGATCCAGACGGCGTTGGGCGGCTACCAGAGCATCAATGATCTGGTCTGTGAGGGTGGTCGGCTGCGCCGCCAGCGCGATCTGGCTTATGAGCTCATCACCGCGATTCCGGGCGTGAGCTGCGTCAAGCCCCTGGCCGCGCTGTACATGTTCCCCAAGCTTGACCCGGTCATGTACCCAATAGCCGACGACCAGCAGTTCTTTTTGGAACTGTTGCAGGAAACCAAGGTGATGCTGGTGCAGGGCACCGGCTTCAACTGGCCGGCACCCGACCATTTCCGCATGGTGTTTTTGCCCTACGAAGACGAGTTGCGCGAGGCCATTGGCCGCATCGCCAAGTTCCTTGAAGGCTACCGCAAGCGGCACGGCAACTAAATTATTTCTCTTTTATCAATCTTATGAAACCTATTCAAGTCGGCCTGCTGGGCATTGGTGTTGTTGGCTCTGGCACGTTCAATGTGCTCAAGCGCAACCAGGAAGAAATCAAACGTCGCGCCGGGCGCGGCATCGAGATCGTACAAGTGGCCGACCTCAACGTGGCGCGCGCCCAGGAACTGGTGGGGCCGGATGTGACGGTGGTCAGCGACGCCCGAGCCGTGATTGCCAACCCCGACATCGACATCGTGATCGAACTCATCGGCGGCTATGGCATTGCCAAAACGCTGGTGTTGGAGGCCATCGCCGCGGGCAAGCACGTGGTCACGGCCAACAAGGCGCTGCTCGCTGTGCACGGCACGGAGATTTTTGCGGCAGCCTCGGCCAAGGGTGTGATGGTGGCTTTTGAAGCGGCTGTGGCCGGTGGCATCCCGATCATCAAGGCGCTGCGTGAGGGGCTCACGGCCAACAGCATTCAGTGGATTGCCGGCATCATCAATGGCACCACCAATTTCATTTTGAGCGAAATGCGAGATAAAGGGCTGGACTTTGCCGTGGTGCTCAAACAAGCCCAGGCGCTGGGCTACGCAGAAGCCGACCCGACCTTTGACATCGAAGGGGTTGACGCGGCCCATAAAGCCACCCTCATGAGCGCGATTGCCTTCGGCATCCCGGTGCAGTTCGACAAAGCCTACATTGAAGGCATCACCAAACTCGGTGCCGCCGACATCAAATACGCCGAGCAACTGGGCTACCGCATCAAGCTGCTGGGTATCACGAAGCGTCGCCAGGGCGATGCGACCAAGGGAACGATGGAAGGCATCGAACTGCGCGTGCACCCCTGCCTGATACCGGCCAAGCGGTTGCTTGCCAACGTCGAGGGTGCCATGAACGCCGTGGTGGTGCAGGGCGATGCCGTGGGCACCACGCTGTATTACGGCAAAGGCGCGGGTTCAGAGCCCACGGCCAGCGCGGTGATTGCCGACCTGGTCGATATCACCCGTCTGCACACTGCAGACCCCAAGCAGCGCGTGCCGCACCTGGCCTTCCAGCCCAATGCCATGAGCAACCTGCCCGTGATGCCAATGGGTGAGGTGGTCACCAGTTACTACCTGCGTTTGCGGGTGGCCGACGAGACCGGCGTGCTGGCCAAAGTCACGGGCATTCTGGCGGATGCCGGCATCAGCATCGACGCGGTATTACAGCGTGAAGCCGACGAGATCGGAACCGAGGCACCGGCGACCCAGCCACAAGTGCCGCAAACGGATGTGATCATCCTGACCCATGACTGCCAGGAAGCCAAAATGAACGAGGCAATAGCGCAGATGCAGGCGCTGCCCACGGTGCTGGAGCCCATCACCCGCATTCGCAAGGAAGAATTGGCGTGATCAAAGCCGGTACGATCACTCTGTATATTTTTTCGGTATTACACTTCTGGGTATTACTTTTGAGGAGCTTGTGATGGGCTACGCGCTAACCAGTAAAAGTCAGGTCACCCTGCCCAAAGCCATTCGCGATTTTTTGGGTGTATCGCCAGGTCAGGAAATCGACTACGAAGCGTTGTCGGACGGCCGGGTGGTGATATTTCCTGTGCGCCGCGAAGCCGCGAGCGACAATCCGTTCGAGCAGTTGCTCGGTATCGGCCTGCGCAAACGGCCCACGGATGAGATCATGCGTGAAACCCGTGGTGAAGATTGGAATCGATGATTTTGGTGGACAGTTGCGTGCTGATTGACGTATTTGATGCCGATCCACAATGGCAACAATGGTCACTCGACGCTTTGCAAACGCACCATGCCCAGGGTCTGGCGGTCAATGCCTTGGTCTGTGCCGAAATAGCGCCTTCGTTTGCGAGCCAACAGCAGATGCAAGAGGCGCTTGACTTGGTGCATCTGGTCTATGCACCGCTGTCGCAGGCCTGCGCTTTTGTTGCGGCACAGGCGTTTGCGCTTTACCGGCAGAACAAAGGCTCAAAATTGACCACACTGCCTGATTTTTTTATTGGCGCCCACGCCCAAACTCAGGGCTGGCCTATCCTGACCCGCGACAAAGCGCGTTACAAAACTTACTTCCCGGCGGTGAAACTGATCACGCCCAATACTTTTGGCTAACCACTGAACTTCATGCTCTACCTCTCCACCCGTGGCGACCAAACGCCTAAACATTTTTGCGACATCCTGCTTGAAGGTCTGGCACCCGATGGCGGCTTGTACTTGCCCGCGCATTACCCAACTGTGGATGACGCCACCTTGAGCCGCTTGCGCAGCGTTTACCAAAATCAGGGTTATGCCGAGCTGGCCTTTGAGGTGTTGTCGCTGTACATCGACGACATCCCGGCAGCCGACCTGAAAGCCCTGTGCCGCAAGACCTACACCGCCGAGGTGTTCGGCACCCCGGAAATCGTGCCGTTGCGCTCGCTGGAAGACGGCATCTGGTTAGAGGCCCTGTCCAATGGCCCGACGCTGGCGTTCAAGGACATGGCGATGCAGTTGCTTGGCAACCTGTTCGAATACGAGCTGGCGCGCCGCGGTGAAGAACTCAACATTCTGGGCGCCACCAGCGGCGACACCGGCAGCGCTGCCGAATACGCCATGCGCGGCAAAAAAGGCGTGCGCGTTTTCATGACCAGCCCGGCCGGGCGCATGAGCCCGTTCCAGCAGGCGCAGATGTTCAGCCTGATGGACGACAACATTTTCAACATTGCCGTCGATGGCGTGTTCGACGACTGCCAGGACATGGTCAAGGCCGTCAGCAACGACCTCGACTTCAAGCGCAAGTACCGCATCGGCACGGTCAATTCGATCAATTGGGCGCGCCTGCTGGCGCAGGTGGTCTATTACTTTGCCGGTTACTTTCAGGCCACGCAGGACAATTCTGAGAAGGTCAGTTTCACCGTGCCGAGCGGCAATTTTGGCAACGTCTGCGCCGGCCACGTGGCCCGCATGATGGGCCTGCCCGTTGCCCGCCTGGTAGTGGCCACCAACGAAAACGACGTGCTCGACGAATTTTTCAAGACCGGCGTTTACCGCGTGCGCAGCAGCGCCGACACCCATGAAACCTCCAGCCCGTCGATGGATATCTCCAAGGCGAGCAACTTCGAGCGTTTCGTTTTTGACCTGCTCGGGCGCGACGCGGCCTTGACCAAATCGTATTTTGGCGATGCCCTGGGCCGCGTGGGTTTCTTTGACCTCGAAGCGCACCCGACCTTCAGCCAGGCCGCCCGGCGTTACGGCTTTGACAGTGGCAAGAGCACCCATGCGGATCGGCTGGCAACCATCAAAGACACCTGGGAGCATCACGGCATGATGATTGATACCCACACCGCAGACGGCGTCAAGGTGGCGCGCGAGCACGTGCAAGCGGGCGTGCCCATGATCGTGCTCGAAACCGCCTTGCCCATCAAGTTTGCCGAAACCATTGTCGAGGCCACCGGCCGCGAGCCCGATCGTCCGGCCAAATTCATCGGCATCGAGGCCCTGCCCAAGCGTGTTGTCACCATGTCGGCCGATGTGCAGGCCATCAAGTCATTTATCGCAGGGCATTGTGTATGAAAGTGGTTGGTTTTGCCGGTTTTTCCGGTTCGGGTAAGACCACGCTGGTCGAGCGTCTGATTCCGGCGCTGCGGCTCAAGGGCCTGCGCGTGTCGGTGGTCAAGCATGCCCATCATCGTTTTGACATTGACCATGAAGGCAAGGACACCTATCGCCATCGCGAGGCCGGTGCCTTCGAGGTGGTGGTGGCATCCGACAAACGCATGGCCCTGATGCGCGAGTTCGAGGTCGCCAAACGGCCCACCGTGCACCAGTTGCTGGCCGAGTTGTATGATGGTGTCGATTGGGTGTTGGTGGAGGGTTTCAAGGATTCCGATTTGCAAAAAATTGAAGTCTGGCGCGCCATATCGGGCAAACCCACGCGCTACCCGCAAGACGATTTCATCACCGCCATCGCGACCGATTCGCCAGATCAACTGTCCACGCCTACACGGCTGCCGGTGCTTGACCTCAATGACCCCGATGCGGTAGTTGACTGGCTGATCTCGCAAGGCCCGCGCTTTGACTACCATTTTGAGAATCACGCATGACCACGACCCGTCCCGCTTCCAAACCCTTGATGTCGCTCGATGATGCGCTGACGCAGTTGCTGGGCTACGTCAACGCGCTGCCCGGTGAAGCGCAGGTTGCCACCTTCGATGCCGATGGTCGGGTGTTGGCGCAAGATCTGGTGTCACAACTGCAGGTGCCGCCGCAAGACAACAGTTCGATGGACGGCTACGCGCTGCGTTGTGCCGATGTGGCTGACCCGGCCCAGGCACTGCCCGTATCGCAGCGCATCCCGGCGGGCAGCGCGGGCGCCGCGCTGGCGCCCAAAACGGTGGCACGCATTTTTACCGGCGCACCGATTCCCCAGGGCGCCGATGCCGTGGTGATGCAGGAAGACTGCGAGCTGCTCGCCAATGGCAGCGTGCGCATAAAAACACAGCCCCATACGGGCCAGTGGATACGACGCGCTGGCGAAGACGTCACGCGCGGTGCTGTCGTGCTGGCAAAAGGTGTGCGCCTGACGCCGGCCGAGCTTGGCCTGGCGGCCAGCATTGGCATGAACTTGCTGAGCGTGGCGCATCGCCCCAAGGTGGCCCTGTTTTCAACCGGCGACGAGTTGGTGATGCCGGGCACCGTGGCACCACAAGACATGCCGCCCGGCGCCATCTACAACTCGAACCGGTTTTTCCTGAAAGCCCTGCTCATGCGCCTGGGTTGCGAGGTGACCGATCTGGGCATCGTGCCCGACCAGCGTCAGGCCACCATCGACGCCTTGCGCAGTGCCGCAGAACAGCACGATGTGATTTTGACCAGCGGCGGGGTTTCGGTGGGTGAAGAAGACCATATCAAGCCCGCGGTGCAAAGCCTGGGACAGCTGGACCTGTGGCAAATTGCCATCAAGCCGGGCAAACCGTTCGCTTATGGCCGTGTTGCCAAGGCGCACTTTATCGGCTTGCCGGGTAATCCGGTGTCGAGCTTCGTCACCTTTTTGCTGCTGGTGCGGCCGTTTTTGCTCAAGTTGCAAGGGGTGTTGGATGTGGCCGTCAAACCCATGGCTATGACGGCCCATTTCAGTTGCCCGCGGGCTGACAGGCGCCGCGAATTCCTGCGCGTCAGGCGCAATGCGGCTGGCGGCCTCGATCTGTTTGCCAACCAGAGTTCGGGCGTCTTGACTTCGGCGGTCTGGGGTGATGGCTTGGTGAATAACCCGCCAGGCTGCACCGTCGCCCCGGGTGATGTGGTGCAGTTCATTCCTTTTTCGGAGCTGCTGGCATGAAAGTGACCGTGAAATATTTCGCATCAATCCGTGAAACCGTTGGCGTTTCCAGCGAACAGCGCGACACCCAGGCGACCTCGCTGGCCACGCTGCGCGATGAACTCATTGCTCTGGGCGGCGGCCACGCCGAGAGTCTGGCGCGCGGCAAGGCGGTGCGCCTGGCGCTCAACCAGGTCATGTGCGATGAAAGTGTGGCACTGGGGGAGGGCGCCGAAGTGGCATTTTTCCCGCCTGTGACAGGGGGCTAGGTTCATGCAGAGTGTCAGCACGCCCCGGGTTTCCATCCAGACGGCCGACTTCGACCTCAGCGCTGAAGTGGCGGCCCTGCGTGCGCAAGATGCGCGCGTGGGTGCTGTTTGCAGCTTCATCGGCACCGTGCGCGACCGCACCGCGGGCGAGCCGGACGCTATTGCCAGCATGGAGCTCGAGCACTATCCGGGCATGACCGAGAAGTCGATCGAGGCCATGATCGATGCGGCACAACAGCGCTTTGACATTTTTGGCGCGCGCGTCATTCACCGTGTCGGGCTGCTGCAGCCGCTGGACCAAATCGTCTTGGTGGCCGTTACCTCGGCGCACCGGGGCGAGAGTTTTCAGGCCTGCGAGTTTTTGATGGATTACCTCAAGACCCAGGCGCCGTTCTGGAAAAAAGAACAAACGCCAACCGGCGCACGCTGGGTCGATGCCCGTGTCAGTGATGACGCGGCGCTGGCCAAATGGGGCATTGCCCTTCAAAATACGAGCTCATAAGCCCAACCATTCATTTCAATGCAAGACAAGACCCCCGAGACGCAGACGGCGCACCGCGTCATCAAGAAGTATCCCAACCGCCGGCTCTACGACACCCAAACGTCCACTTACATCACCTTGTCAGAAGTCAAAGACCTGGTGATGCAGCACGAGCCATTCGAGGTGGTGGACGCCAAGACCGGGGACAACCTGACGCGCAGCATTTTGTTGCAAATCATTCTGGAAGCCGAGACCAGTGGCTCGCCCATGTTCACAGCGCCGGTGCTGGAGAGCCTGATCCGCTTTTACGGCCACGCCATGCAGGGTTTCCTGGGCGGTTATCTGGAAAAGAACATCCAGACCCTGATCGACACCCAAACCCGTTTTGCCGAGCAAACCAAGGGCTTCACGCCCGAGATGTGGAAGCAGTACACCAACCTGCAGCCGCCGGCGATGCAGGCCATGCTGGGTGGCAGCCTGGAACAATCCAAGTCCTGGCTGGCGCAAATGCAGGCGCAAATGCAAAAGCAGACCGGGCAAATGCTGGGCGCCTTTGGCCTCAGCAACACGCCCCCCAAAAAAGGTTGAATTTCTGAATGAATGCTTCCACCACCACTGCGGTGACTGCGCCGAAAGTTGGCTTTGTCAGCCTGGGTTGCCCCAAAGCGCTGACCGACTCCGAATTGATCCTGACGCAGCTCAGCGCCGAGGGTTACCAAACTTCCAAAACCTTCGAGGGTGCCGACCTGGTCATCGTCAACACCTGCGGCTTTATTGACGATGCCGTCAAGGAAAGCCTCGACACCATTGGCGAAGCGCTGGCCGAGAACGGCCGGGTGATCGTGACCGGCTGCCTGGGTGCCAAAACAGCTGAGGGCGGCGGCAACCTGGTGCGCCAAATGCACCCCAGCGTGCTGGCCGTCACCGGCCCGCATGCCACCCAGGAGGTGATGGACGCGGTGCATGCCAACCTGCCCAAGCCGCACAACCCGTTTGTCGATCTGGTGCCCAACACCTTCGGCGTGGCGGGCATCAAGCTCACGCCGCGGCATTACGCCTACCTCAAGATCAGTGAGGGCTGCAACCACCGCTGCACTTTCTGCATCATTCCGTCGATGCGCGGCGACCTGGTGTCGCGCCCGATTGGCGACGTGCTCAAGGAGGCGCAAGCGCTGTTCGAGGGCGGCGTGAAGGAACTGCTGGTGATCAGCCAGGATACCTCGGCCTATGGTGTCGATGTGAAATACCGCATGGGTTTCTGGAATGGCAAGCCCATCAAAACCCGCTTGTTTGAATTGGCGCAAGCGCTTGGTGAGCTCGCGCAAGCCCATGGTGCCTGGGTGCGCTTGCACTATGTCTATCCGTACCCGAGTGTCGATGACCTTCTGCCGCTCATGGCCAGTGGGCTCATCCTGCCGTATCTCGATGTGCCGCTCCAGCACAGCCACCCCGATGTGCTCAAGCGCATGAAACGCCCGGCCAGCGGCGAGAAAAACATGGAGCGCTTGCTGCGCTGGCGCGAAGCCTGCCCGGATATCGTGGTGCGCAGCACCTTCATTGCGGGCTTCCCGGGCGAAACGGAAGCCGAGTTCGAGCATTTGCTTGACTTTATGCGCGAAGCGCAAATTGATCGCGCCGGGTGTTTTGCTTACAGCCCGGTGGCCGGCGCTGCCGCCAATGAATTGGGTGGCATGCTGCCCGAGGCGCTGCGCGAAGAGCGCCGTGCCCGCTTCATGGCGGTGGCCGAGGCCGTTTCTGCCACCAAGCTGCAAAAGCGCGTGGGTGCCACGATGCAAATTTTGGTGGACTCGGCGCCCAGCCTGGGTAAAAAAGGCGGCGTCGGACGTTCTTATGCCGATGCGCCGGAGATCGATGGCCTGGTCAAGTTGCTGCCGCCCGAGAAGATCAGCAAAACCCTGCGCGTGGGCGAATTCACCAAGGCGCGCATCGTTGCGGCGCAAGGCCATGACCTGATTGCCCAGCCATTTTGATGGCCCCGGTTAAAATGGCAGCAACCCACAAAAAAGCCGTTGCAGAAATGTCCACTTTGGTGGCTACTTATGCAACGGCTTTTTGTTCAAAAACCCCAATGACTTTCACAAAAGCGCATTGGAATTCATTTATATTGGTGCCCAGGAAGGGACTCGAACCCCCACGAAGTTACTCGCTAGTACCTGAAACTAGTGCGTCTACCAATTCCGCCACCTGGGCATTTCAGGAAAGAAAGGCATTGTATCAAAAATAGTAAGCAAACCAGCTTGTTGCTGGAAGAAGTTGAAGGAATCGTTCAAGGGCATCGCGATGGTCATGGTTTTGTGATTCGCGATGATGGCGAGGCAGACATTTACCTGCCACCCAACGAGATGCGCGCCGTGCTGCACAAGGACCGCGTCAAGGTGCGCATTGTGCGCAGCGACCGCAAAGGCCGGCCCGAAGGGCGCGTGGTCGAGATTGTGGCGCGCAGCACCCAGGTCATCATTGGTCGCCTGCTGTGCGAGAGCGGCATCTGGATTGTGGCCCCCGAAGACAAGCGCTACGGCCAGGACGTGATGATCCCCAAAGCCGGCACCGGTCTGGCCAAGGTGGGCCAGGTGGTGGTGGTCGAGCTGACCGAGCCGCCGGCGCTGTTTGGCCAGCCGGTGGGCCGCATCAAGGAAGTGCTGGGCGAGATGGACGACCCCGGCATGGAGATTGAAATTGCGGTGCGAAAATACGATGTGCCGCATGAATTCTCCGATGCCTGCATTGCGCTGGCGCGGGCTTTGCCCGATAGCGTGCGTGCGCAAGACAAAGCCCAGCGTATCGACCTGACCGATGTGGCGCTGGTCACCATCGACGGCGAAGACGCGCGCGATTTCGACGATGCCGTTTATTGCGAGCCCGCCAAGATCGGCCGCGGCAAGGCGGCGGTGCCGGGTTGGCGTTTGTTGGTGGCCATTGCCGATGTCAGCCACTACGTCGAAAACGGCTCGGCTCTCGACATCGATGCCTACGAGCGCGCTACCAGCGTGTATTTTCCGCGCCGCGTCATTCCGATGCTGCCCGAAAAACTGTCCAACGGCCTGTGTTCGCTCAACCCGGAGCTTGAGCGCCTGTGCCTGGTCTGCGACATGCTGGTGAGCGAGGACGGCGACGTGACCGCCTACCAGTTTTACCCGGCCGTGATGTGGAGCCACGCGCGTTTCACTTACACCGAGGTCGCCGCCATTTTGGCCAACACGCGCGGCCCCGAGGCTGCCAAACACCCGGAACGTGTCACCGACCTGATGAACCTGCACGATGTTTACCGTGCCCTGATCAAGTCGCGCGAGCGCCGTGGCGCGGTTGACTTTGAAACCGTCGAGACGCAGATCGTCTGCGACGAAGCGGGCCACATCGAAAAAATCGTGCCGCGCACGCGCAACGACGCGCACAAGTTGATCGAAGAAGCCATGCTGGCGGCCAACGTTTGCAGTGCCGACTTCATAGCGCAAAGCAAACACGTCGGCCTGTACCGGGTGCACGAAGGCCCGACGCCTGAAAAAATTGAACTGCTGCGCAATTTCCTGAAAATCATCGGGGTGGGTTTGAGCGTCAGCGACGCCCCAACGCCGGCTGAATTCCAGGCCATCGCCAAGGCCACCAAAGACCGGCCCGACGCGCAGCAAATCCAGACCATGCTGCTGCGCTCCATGCAGCAAGCCATTTACACGCCCGAAAACAGCGGCCACTTTGGCCTGGCCTTTGAGGCCTACACCCACTTCACCAGCCCGATCCGGCGCTACCCTGACTTGCTGGTGCACCGGGTCATCAAGGCGATTTTGCACAAGAGCAAATACCAGTTGCCCAATTTGCCCACACCGGGCGAACAGCACGCCAAGTTGTCCAAACGGCTGGAAAAAAACCTGGCATCGCGCGTCAAGGAGCCCGGCCAGAAACCGCGCAAGCTCAGCGCCGACATGCAGGCCTGGCAAGCCGCCGGCCTGCATTGCAGCGCCAACGAGCGCCGTGCCGACGAGGCCAGCCGCGACGTGGAAGCCTGGCTCAAGTGCAAGTACATGCGCGACCACCTCGGCGAAGAATTTGGCGGCGTGGTCAGTGCGGTGACCAGCTTCGGCATTTTTGTCACGCTCGACGCCATGTACGTCGAGGGCCTGGTGCACATCACCGAACTCGGTGGCGAATATTACCGTTTTGATGAAGCCCGCCAGGAGCTGCGCGGCGAGCGCACCGGCATGCGCTATGCGCTGGGCACGCGGGTGCGGGTGCAGGTGAGCCGGGTCGATCTGGACGGCCGGCGCATTGATTTCCGCCTGCTCACCGACAGCGATGGCTTGCTGCACAGCGCGCCAAAAGAGCGTGGGTTGGCCTATGAGGGCATTGACCGCAAATTGTTCGCAGACGACGCCGGCGTGGCCAGTGTCGGGCGGCACAGCCGCAGCATGGCCGAACCGTTGCCGCGCGCAGGTGCGGCCAAGCGCACAGGCGATGCCAAAACGTCTGCGCCTGCCCAAGCCAAGGACAAGACGCGCCAACCGCGCCGGCGCAGTTGACAAACTTAATTACTTGAACACCATGACAGAAACAAACAAAGTTGCGCTGGTCACAGGCGCGGGCTCGGGTATTGGCAAAGCGGCCGCGCTGGCTTTGCTGGCGGGTGGCTGGCATGTGGTGCTGGCGGGGCGACGCCTGCAGCCCTTGCAGGAGGTGGCGGCTTTGTCAGGCAGGCCTGAGCGTGCCCTGGCCGTGCCTGCCGACGTGTCGCAAGAGGCTTCGGTGGTGGCGCTGTTTGATGCGGCGGTGCAGCAATTCGGCCGTGTCGATATGCTGTTCAACAATGCCGGCACCAGCGCACCGCCCGGCGTGCTGCTCGAAGACCTGACACTGGCCGACTGGCAACAGGTGGTCGATGTCAACCTGACCGGCATGTTCTTGTGCCTGCGCCAGGCGTTTCGGGTCATGAAGGCGCAAACCCCGATGGGTGGGCGCATCATCAACAACGGCTCCATTTCAGCCACCACACCGCGCCCGAATTCCATTGCCTACACCGCCACCAAACACAGCGTATCGGGCCTGACCAAAACTGCCTCGCTCGATGGTCGCAAGTACAACATTGCCGTGGGCCAGATTGACATTGGCAACGCCGCCACCGACATGACGCAGCGCATGCAGACCGGTATTTTGCAGGCCAACGGCACGCTGGCCGTTGAGCCGGTGATGGACGTGGCGATTGTGGGCCAGTCGGTGCTTTACATGGCCAACTTGCCCTTGCAGGCCAATGTCATGTTCCACACCGTAATGGCCACCAACATGCCGTTTGCCGGGCGCGGCTAAAAAGCACTCAGGCCATCAGCGCCTGGGCCAGTCGCGAGGCCGTCAGCACCCGGTCTTGCGGCCAGTGGTCTGCCACAGCGCCATGCTGATAGACCGCTTGGCAGGCGGCATCGAAGCCATTCAGGCCAGCGGCCAGGCGCGCACCGATCAAACCCGCCAGCACATCGCCGGTGCCCGCCGTGGCCAGCCGGGCATTGCCGGTCGGGTTGATCACGGGTACCGCATCCAACCGGGCGATCAGTGTGCCCGAACCCTTGAGCACCACGGTGCAGCCGAAACGCCGGGCCAGTTGTTGCGCCGCTGCCATGCGATTGGCTTGAATGTCAGCTGCGCTGCAGGCCAGCAGCCTGGCCGCTTCCAGCGGGTGCGGCGTCAGGATGGTGGCGCGCTGTTGCCGGCCGCGCTCGCCGAGCTGGGCTTGCAGCGAGGCAGATTGGGCAATGGCATTGAGGCCGTCGGCATCGATCACCAGGTGTTTGGCTGACTTTAAAAGGACCGGCAAATGGGCTGCCATTGAGGTGCCGCCACCGCAACCGCAGACCACGCTCATCGATGCCAGTGCAAGCGTGTCCGGCTGCCGGAACATCAGCTCAGGCTGCGCGGTGTCGAGCCGCATGGGCTGCTCGTCCAGCAGACTCACAAACACCCGCCCGGCGCCACCGTGCAGCGCTGCCGAAGCCGCCAGCAGGGCTGCGCCGGTCATGCCGCTGGCACCGCCCACCACGGCCACGTCGCCATAACTGCCTTTGTGGCTGGCATGCGATCGAGGTATCGTTACTGTTTGACCCGCCAGCCAGGCGCTGGGCGGCAAGGGTGGCGGGGCGCCCGGGGCGCTCGGGGCGGCCTGATCCTGTTGCAGGTCGTCCAGCCAGACGCTTCCTGCCAGATCGCGGCCCTGTGCAGTGAACAGACCTGGCTTGAGCGTCAGCAGGCTCAGCGTGTGGCTGGCTTTGACATGGCAGCGGCTGGCAGCACCGGTGTCGGTTTGCAAGCCGCTGGGCACGTCCACCGCCAGCACGGGTGCACCGCACCTGTTGATCTGATGCATCCAGTCAGCCATCAAACCCGCAGGCTCGCGCACTTGCGAGCCAATACCCAGCAGGGCATCGATGCACAGGTCGAATTGCGCTGGCGCAGCAGCGACAAATGGCACACCCGCCTCAAGGGCGCTTTGATAAGCGAGGCGGGTGTCAGCCGACGCCTGCTCCCGGTTGCCGAGCCAGCTCACCAGCGGCTGCTTGCCCCAGCGCTGCAAATGCAGGGCGGCCTCGATGCCGTCGCCGCCGTTGTTGCCGGGGCCGGCGGCGATCCAGATGCGTTGGGCATGGGGCGCGATGGCCAGTGCCAACCTGGCCACAGCCAGTCCGGCGCGCGCCATCAAGGTGTGCTCAGGCAGGGCTTGCTGCAAGTGGCTTTCAAGTTGCCGTGTCGCTGCCACATCATGCAGCGCTTGCCGATTCAAGAAGTTGACCAGTCGCATGGCAAAACGCAAGGCAAATCGTCAGAACTCGAAGCTGTCGCCTTCGCGGGCAAGGCGGTAGATGGGGTCACCGGCCTGACGCGGGTGTTCCGCAATGACCTCGGCAAAAGCCGCCTCCAGCGCAGCGTCGCTGCGCGTGGGTTCATGGTGGGTGCAAAACAGGTTTTTGGCCCCGGCTTTTTTGGCGTATTCAATGCTTGAATGGTAGGTGCCATGGCCCCAGCCAATCTTGGCCGGGTATTCGGCCGTGGTGTAGGAGCAGTCTGCGATCAACACATCTACTCCCTGCATGGCTCGCAAAAGATAGTTGTTTCTGGTCTCTACCTCTTGCTGCAACTGCGCAAAATCCGCGTCACCTGGGGCGAGATGGTTCAGGGGTGGTTCGTGGTCGCCGGTAAAAAACAGCGATTTACCGTTGCTTTCAATCCGGTAGCCAAAGTCCACCACCGGATGGCACATCAGATACGGCGTGACTGTGGCGCTGCCGATCTGGATGCTTTGATCGGGTGCCAGGGTCACGTACTCGATGCGCGCCTTCATTTCTTCCTCGCGAACCGGAAAATAACTGTACTGAAGCTGCACCGCCATGATTTGTTCGATGCCCTTGCCGGTGATCGGATCAAAGGCGCCATGCAATCGCATGGTGTTGCCCGGGATAAAGTTCGGCACGAAAAATGGCAAACCCTGAATATGGTCCCAGTGCGAATGGGTGATCAGCACATTGGCCGTGACCGGCAATTCGCCGAGCAGGGTTTGCGACAGCGGAAAGATGCCGGTGCCGGCATCGATGATGATGAGCTCGTTGTTGTCGGTGCGAACTTCAATGCACGTGGTGTTGCCGCCGTAGCGCATGGTGTTGGGGCCGGGCGAGGCGATGGAGCCGCGGACTCCCCAGAATTTGACTTTCATGCCGTTCCTCTAAGTGTCGCGAATCGCCAACGTGCCGCCAACCCGATTGGCATACTGTTGATTGATGTCAGGACTTGCTGATCGCATAGGGTACTGATCGTACCGCCAAAATTTTGCAATGCGCTTGTTCTGCAAATTGGCCAGCGGGTAACTGTGGAAGTTTGGTGTCAGTTTTGGCAAGGTGTCATGGCTAGAATGCGCGGTGTTGGTGCTCGCGTCGTGGTTCACACGCCGCAGTTCAACGGGAAGCAGGAGGGTGAAGCTGGGCAACAGCAAACCTAACCTGCGCTGCCCCCGCAACGGTAAGTGGACGCATCATTTTTTGATGCCGCTTTGGTCTTTGCCACTGAGCGTTCTGAACACGCGCTTGGGAAGGCGACCAAGGTTGATTCCATCAGCCCGGATACCGGCCAACACGGTGGCTGCGCGCGCAAGTGCGCAACCGTGACGCTCAAGCACTGTCGGGGACGACGGTGAGGGCTTTTATCTTGGTTCTTTTGACTCATGAAAACTTGTATTTTTTCTAAGCGCGGTCGCGCTCCCGTGCGCTTTTGCGCGTCTGTTGTGGC
>NZ_JACUUE010000254.1 GCF_014859475.1 Rhodoferax sp.
GATAGTTTAGAAAATCCCTTGTAAATCAATGAGTTACAAGGGATTTTTTTCGTCTATACGTTCTATTGATGCAATGTTGGCGGCCTGAAATTCTGCTTTAAACCAGTCAATATTGGGCTCAATTGTCCCCGTTTTGTCCCCAAAGTGTCCCCGTTTTGTCCCTGCACTTGCCTTTATGGTGTCCCCGCAGTGTCCCCGTTTGTAGGTTTTGCAACAAAGCCACGTTTTTTGAGGAGACTTTTGGATGCGATGCTTTCAGCCCGCGCTCTATTCTTCGAACCAAGCCAATCCTGCAAAACACCCGGCTTGTCTTGTCCCATTCGGGTAACGATCGCTATCGCAACACCTGCAATCCAGTTTGCACTCATTGGGGATGTCATTCGACAACCCCAGCCGTGAGGCTAGCCCCTGGGCGACGCTAAAACGGCCTGTCAAAACAAAGTCGCTGCGCTTTGTTCGCCTTTGCCAGTCCGTTTCAGCCCAAAAGCTGAACCCGTCACACGTGTGCGCGTTCACACTTGCGACGCACCCGTATGGGCTATCCGCCGTTATTGCGGATAGTCGATTGGAGATGCAAATGAAGAGAATGCCCGGGGTGGTTCAGTCAGTCAGTGGGTCTGCCGCTGTTGTGGTGACATGGCGCGTACATCGCGGTGAACAGTCGCATGATTTTTATTGATCATGCCACGCTCAGCGTTCTTGAAACTCAGGGTCTCGCCCGACGAAGCGCAGCGCTTTAACGCGCGTGCAGCAGCGCTGGGGGTCAGCGTGTCGCAAATGATCCGTGACACCGCTTTGCATGGTGCGGTTTATGTCACCGTTGAAAAGGCCCAAGCCGGTTACGAATTTCGCCGTCTGGGTGCCATGCTCAAGCATCTGTACCCCGCCAGAGATATCCGTTGGACCGCCGAAGACCGCAAAAAATGGTGGGCGTTGATCCAGGAGTTGCGTGAGCGCGCTGACACGCTGGAAGCAACCGCCTCAGGTGGCAAGGACAGGGCAGCCGGAAGGGCAAATGCTGGCTAAGGTCATCATGCTGAAGAAGTCCTGGAAAACGGTGGCCAGCGCAGCCAACTATGTCGTTGATGACCTCAAAAAGACACCGGGGCAAACCGATCAAGCCAAACAACCAGACCCCGGCATCTACGCGCCAGAAGATGGTGCCAATTACCTGATGCGCGATGGCGTGCTGGAAGCGGCGTCCTTCAACATGGAGGGCCTCAACCCGACTGAGCCGGACGACCGCAGGCAAATCATCAAGTGGATGGACGGCACGGCGCGGGCCTGGGCGGCAAGATCGAGGGCACTTTCCAAAACCAATCCGTTTTATCACGTGGTCCTGTCTTGGAAGGCCGGCGAGCAGCCCTCCATGGACCAGGCCACGGTCGCCGCTGCCCGTGCGCTCAAAGCGGTTGGCATGACCGACAACCAGGCATTTTTTGCGATCCACCGCGACAAAGATCACCACCACCATATCCACATCATTGCCAACCGTGTCCACCCCGAGCATTTGGTACTGACCGGGCCACCGCGCTATGACTTCCTGGTGCTGGACAAAACCTGTCGGGAAATCGAGCTTGAGCAGGGCTGGCAGCACGACAACGGCCCCCACGTGGTTATGGACGGTCAAATCAAGCGGCTGACGCACGCGCTGCGCCGCCAGCTTGGACTGGAAACCGACAAGTCACTCGCACCGCATGCGCCTGCCGTCAAAGCACGCATGGGCGAAGTCAAGGCAGGACTGCCCTCACTGGCCGACTGGCTTAAAAACAAGGTTGGCCCGGAGCTGGTGGCAACGCAGAACTGGCAGGAATTCCATCGTGCCTGCGCCACCAGAGGCCTGCGCGTGGTGAAAGTCAAATCCGGCTTGATTTTTGAGACCGACATGCTCGACAAGGCAACGCAAACCAAAGCGTCGGCCGTTCACTATGCATTGAGTCTGGGGCGTTTGCAAAAGCGCTTTGGTGCGTACCAGCCGCCTGACATTCCTGCGGGGCAAACCCCATTGGCCAGCGGCACGCATGAGGGAGCCACTTACAACGACTACGTTGCCCGCGTTGCCTGCGGTACTGACCCGCACGCGCATGAACACCCCGGGCGCACCGGACGAGGCGAGCAACGCGAACAAGCCAGACTGGATCGTGCCATTGCACGCACGGCACTTTTTGAGCAATACAAGTCAGAGAAGTACACGGCAAAAGACAGTCGAAAGGCCGCAAGACTTGCGCTGCGGGTGCAACACAGAGCAGAAAAGGCTGATCTGCTCCAACAGCTTGCGGCTGCCAAAACCGGGACAGTGACCCAGCTGCAAAAGAACTACGGTAGCCAGGTGGCGAGACTCTTATGGGCAACACAGCGCACGGCGGCGATGGAAGACCTGGCAGACCGGCAAAAGCGTGAACGCCTGGCACTCACCCATGCCTACGCGATGGAATGGTTGCCGTGGCTGGAGCGACAGG
This sequence comes from Rhodoferax sp., assembly GCF_014859475.1. Lineage (GTDB taxonomy): Bacteria > Pseudomonadota > Gammaproteobacteria > Burkholderiales > Burkholderiaceae_C > Rhodoferax. Next base: position 2,460 of record NZ_JACUUE010000254.1, read on the forward strand.
CGGTGCTGGGCAACGAGGCGGCCATTTCGGCACTTCGGGGGCTGCGTTACCGGGCTCAGCGTGACAAAGCCAAACAAAAGGCGGGCATCGAGGGCGAAGACCTTGGCCAGACCAGCACCACAGCAAGCCAGCAAAACAGCATCAGAGGCACGGTGCGACCCGACACCTTTGACATCCGCACCGCCCAGCTCAGGATCACGCCAGAGCACAGCATTGAATACCTTGACACCTATGGCACGGTACGACTGACCGACAGCGGACCGCGCATCGATCTGACGCAGGAGGATGACGCACAAGCCATACGCGCAGGCTTGCTGCTGGCCTCGCAAAAGTATGGCGGTGAAGTATTTGTCACCGGGTCACTGGCGTTTCGGGAATCGGCGGCAAAGGAAGCTTTGCGGATGGGTATTAAAGTGAAAAACCCGGAATTGGCATTCTTGTCCGCTGAAAAATCATGGAGCAAGGAACTGCAATTGTGAGTATTAAATACCACAGCGCATCAAGTTATCTATTAACTTTATCGCCACCTTGAGTTAAAATACATAATATATCATGTGCCACTAAAAATAATAGTGTGTCATATTTATTTTCTTCTGATGACTCTGATTTA
>NZ_JACUUE010000255.1 GCF_014859475.1 Rhodoferax sp.
ACAACCTCATCAAGTACCAGCGTTCCAACCAGAACACCAACATCCACCAGCGTCCGATCGTCAAAAAGGGCGACCAACTGGCCAAGGGTGATGTGATCGCCGACGGCGCCTCCACCGACCTCGGTGAACTGGCATTGGGCCAGAACATGCTGATCGGTTTCATGACCTGGAACGGCTACAACTTTGAAGACTCGATTTTGATCAGTGAGAAGGTTGTGGCTGAAGACCGCTACACCTCGATCCACATCGAAGAACTGGTGGTCATGGCGCGTGACACCAAGCTCGGCGCCGAAGAAATCACCCGCGACATTCCCAACCTGAGTGAGCAGCAACTCAACCGTCTGGACGAGTCGGGCATCATTTATGTGGGTGCTGAAGTGCAACCCGGCGACACGTTGGTCGGCAAGGTCACGCCCAAGGGTGAAACCACGCTGACACCCGAAGAAAAACTGCTGCGCGCCATCTTTGGCGAAAAAGCCAGTGACGTGAAAGACACCTCGCTGCGCGTTGACCAGGGCTCGCAAGGCACGGTTATCGACGTGCAGGTGTTCACTCGCGAAGGCATCACCCGCGACCGCCGCGCCCAACAGATCATCGACGACGAACTCAAGCGCTTCCGTCTCGACTTGAACGACCAGATGCGCATCGTCGAGCTCGACGCCTTTGACCGTATCGAAAAACTGCTGCTGGGCAAAACCGCCAACGGCGGCCCACAAAAGCTCGCCAAAGGCAGCAAGATCGACAAGGATTATTTGGCATCGGTCGAGAAATTCCACTGGTTTGACATTCGTCCGTCCGACGAAGGCGTGTCAGCGCAGCTGGAAAGCATCAAGAACTCTTTGGAGCAAACTCGCCACAGCTTTGACCTTGCGTTCGAGGAAAAGCGCAAGAAGCTCACGCAGGGCGACGAGCTGCCTGCGGGCGTGCTGAAGATGGTCAAGGTGTATGTGGCCGTCAAGCGCCACCTGCAGCCCGGCGACAAGATGGCCGGGCGCCACGGCAACAAGGGTGTCGTTTCCAAGATTGTGCCGGTGGAAGACATGCCGCACTTGGCCGACGGCACCCCCTGCGACATCGTGCTCAACCCACTGGGCGTGCCGTCACGGATGAACGTGGGCCAGTTGCTCGAAGTCCACCTGGGCTGGGCCGCCAAGGGCATCGGCCAACGCATTGGCGACATGTTGCAGCACGAAAGCCGGGCCGCCGAAGTGCGCGAATTCCTGGGTGAAATCTACAACAGCACCGGCCGCAAGGAAGACCTGGCGCAGCTCGACGACAGCCAGTTGCTCGCCATGGCGGAAAACCTGACCAGCGGCATGCCGTTTGCTTCGCCGGTGTTCGATGGTGCTACCGAAGATGAAATTCGCACCATGCTCAAGCTGGCTTACCCGGATGACATCGCCGCCGCCAAGGGTCTCACGCCCACCCGCATGCAGGCCTACCTGTACGACGGCCGCACCGGCGACCGCTTCGAGCGCCCGGTCACGGTCGGCTACATGCACTATCTGAAACTGCACCACCTGGTGGACGACAAGATGCACGCCCGCTCCACCGGCCCGTACAGCCTGGTCACGCAGCAACCGCTGGGCGGCAAGGCCCAGTTTGGTGGCCAGCGTTTTGGTGAAATGGAAGTGTGGGCCCTCGAAGCCTACGGCGCCGCCTACACCTTGCAGGAAATGCTCACCGTCAAGTCTGACGACGTGGTGGGCCGCACCAAGGTCTATGAGAGCATCGTCAAGGGCGAGCACTCGATTGAAGCCGGCATGCCGGAATCGTTCAACGTGCTGGTCAAGGAAATTCGTTCCCTGGGTCTGGACATTGAGCTGGAACGCGGCTAATCGCGAGACTTTGCGGGACAGACCAAGATTTGCGCAGCAAATTTGCTCTGTCCTCAACTGATTAAAGAGGATTTACTATGAAATCATTACTCGACCTGTTCAAGCAATTCACGCCCGATGAGCACTTTGATGCCATCAAGATTGGCATGGCCTCGCCCGAGAAAATCCGTTCCTGGTCTTTTGGCGAAGTCAAAAAGCCGGAAACCATCAACTACCGTACCTTCAAGCCCGAGCGTGATGGTCTTTTTTGCGCCAAGATTTTTGGCCCCATCAAGGACTACGAATGCCTGTGCGGCAAGTACAAGCGCCTCAAGCACCGCGGTGTCATCTGCGAGAAGTGCGGCGTTGAAGTCACCCAGACCAAGGTGCGCCGCGAGCGCATGGGCCACATCGACCTGGCCGCGCCCTGTGCCCACATCTGGTTCCTCAAATCTCTGCCCAGCCGTCTGGGCCTGGTGCTCGACATGACGCTGCGCGACATCGAGCGCGTGTTGTACTTTGAAGCCTACGTGGTGACCGACCCCGGCATGACGCCGCTCAAAAAGTACAGCATCATGTCCGAAGACGACTTCGACGCCAAGTTCAAGGAATACGGTGACGAGTTCCAGGCCAAGATGGGTGCCGAAGGCGTCAAGGATTTGCTGCAAACCCTCGACATCGACAGTTCCATCGAAAAGCTGCGCAACGACCCGACTGGCTCCGATCTCAAGATCAAGAAGAACACCAAGCGCCTCAAGCTGCTCGAAGCCTTCAAGAAATCGGGCATCAAACCTGAATGGATGGTGCTCGACGTGCTGCCGGTGTTACCGCCCGATCTGCGCCCGCTCGTGCCGCTCGACGGCGGTCGTTTTGCCACCTCTGACTTGAACGACCTGTACCGCCGCGTCATCAACCGCAACAGCCGTCTGCGCCGCCTGCTCGAACTGAAAGCACCGGAAATCATTGCCCGCAATGAGAAGCGCATGTTGCAAGAAGCGGTTGACTCACTGCTCGACAACGGCCGCCGCGGCAAGGCCATGACCGGTGCCAACAAGCGCGCGCTCAAGTCGCTGGCCGACATGATCAAGGGCAAGGGCGGTCGTTTCCGTCAGAACTTGCTGGGCAAGCGGGTGGACTACTCCGGCCGTTCGGTCATTGTGGTGGGCCCTACGCTCAAGCTGCACCAGTGCGGTCTGCCCAAGCTGATGGCGCTGGAGCTGTTCAAGCCCTTCAT
>NZ_JACUUE010000256.1 GCF_014859475.1 Rhodoferax sp.
ACCAGGCGCTCTCAGGTGGTTTCATCACCTCGGGCCTGATGGCCGACGCCTGCTATGCGCTTCCCGAGGCCGAGATTCGTGTCATGCGCTTGCCGGCGATGGCGCGCGTGACCAAGCTGGACGAGCAGCGTCTTGCTGAGCTATCAAAAACCAATCCGGTGTTTGCGCCGGGTGTCGAAAATTATGTGGCCATGGGCGGCATCGAGGCGCTCTGGCGTGGTGACCTGCAGGCCTGCCTGGTCGCGGCGTTGCAGCGGGCCACCACTGCGGACACGCGTGCTGCCGAGGGCGAAGCGCGCGGCGGGCGCTTGATGGCCGCGCAGGTTGCAGCGCGTGTGGTCAACTCCTGAAGCAGGGAAGACCAGCGCGGGGCACGGCATGCAGGACTTGCGACGCAACCACCTGGTGTGGCTCAATTTGCAGGCTTGGTCGCAGGTTCAGGCCCATGCTTGGGACGCTGAGGCGCAAGCCATTCTGGCGCACTGGCAGCGCAACAAGTTGCCGCTGGTGGTGTGCCGCCAGCGCCTTGAAGTTGCTCATGACTTGCTCTGCCTGGGCTTGCCGACGCCACGGCAATGGTCCCGGCGCCGCCTGGCGTTGACGGTCGGGCGGGACCAGGTGGTTGTCGTCGGGAATTTCCCCACGCTGCGGGAAGTGGCGCGGGCCATGCCCTGGTGGCCTGCCGCGCAGGAACTTGATGAAAAACTGGCACACCTGGCGGTGACGTCACGGGTTTACGGCTCGCACGGTTGGCAGTGGCTTACCCGGATGTCCTACTTGCATGCGGAGTCCGACCTTGATATCACGCTGAACGTGGCACATTTTCAGACCGCACGCCAGGTGACGGGGTTGCTGGCTGCTGCTGAAGCAGAATTTGGGCCGCGACTCGATGGCGAAATTGTGTTTCCGGGTGGCCAGGCTGTGGCTTGGCGCGAGTTGCAGCGCCTGCTGGCAGGCCACACCCCGCAGGCCTTGCTGAAAGACCGCCACCACATCCGGCTGGCATCGCTGGCAGAGCTGCAAGAACTGGGAACATGCGCCCCCGATGAAGCTGCTCAAGCCACGCATTTCAGTGCGTCGGCTGGCTTTTGGTGCGCTGTGGGGTCGACTTCAGTCGACCATGGCGGGCTGAAGTGTGCCCCACAAATTCCGAAATTGGCTAAATAACAACCATGAGCCATACTGTTTCATCTGCAGCACAAAAATTCGGGCTGGCCGCAGTGCGTGCGCTGTACACCGAGGTGGCGCTGGAACCCAAGCCGGGACTGGTGTCGTTTCGCGACTGTGGTAGCCACACCGACATGAATGCCCGGACCTTCATGCGCAGCCTGTTTGCCTTGCGCGGTTATTTTCCGCGCATGATCGTGGCCGGCCATGCCGGTGCCCCCTTTGCTGTTCTGCAAAACCTGGGGAAACAAGCCGAGGCCCGCATGCTGACGGCCACCGACGGCATCAACACCCACCGTGGCGCCATTTTTGGTCTGGGCCTGTTGTGCGCCAGCGCGGGCCAGTTGCTGGCCCAGGGTTTGCCATTCACACCGCAACATCTGCGTGCCGTGTTGTTGTCCACCTGGGGCGAGGCACTGACGCAGCGCGCCAACGCGGCAAAGCTGGCCGCGCCGGTTTCCAATGGCCAGCGTGCGACCCGGCGTTTTGGGCTGCGCAGCGCGGGCGACGAAGCGGCGCAGGCGTTTCCTGTGCTGTTTGACGTCACCCTGCCTGCCTTGCAAGCCGCTTTGCAGGCTGGGGCGGGCGATCGCGCGGCCCGCGTGCAAGCCCTGTTGGCCACCATGGCCGTGCTGGACGACACCAATTGTGTGCACCGCGGCGGCCTGGACGGCCTGCGATTCGTGCAGACATCGGCGCGGCAATTCCTGCAGGCGGGCGGGGTGCTGCAGGCCTGTTGGTTGGCCCAGGCGCGCGCGATTCACAGCGCGTTGGTGGCGCGAAACTTGTCACCCGGCGGTTCCGCTGATATGCTGGCGAGCGCTTGCTGGGTGGCGTCGCTTATCACAGTTGACCTTGAAGCACCGCTGTCCTTGCAAGGAGCGCGAGCGACGCGGCAATCCATGCCCTCTGAACCTGTTGCTGTAGCCGTGAGCGCGCTGCGGCAGTCCAGATTGCATGGATTGCTTCACGGCGTTCGCAATGACGGGAGCGGTTCATTAAAAGCACGGTTCGAGTTTGCCGCATGAGTTACGCCCTCGTTTTTTCGGGCCAAGCCAGTCAGCATCCGGCGATGCTGCCCTGGCTCGAAGCCGAACCCGGGGCAGCAGATGCGTTGCACGCCATGGGTCAGCGTATCGGCACCGATTGGCGCATTGCGTTGCAGGATGAGGAGAGGCGTAGCAACAACACTTTTGCCCAGCTGCTGATCACCGGCACGGCATTGGCGGCGTGGGCGGCCATCCAGGGCCAATTGCCACAGCTACCCGCCGTGGTGGCTGGCTACAGCGTCGGCGAACTGGCGGCCTTTGCCTGTGCCGGTGTGTTGCCGGCAGACCAGGCCATCGCCCTGGCGCAGCAACGCGCCGCGCTGATGGATCAGGCTGTGCTGGGCCAGCAGACCGGCATGATGGCCGTGACGGGCTTGTCAGAGAGCCGCGTGCTGACAGCCTGCGCCGACCTGAGGCTGGAAGTTGCCATCCGTATCCATCCCGGCCAGTCGATTTTTGCGGGCACCGAGGTTGCCCTGAACCAGGCCACGCCCCGGCTGCTGGCGCTGGGTACCGTGTGCAAGCGGCTCGACGTGCGCGTGGCTTCGCATTCGTCGTGGATGGCGCCTGCTGCCCAGGCCTTTGCCAAGACTTTGGCTGAAGTCCCGTTTGCCGCAGCACGCTGCCCCATTGCCACCAATGCCGACGGCAAGCTGGTTCGGCAAGCGAGCTCGTTGCGTCAGGCGCTGAGCCGGCAACTCGCCAGCCCGGTGCAATGGGCTGCCTGCATGGAGGCGATTGCGGAGCGGCAGGTGACCTGTGTGCTGGAGATCGGCGCCGGGTCAGCGCTTGCCAAAATGTGGAATGAGCGCCACCCAGACATCC
>NZ_JACUUE010000040.1 GCF_014859475.1 Rhodoferax sp.
GGCGAGTTCCCGGAGCTGCAAGGCATCATGGGCGGCTACTACGCGCGCCACGACGGCCTGGGTGCTGATGTTGCCGAGGCCATTGAAGACCACTACAAGCCGCGTTTTGCCGGCGACACCTTGCCGCGCAACCTGACCGGTGTGGTGGTGGCGCTGGCCGACAAGCTGGAAACGCTGGTCGGCATGTTCGGCATTGGCAACCTGCCCACCGGCGACAAAGACCCGTTTGCCCTGCGCCGCCATGCGCTGGGCGTGATCCGCATGTTGGTGGAAAAAGACCTGGCGCTTGATCTGAATGCGCTGGTGGCCGCCGCCGTTCCCGCGTTTGGCGAGCGCATTGTGAATCCGGTCGCGGCCTTGCTCGACTTTGTTTATGAACGGTTTGCCGGTGCGCTGCGCGAGCAGGGTTACAGCGCGCTCGAGGTCGATGCCGTGCTCGCCTTGCGCCCGCAGCGCTTGGGCGACGTGCCGCGCCGCTTGGCGGCAGTGCGCGCCTTTGCCGCCTTGGCCGAGGCGCCGGCGCTGGCAGCGGCCAACAAGCGCATCGGCAACATCCTGAAAAAAGCCGATGCCGATGCCGCAGTCGATGCACACGTCAGCGAACTGCTGCTCCAGGAGCCGGCCGAAAAAGCGCTGGTTGCTGCCATGCAGGACATCACGCCGCGCGCTCAGGCGCAGTTTGACGCGGGCGATTACACCGCCGCGCTGCAGACCCTGGCGGCCCTGCGCGCGCCGGTTGATGCGTTTTTCGACAGTGTGATGGTCAACGCCGAGGCGCTTGACCTGCGCCTGAACCGCTTGGGTCTGCTCAAAACCCTGCACCTGGCGATGAACCAGGTGGCCGACCTGTCGCGCTTGGCCGCTTAAACCGCAGGACTTGCCATGACCCCGATCAAACTGGTGATTCTGGACCGCGACGGCACCATCAACGAAGACAGCGACGACTTCATCAAGTCGGCCGACGAATGGCGCCCTTTGCCCGGCGCGCTCGAAGCGATCGCCCGGCTCAACCATGCGGGTTGGCACACGGTGGTGGTGAGCAATCAGTCGGGGCTGGGGCGTGGGCTGTTCGAGGTGTCAGATTTGAATGCCATTCACGCCAAGATGCACCAGATGCTGGCAGCGGTGGGTGGCCGCATCGACGCCGTGTTTTACTGTCCGCACACGCCCGATGACGCATGCCAATGCCGCAAGCCCGCTACGGGTCTTTTCGAGCAAATTGCCGATCGTTACGGACTCGATCTCAAGCATGTCCCGGTGGTCGGCGATTCGGCCCGCGATCTCATGGCCGGTGTGGCGGTGGGGTGTGAGCCGCATCTGGTGCTGACCGGCAAAGGTGTGGTGTACAAGGGCAGGGCCTTGTCGGATGCGTTCCCGCCCAACACCCAAGTGCATGAAGACTTGTCTTCGTTCGTTGACTTTTTGCTCAGCCGCGAAGAAGAACAGACCTGAAACCATGCTGGCGCTGATCCGCTCAATCGTGCACATGGCCTGGATGGTGCTCACTGTGATTCCCTGGACCATGGGGGTTTTGCTGGTGTCGCTGTTCTCGCGCCGCGCCGCCTGGTGGACTGCGGTTAACTGGTTCAGCGTGGTGATGTGGGGCACGCGCGTGATTCTGGGCGTGCAGTTCAAGGTGCTGGGTTATGACAACCTGCCGCTTGGCAAAAGCAGCGCGGCGGTGCTGTTGTCCAAACACCAGTCGGCACTTGAGACCCTGCTGCTGCCCACGCTGATGCCGCATCCGCTGGCTTTCGTGTTCAAGCGCGAATTGCTCAAGGTGCCATTTTTTGGCTGGTCGATGGCGCGCCTGGACATGATCCACATCAACCGCGAATCGCGCACCGAAGCCATGAAACACGTCATCGCGCAGGGCTGCCGCCTGCTTGCCAACGGCACTTGGGTCATCATGTTTCCCGAGGGCACACGGATGCCGCGCGGCCAAAAAGGCAGCTACCAGACGGCTGGCACGCGGCTCGCCGTGCAGTCGGGCGCGCCGGTGGTGCCGATTGCGGTGGCCACCGCGCGCTGCTGGCCACGCGATGGTTTTGTCAAACACGCCGGCGTGGTAACGGTGTCGATCGGCCCGGCCCTGCCCAGCGCAGGGCGCGACCCCAAGGCCCTGATGCGCGAGGCCGAGGCCTGGATCGAGACCGAGATGCGCCGCATCGACCCCGAGGCCTATTCGCCCCATTGAGTCAGTTGCAAGATGCATCCCTTGTTGCGCTTCACGCTGGATTTGTTTGGGCCGGACCAGGTTTTGGCGCAAGATGCCCAGACGCCAAGGGCGATTGAGCATTTCCGCCACCCGCAGGCCAGCCGCGAAGTGCGCTTGGGCCATGCGCTGGTGGCCTATGAGTTCAAGCGTGGCCAGCGGCGCAGTATCGGCTTCAGCGTCGGGCCGCAGGGCTTGGCGGTGCGTGCGCCCAAGTGGCTGCCGCTGTCTGAGGTGGATGCCGCGCTGAAGCAAAAGTCGGACTGGATTTTGCGCAAACTGCAGGAAGTGCGTGAGCGCCACGCGCGACTGGCCGAGCACACCATTGTGTGGCGCGACGGTGCCAGCCTGCCGTTTTTGGGACAGACGGTGATTCTTCAACTTGACCCGGCGCATGATTTTTGCCCGGCAGGTGCGGCGCTGGTGGTAGATGCCCCCGCGGCACCAGAACAGCCGGCCATCGCGGGCAAGCCGCCACCCATGGCGCTGCGCTTGAGCCTGCCGCATCACGCCACCGCGGATCAGATTCGCGATGTGGTGCAAGCCTGGCTGATGCGCCAGTCAAAACGGGTCTTTCAGGAGCGGCTCGACCACTTTGCGCCGCTGCTCGGGGTGCAATGGAAAAAGCTGGCGTTGAGCAACGCCGGCACGCGCTGGGGCAGTGCGCGCATCGATGGTTCAATCCGGCTCAACTGGAGACTGATTCATTTCAGCATGGCGGTGATCGACTACGTGGTGGCGCACGAGCTCAGCCATTTGCGCGAGATGAACCACGGTCCGCGCTTTTGGGACACGGTGCAGTCGGTGGTGCCCAACTATGCCGCGTTGCGTCAGCAGCTTAAAACCGAGCCTGCGCCACGCTGGACCTGAAGCCGGATCGGGGCGCCAGCTTGGGCAAGCAAGTTCGCGCCGGATTTGCTTCATAATTGACCTTTACGTTAACGTCAATTCAACGCAAGCATTCTTCATGGCACACACCTACAGCATCGGCGACCTGGCTCGGGAGTTTGACCTGACCACCCGCGCCATGCGCTTTTACGAAGACATGGGGCTATTGCAGCCCGAGCGCACCGGCCCGGCTGGGCGCAACCGGGTGTACAGCAGCCGTGACCGCACGCGGCTCAAGCTCACACTGCGCGCCAAGCGCCTGGGTTTCAGCCTGGTCGAGGCCAAAGAGATCATCGACATGTACGACAGTCCCCGCGACACCGCCGTGCAGTTGGAAAAATTCCTGCTGGTGCTGAGCCAGCACCAGCAACAGCTCGAAGCCCAGATGACAGACCTGCAGGCCAACCTTGATGAACTCAAGGTGCACCAGCGTGAGGCCCGTGCCTTGCTTGCCAAAACCCAATCAAAGAAAGCCAAAGCATGAGCCACGCCGAGCCGCCGCTGCAGCGGGTGCAGACCAGTTTTGAGCGCCAGGGCCTGATGCGCCATTGGGGCGCGCAGCTTGAGCGGGTCGAGCCCGGGCTGTGCGTGCTGAGCTTGCCGTATTCGGACAAGGTGACGCAACAGCAGGCGGGCTTTCACGGTGGCGCCATGGGCGCGCTGGCCGACATTGCGGCCGGTTATGCCGGACTGACCCAGGCCCCGGTGGGCATGGAAGTGGCGAGTGTTGAATACAAAATCAATTTTTTGGCCGCTTGCCAGGGTGGCAAATTGTGGGCTACCGGGCGTGTCATCAAGGCCGGTAAGCGCGTGATTGTGACCAGCGCCGAGGTGCTGCACGTGGCCGATGATGGCGGCGAGACGGTCTGCGCGGTGTTGCAGCAAACCCTCATGGCCGTGCCCAAAACTTACTGAATTCCTTGCTAAATTTTCAATTCCACCCAACAAAATCAAACTCAGGAGATAGACCCATGAACAACTTGCCCGGACTCAACTTTCAACTCGGTGAAGACATTGATGCGCTGCGCGATGCGGTACGCGACTTCGCCCAGACCGAGATCGCCCCGCGCGCGGCAGAGATCGACCGAACTGACCAGTTTCCGATGGACCTGTGGCAAAAAATGGGCAGCTTGGGCTTGCTCGGCATTACCGTGGGCGAAGAGTATGGCGGTGCCAATATGGGCTATCTGGCGCACATGATCGCAATGGAAGAAATCAGTCGCGCCAGCGCCTCGGTGGGCCTGTCTTATGGCGCGCACAGCAACCTGTGCGTGAACCAGATCAGGCGCAACGGCACGCCCGAGCAGCGCCAAAAATACCTGCCCAAACTCATCAGCGGCGAGCATGTGGGCGCGCTGGCCATGAGCGAGACGGGCGCCGGCAGCGACGTGCTGTCGATGAAACTCAAGGCGGAGTGGAAGGAGCCAAGTGTCTCGGGAGGCGGCTACTACTTGCTCAACGGCAACAAGATGTGGATCACCAACGGCCCCGATGCCGACACGCTGGTGGTCTACGCCAAAAGCGAGCCCGAGCTGGGGGCGCGTGGTGTTACCGCCTTTTTGATCGAAAAGGGCATGCCAGGCTTCAGCATCGCGCAAAAGCTCGACAAGCTGGGCATGCGCGGCAGCCACACCGGCGAGCTGGTGTTCAACAACGTGGAAGTACCCGAGGCCAACATTTTGGGTGGCCTGAACATGGGCGCCAAGGTGCTGATGAGCGGGCTCGACTACGAGCGCGCCGTGCTCACCGGTGGCCCGCTGGGCATCATGCAGAGCGTGATGGACAACGTTATTCCCTACATTCACGACCGCAAGCAGTTCGGCCAGAGCATTGGCGAATTTCAGCTGATCCAGGGCAAGGTGGCTGATATGTACACCGTGCTGCAGGCGGCGCGCAGCTTTGCCTACACCGTGGCCAAAAACCTCGACTTGCTGGGGGTGGAGCACGTGCGCCAGGTGCGCAAGGACTGTGCCTCGGTGATTTTGTGGACCGCCGAAAAAGCCACCTGGATGGCCGGTGAGGGCGTGCAGATTTTTGGCGGCAACGGCTACATCAACGAGTACCCGCTGGGCCGCCTCTGGCGCGATGCCAAGCTGTACGAGATTGGGGCTGGCACCTCCGAGATTCGGCGCATGCTGATTGGGCGCGAACTGTTCTCTGAAACTTGCTGATCTGGCAAGACGCCCCGGTAACATTGGCGCATGACCTCGTCTCTCCAACACCTTCTCGACAACAACCGGCAATGGGCAACCCGTATGGAAGCCCAGCGGCCTGGTTTTTTCAGCCATTTGGCGCAGCAACAAATGCCCAAATACCTCTGGATTGGTTGCGCTGACAGCCGCGTGCCGGCCAATGAGATCACCGGGCTCGACCCCGGCGAAGTGTTTGTGCACCGCAATATCGCCAATGTGGTGGTGCATTCGGATCTGAACGCTTTATCTGTGATCCAGTTTGCCGTGGACCATCTCAAGGTCGAGCACATCATGGTGGTCGGGCATTACGGTTGCGGCGGTGTGCTGGCGGCGCTGCGCGGCACGCGCGTGGGCCTGGCCGACAGCTGGCTGCGCCATGTGCATGACGTCAAGCTGCGCCACCGCTGCCGCCTGGACCACCTGAGTGTGGCCGAGCAGGAGGACACGCTGTGTGAGATGAATGTGATCGAGCAGGTGGGCAATGTGGCCTTGAGCAACACGCTGCAGGATGCCTGGGCACGCGGCCAAAAGGTGGCGGTGCACGGCTGGTGCTATGGCCTCAAGGACGGCCTGGTGAAAGATTTGGGCATCACCATGCAGAAGTCGCAGGAAGTGGTGAGTGTTTTTCGTAATGCCTTCAAGCGTTACCCTCGTGCGATGCTGCAAAAATAAGCTCTCAGTTAAAGGTTGTTCATGTTTCCTACTCGTCTTGATTCCACGCTGGCTTACGACATTGCCAAAGCCCTGATCGACGGCTTTAACCGCCACTACCGGCTGTTTCGCACCGAATCGGCGCGTGCCAAACACCGTTTCGAGACGGCCGACTGGCACGGCCAGCAGCGCGCCCAGCGCGAGCGCATCGAGTTTTATGACCTGCGCGTGCGCGAGGCATCGAACCGGCTGGAGCGCGAGTTCAAGGCCGGCGAGCATCCCATGACCATCTGGCACCAGGTCAAGCTGCACTACATCGGGCTGCTGGTGGATCACCACCAGCCCGAGCTGGCCGAGACTTTTTTCAACTCGGTCACCACCAAAATCCTGCACCGCAGCTACTTCCAGAACGACTTTATTTTCATTCGCCCGGCGGTCAGCACCGAGTACATTGAAAACGATGAAACCGAGAAGCGGCCCACTTACCGATCCTACTATCCGTCTGCGCACAACTTGCCCGAAGTGCTGCAGCAAATGGTGCGCGACTTCGACTTGCGCCGCGAGTTTCAGGACCTGGCCGGCGACGCAACGCTGGTGGCGCAAGCCATGCAAGCCGTGCTGGGTGACGTGAAACTGCGCGCCAATTACCAGATTCAGGTGCTCTCAAGCCTGTTTTTCCGCAACAAGGGTGCCTACATTGTGGGCAAGCTGATCAACGGTTACAACGAGTTTCCATTCGCGTTGCCGGTGCTCTACACCGCGGGTGAAACCCGGCTCGCCATCGATGCCATCCTGTTCGGTCAGGACGACCTGTTGATGCTGTTTTCGTATGCCCGCGCCTATTTCATGGTGGACATGGAAATCCCCAGCGCCTATGTGCAGTTTTTGCGCAGCATGATGCCGCTGAAACCGCGTAACGAACTGTACAACGCGCTGGGTCTGGCCAAGCAGGGCAAGACGCTGTTTTACCGCGACTTTATCTACCACCAGCGCCATTCCACCGACCAGTTCCGCATTGCGCCGGGCATCAAGGGCATGGTCATGCTGGTATTCGATTTGCCCAGCTTTCCTTATGTGTTCAAGGTCATCAAGGACTTTTACCCGCCGCCCAAGGAAACCAGCCGCGAGCAAATCAAGGGCAAGTATTTACTGGTCAAGCAACACGACCGGGTGGGCCGCATGGCCGACACACTGGAATACAGCGAGGTGGGTTTTCCGCGCGCCCGCTTTACCGACGAGCTGATTGCCGAGATCGAAAAGTTTGCCCCCAGCCAGCTCGAAATCAGCGACCGCGATGGCAATGGCGAGCTCGAAGTGATCCTGAAACACGTCTATATCGAGCGGCGCATGATCCCGCTCAACATCTATCTGCAGGAAGCTTTTGACGCCGGTGGTGCCGACCCCGCCAACACCAGCCCGGCGGCGTGCCAGGCCCGCGAGCAGCTTGAACATGCCGTGATCGAATATGGCAACGCCCTGAAAGACCTGGTGGCTGCCAACATCTTTCCCGGGGACATGTTGTGGAAAAACTTTGGCATCACGCGCCACGGCAAGGTGGTGTTTTACGACTACGACGAGATCGAATACATCACCGACTGCGTCTTTCGCCGGGTGCCCCAGGCGCGCAACGAAGAAGAAGAAATGTCGGGCGAGATTTGGTACAAGGTTGGTCCCAAGGACGTGTTTCCCGAAACCTTCGGCCCGTTTCTGTTGGGCAATGCTGCCGTCAAGGATGTTTTTTTAAAGCACCACGCCGACCTGCTCGACGTGGCGTTCTGGCAAAGCCACAAGGAGCGCATCCAGGCCGGCTACGTGTATGACGTGTTTCCGTACGACCAGCACAAACGCTTTCACCCCGAACGCGCCAATGCCCAGATGCCGAAGGCGATTTAGCTTGCGCCGGGCTCAATAACCCGTGCGCACATGTTGTCAAGGCGCAAGCCTTATTTTTAATGAAGGAGTTTGACATGACGGATTCAATCGTGATCGTGGGGGCTGCACGCACCCCGCTGGGCAGCTTTCAGGGCGACTTTGCGGCGCTGGCCGCGCACGACCTGGGCGGCGTCGCCATCAAGGAGGCTTTGGCGCGCGCCATGCAGGGTTCCAAATTGACCGCCGAGATGGTCGATGAGCTGATCTTCGGCAACTGCCTGATGGCCGGCCAAGGCCAGGCGCCGGCACGACAGGCCGGTTTCAAGGGCGGCCTGCCCAAAAGCACCGGTGCCGTCACCATGAGCAAGATGTGCGGCAGCGCCATGCGCGCCACCATGTTCGCCAACGACATGCTGCTGGCAGGCAGTGCTGACGTGCTGATGGCCGGCGGCATGGAGAGCATGACCAACGCGCCGTATCTGCTGCCCAAGGCGCGCGCCGGTTACCGCATCGGCCACGACCGCATTTTTGACCACATGATGCTCGACGGCCTGGAAGACGCTTATGAAGCCGGCCGATCAATGGGCACTTTTGGTGAGGACTGTGCCGCCAAATACGGCTTCACGCGGGCGCAGCAGGACGCTTTTGCCACCACCAGCGTGCAGCGCGCCCAAGCCGCCACCGCGTCGGGCGCGTTTGCGCCAGAAATCGCGCCGGTCACGCTCAAGGGCCGCAATGGTGACACTGTGATCAGCATCGACCAGGGGCCGGGCAAGGTCAAACTCGACAAGATCACCAGCCTCAAACCCGCCTTCAAGAAAGAGGGCACCATCACCGCGGCCAGCAGCTCCAGCATCAACGACGGCGCTGCGGCGCTGGTGCTGATGCGTGCCTCTACAGCCGCCAAACTCGGCTGCACGCCGCTGGCGCGCATCGTCAGTCATGCCGTGCACGCGCAAGAACCCGAATGGTTCTCGACCGCGCCTGTCGGTGCCAGCCAAAAAGCGCTGGCGAAGGCCGGCTGGGCGGTGAAAGATGTGGACTTGTGGGAGGTGAACGAGGCTTTTGCCGTGGTGCCGATGGCGCTGATGCACGACCTGGGCTTGAGCCACGACATCGTCAACGTCAATGGTGGCGCCTGCGCGCTGGGCCACCCGATTGGCTGCAGCGGCGCGCGCATCATCGTCACGCTGCTGTACGCACTGCAAGCCCGTGGCCTGAAAAAAGGCGTGGCCAGCCTGTGTATTGGCGGCGGTGAGGCCACCGCTGTGGCGCTGGAAATGCTCTGAACGAAATTGACGAAATCCCACGCACAGCGGGTAAATCATCCCACATTGACTTTTTCAGACCACACCATGCTACTAACCCAAGACCAGGAAATGATCCGCGACGCGGTGCGCGACTTTGCGCAACAAGAGCTTTGGCCCAATGCCGCCAAGTGGGACAAGGAACACCTTTTTCCCAAGGCGGCGCACCAGGGCCTGGCGGCGCTGGGCGCCTACGGCATTTGCGTGCCGGAAGAACTGGGCGGCGCCGGTCTGGACTACCTGACGCTGGCGCTGGTGCTGGAAGAAATTGCCGCGGGCGACGGCGGCACCAGCACCGTGATCAGCGTGACCAATTGCCCGGTGAACGCCATCCTGCTGCGCTATGGCAATCCGGCGCAGCAAAAGCAGTGGCTGACACCCTTGGCGCAGGGCCGGATGCTGGGCGCCTTTTGCCTGACCGAGCCGCATGTGGGCTCGGATGCCTCTGGCCTGCGCACCACGGCGGTCAAGGAAGGCGACGGTTATGTCATCAACGGTGTCAAGCAGTTCATCACCAGCGGCCAAAATGGCGACGTGGCCATCGTCATTGCCGTCACCGACAAGGGCGCTGGCAAGAAGGGCATGAGCGCTTTTTTGGTGCCCACCAATGCCCCAGGCTACACCGTGGCGCGGCTGGAAGACAAGCTCGGCCAGCATTCGAGTGACACCGCGCAGATCAATTTTGACAACTGCCGCATCCCGGCAGACAACCTGATCGGTGCCGAGGGCCAGGGCTACGGCATCGCCTTGGGCGGGCTGGAGGGCGGGCGCATCGGCATTGCCGCGCAAAGCGTGGGCATGGCGCGCAGCGCGTTCGAGTTTGCCGTGCAATACGCCAAAGAGCGCCAAAGCTTCGGCACCGCCATCTTCAACCACCAGGCGGTGGGCTTCCGGCTGGCCGACTGCGCCACGCAACTGGAGGCGGCCCGGCAACTGATCTGGCACGCCGCGGCCTTGCGCGATGCCGGCAAGCCCTGTCTGAAAGAAGCCGCCATGGCCAAGCTCTTTGCCAGTGAAATGGCCGAGCAAGTGTGCAGTGCCGCCATCCAGACGCTGGGCGGCTATGGTGTGGTGAGCGACTTCCCGGTGGAGCGCATTTACCGTGACGTGCGCGTCTGTCAGATCTACGAAGGCACCTCTGATGTGCAGAAGATCATCATTCAGCGAAATCTCTGACCCGCAAGGTGTCAAGCCAAGTTGAAGGACGCTTCGGGGTGGTCTGTGCAGCGCTTCACGGCCTGGGCGGATGGGGCCATGAATTGACGAACAGCAATCAGCGCGCCACGCTCCGCTATGATTCAGTCAAAACAAGGCACTCTTTATGCGCATCATTATTCTGGGAGCCGGGCGGGTTGGCGAGAGCGTTGCCGAAAGCCTGGTTTCCGAGCAAAACGACATCACCCTGATTGACCCCGACCCCGAGCTGCTGCGCACTCTGGAAGACCGGCTTGACCTGCGCGGCGTGCCCGGCAACGGCATTCAGCCCTCAGTGCTGCGCCGTGCTGGCGCGGAAGACGCCGACCTTTTTGTGGCCTGCGCCGCACTCGATGAGACCAATCTGACGGCCTGCAAGGTGGCGCACGACGTGTTTGGCATTCCCATCACCGTGGCACGGTTGCGCTCGCCCGAGTTCGAAGAGGGCGGCGAGTTGCTGGGCAAGACCGGTTTTGGCGTGACGCATGTCATTTGCCCCGAAGAGTCGGTCATGCAGTACATCCACCAGCTCATTGACTACCCCGAGGCTTTGCAGGTGCTGGAGTTTTCGCGCCAGCGCGCGCACCTGATCGCCATGCGTGCTGCACATGGTAGTGCGCTGGTCAACCACACCATTGGTGAATTTCGCGGCCTGTTTCCGTGGGCCGAGATGCGCGTGGTGGCGGTCTATCGGCAAGATGCCGAGGTCCCCATCGGACCCGATACCCGGGTGCTTGCCGGCGACGAGGTTTTTGTGGTGGCCGACAAGCAAAAAATCCGTGACGTGCTGCGCGCCATCCACAACAATGACCAGCCGGTGCGGCGTGTGCTGATTGCGGGCGGTGGCAAGGTGGGCCTGCGGCTGGCGCGCAGCCTGATTGGCCAGTGCGAGGTCAAGATCATTGAACGCGACCGCAAGCGCTGCAAATACCTGGCCGGCGAGTTGCCCGCCAGCATGCTGGTGCTTGAGGGCGACTCGGCTGATGAAACCCTGCTGATCGAAGAGGGCGTGGGGCAGATGGATTTATTCATCTCGCTGACCAACGACGACGAGGACAACATTTTGTCGGCGATGCTGGCCAAGCGACTGGGTGCCAAGCGCGTGATTGCGCTCATCAACCGGCGCGTTTACGCCGAGATGATGCAGGGCAGCACCATTGACATTGCCATCACGCCGGCCCAAACGGTGATCGGCGAGCTGCTGATTCACGTGCGCCGAGGTGCGCTGGCTGCCGTGCACAGTCTGCGCCGTGGCGAGGCCGAGGCACTTGAAGGCGTGGCGCGGGGCGACCACAAGTCGTCACAACTGGTGGGGCGCCGCATCGAGCAAATCAAACTGCCCGACGGTGCGCGCTTTGGCGTCATCGTGCGGGGCGAGGGCCGCGACTGCGAGGTACTGATGCCGCACCATGACCTGGTGATTCAGGAGGGCGACCACATCATCATCTTCATTCCGAACAAGCGCCTGCTCAAGCCGGTGGAAAAATTGTTTCAGGTCAGCGCAAGCTTCTTTTGATGTCGAGTATGTCGAGTCTGGCACCTGTTTTCAACATTCTGGCCCGTATCCTGGTGGGCTATTCCTTTTTGTTTCTGGTGCCGATGGCCTGGGCCTGGCAGCTGGACGCACCGGCGCTGCTGGACGTATGGTTGCAAAGCATGGCCGTCACGCTGGCCTTGGCCCTGATGCTTTGGTTGCTCACGTCACGCTTTCAGCGCGAACTGCTGCCGCGCGATGGCTTCCTGCTGGTCAATCTGGTCTGGACAGTGCTGCCCGCCTTTTCTGCTGTGCCGCTGGTGCTGGCTGTGGATGGCATGAGTTGGACCGATGCCTACTTCGAAGCCATGAGCGGGCTGACCGCCACCGGCGCCACAGCGCTGTCCGGGCTCGATGGCCTGCCGGTGTCGGTCAATGTGTGGCGCTGCTTTCTGCAGTTGATCGGCGGCCTGGGCGTGATGCTGCTGGTGGTGGCGGTGCTACCGCTGCTGGGCTTGGGCGGCGTGCAGCTTTACAAGGCCGAAACCCCTGGCCCCATGAAAGATGCCAGGTTGACACCGCGTATTGCCGAGACGGCGCGCGGCTTATGGGGCATTTATTTTGTGTTTTCCACGGCCTGCATGCTGGCTTATCACCAAGCCGGCATGAGTTGGGCCGATGCCTTCATGCACATGTGCAGCACCATGGGGCTGGGCGGTTTCTCGTCGCATGACGCGAGTTTTGGTTTTTGGAGTTCGCCTGACATTGAGCTGGTGGCAATCGTTTTCATGGCCCTGGCGGGCATCAGTTTTGCACGTTATTTCATTGTCTGGCGGGCGCGTTCGTTCCGCTCGATGTGGCGTGACACCGAAGTGCGCGCCTACGCCGTGGCGTTGAGCGTTTCGGTGCTCGGCTTGACCGTGCTGCTGCTGGCGCACAACACATTCGTCCAACCGCTCGACGCCTTGCGTGCAGCGGCTTTCCACGTCGTATCGCTGGCGACGACCACCGGTTACGCGTCGGCTGACTATGCCCTGTGGCCGGTATTCGCGCCGGTCTGGCTCATGTTTCTGGGTACTTTTGTGTCGTGCGCCGGCTCCACCGGTGGTGGCATCAAGATGGTACGTATGGTGCTGCTCATCAAGCAGGCGCGCCGCGAGCTGGTGCGCGCCATCCACCCGCGCGTGGTGAATCCGGTCACGTTGGGGCGCGCCACCATGCCGGCCACCGTGATTGCGGCGGTGATGGCATTCATGCTGATTTATGGCGCCAGCACTATTGGCTTGACCATGCTGATGTTGCTCTCGGGGCTGGACGTTGTGACAGCGTTTTCTGCGGTGGTCGCCACCATCAACAATATCGGCCCGGGCTTGGGTCTGGTCGGACCAAGCTCCAATTTTGGTGTGCTCACAGATTTTCAGACTTGGGTGTGCACCGTGGCCATGCTGCTTGGCCGGCTTGAGCTGCTGGCCGTGATCGTGCTGTTTGTGCCGCAGTTCTGGCGCAAGTAGCAGGTTTTGCAGGTACTTATTTTTCAACAGGAGTTTCCTCATGCCAATCACCAAAGGCTACCAACAGCTCGTGGCCGAGGCCATGGCGCAGGTCAAAACCTATACGGTTGACGAAGTCAAGGCGCGTCTTGGCGACCCAAAAGTACAAGTGGTTGACATCCGCGACGTGCGGGAGCTCGAGCGCGAAGGCACGGTGCCGGGCTGCTTTAACGCGCCGCGCGGCATGCTCGAATTCTGGGTCGATCCGGCTTCGCCTTATTACAAACCGGTGTTCGGCGACGACAACAAAGAGTACATTTTGTTTTGCGGTGCCGGCTGGCGCAGCGCGCTGGCCACCAAGGCCTTGCAAGAAATGGGCATGACCAACGTGGCGCACATCGACGGTGGTTTTGCCGACTGGGTCAAACAGGGCGCGCCGCTGGAAACCTACGAGCAACACAAGGCGCGCCGCCACACCAAGGCATAAGCTGATTACGCGACAAGCCCTTGGTCGCCACCCTGGTGTCTGAATTCTGCGGGCGATAGCCCGGTCCAGCCCCGAAAGGCGCGCATGAAGCTTTTTTCGTTCTGAAAACCTGCAGCCTGGGCCACCTGTTTGATCGGTCGCTGGGTGCGCAGCAACAGCGCACTGGCGTGGCTTTGGCGCACCTCGTCTTTGAGTGCCTGCAATGACGCGCCTTCGTCCTTGAGTTGTCGGTGCAGCGTGCGCGGCGAGATGGCCAACAGCGCAGCCAGGTCGCAGGCGTTGTGCGTGCTGGCGGGCTGGGTGCGCAAGGCCTGGCGCACCCGTTGCACCAGCAGGCGGTCGCGCCGGTATTGCAGCACCGTCAGGGGCAGGGCGCGCTTGAGCATCTGGCGCAAGGCGGCCTCGTCGCGCTTGAGTGGCAAGTCAAGGTAGCGGGCATCGAAACGGATCGCGGCGGTGCCTGCCTCAAAAGTGCTGGGGCAGGAGAACAGCACCTCGTAAACATCTTGGTGTGCCGGCGCGGCAAACGGAAACTGCGCGCCTTGCAGGGCAATGCGTGAGTCAATCAGCCAACACGCCAGGCCATGAACATTGCGCAAAACCGACACCAGGCAAAACTCGCGCAAGGCTTTCAGCTTGCGCTGCTCGGTGATGGTCAGCGTTGCCTGTTGCCCCGCGCAAGTGAGCTTGAGGTTGATGTCGTCTGCAATCAGGCCGTGGTGGCGACACCAGCGCTTTAAGGCCACGCCCAGCGTGGGTGCACTGATGGAGGCACGCGCCAGCATGCCGTAACTGCCCCAGGGCAGGCGGCGGCTGAACCAGCCCAGGCCCTCGTCGTCGAGCTCCTGCATGGCCGCGCCCGAGATGCGCTCCATTTGCAGCGCGCTGATCCGATGCGCAGGATCGTGCAAAAACTCTGGCTTGATTTGTGCCGCCTGCAAGGCTTGTGCCGGGTTTTTTCCATATTTTTTGTAGGCCTGCACAATGGCCGCGACAAAGGCGATCGGGGTGATTGCGACCAACTTGACAGGTGTTGGCAATGGCGTGACAGGCGGTGATTGTGGCCGTTGACGGCTTGATTTTGGCATGCTGCGAAGTATCTTCAATAACGGCACGATTTGCAACCTTCTTGACGCCACCTGTCCCACTTGTTGTTCTATGCTCAAGCCATCACAATGGCCTGCCCATGCAAGACCTCCATTGACCCACAGAAAGACTGCCATGCCCGTTCTGGAGACAAAACTCAACGCCCGCTCTGCCGACTTTTCGGCTAACGCCACCGCCATGCGCGGTTTGGTGGATGACCTCAAGGCCAAGGTCACCCAGGTTGAAATGGGCGGTGGCGACGCGGCCCGCGCCAAACACACGGCGCGCGGCAAGTTGTTGCCGCGCGACCGGGTGCAGATGTTGCTCGACCCCGGCACGCCGTTTCTGGAACTCTCGCCGCTCGCCGCCTTGGGTATGTACCCGGACCGCGACGGCAGCGACAGCGCACCCGGCGCCGGCCTGATTGCCGGCATTGGCCGCATCGAGGGTGTCGATTGCATGATTGTCTGCAACGACGCTACCGTCAAAGGCGGCACCTACTACCCCGTGACGGTCAAAAAGCACCTGCGCGCACAAGAGGTGGCTCAGCAAAACCGCTTGCCCTGTATTTATCTGGTGGACTCGGGCGGCGCCAACCTGCCGAACCAGGACGAGGTGTTCCCCGACCGTGACCACTTCGGTCGCATCTTCTTCAACCAGGCCACCATGAGTTCGCTGGGCCTGGCGCAAATTGCCGTGGTCATGGGCAGCTGCACTGCCGGCGGCGCCTATGTGCCGGCCATGAGCGACGAGGCGATCATCGTGAAGAATCAGGGCACCATCTTTTTGGGCGGCCCGCCCTTGGTGAAAGCGGCCACCGGCGAGGTGGTGAGCGCCGAAGACCTGGGCGGCGGCGACGTGCACACGCGCTTGTCAGGCGTGGCCGACCATCTGGCGCAAAACGACCTGCATGCGCTGGCGCTGGCCCGCACCGCTGTCAAAAACCTGAACAAGGGCAAGCCCGTGGTGGCCACCGACCATGCGCCCGCCGCGCCCAAATATGCGGCGCAAGAGCTGTATGGTGTGATCCCGGTGGACACGCGCAAGCCCTTCGACGTGCGCGAGATCATCGCCCGCA
Organism: Rhodoferax sp.; assembly: GCF_014859475.1. Lineage (GTDB taxonomy): Bacteria > Pseudomonadota > Gammaproteobacteria > Burkholderiales > Burkholderiaceae_C > Rhodoferax. The sequence continues at coordinate 15,935 of NZ_JACUUE010000040.1, forward strand.
TCGTCGATGACTCTGACTTTGGCGAATTCAAGTCGCGCTTCGGCACCACGCTGATCTGCGGCTTTGCCCGCATCGAGGGCATGCCGGTCGGCATCATCGCCAACAACGGTATTCTGTTCAGCGAATCGGCGCTCAAAGGCACGCACTTCATCGAACTGTGCTGCCAGCGCAAGATCCCGCTGGTGTTTTTGCAGAACATCACCGGCTTCATGGTCGGGCGCAAATACGAAAACGAAGGCATTGCCCGCAACGGCGCCAAGATGGTGACGGCGGTAGCGACCGCCGCGGTGCCCAAATTCACCATCATCATCGGCGGCAGTTTTGGCGCCGGCAATTACGGCATGTGTGGCCGCGCCTTTGGCCCGCGCTTTTTGTGGATGTGGCCCAACGCGCGCATTTCGGTGATGGGCGGCGAGCAGGCGGCGAGTGTGCTTGCCACGGTGCGCCGCGACGGCATCGAACTCAAGGGCGGGCAGTGGAGTGCGGCAGAGGAGGAGGCCTTCAAAGCCCCGATCCGCCAGCAATACGAAGTGCAAGGCCACCCTTACTTTGCCACCGCCCGGCTGTGGGACGATGGCATCATCGACCCCGCCGACACCCGTCGTGTGCTGGCGCTGGGCTTGTCAGCCAGCCGCAATGCGCCGATTGAAGACACCAAATTTGGACTTTTTCGCATGTGATGTGTATGATTTACGTATTTCATACACATTCAAGGATTTAGCCATGCGAACCAATATCGACATCGACGACAAGCTCATGGACGCCGTTATGGCCACGGGCGACTTCAAGACCAAGCGCGAGGCGGTCGAGGCGGGCTTGCAGCTCATCAAGCGGCGCAAAGCGTATGACGCTTTGTTGGCAGCGCGTGGTACTTTGTTTTGGGACGACTCCGATGAAGCGTGGGCACGAAGTCGTGCTGAGGCTGAGGCACAAGCGCTCACACAAACCAGCCAGATCGATCGGCCAAAGGCTGCCGTGGTTGAAAATGTTGTCGAACTTGCGGTGCACGAACCCACTGCCGCTTACAAGGTAGCCGAGACCGATCAGTTCAAGCCTGCGCGTAAAAAGCGTACCGATGCCGCAGCATCCATGCGTGTGAACAAGGGCGCTAAAGCATGATTCTGGTCGATTCCAGCGTCTGGATCGATTTTTTTCGCGGCACGTCGAACGCTGTGACTGCACACTTGGTCGAGTTGCTTCAAGGCGGACAGGGTGAGGTCGAAGTGGGTGTGGCTGACCTGGTGATTTACGAGGTGATGCGCGGTTTTGATAAACCCAAAGACCGTCAGCGCGCCAAAAACCTGTTGCTGGACATTTCAATGGTGGAAATCGGCGGCCTGGACAATGCCCTCTTGGCTGCCGAACATTACAACGCACTGCGTCAAAAGGGCTACACCATCGCCAGCCCGATTGACGTGTTGCTGGCCAGCTACTGCGTCACCCACGGCCATGCCTTGCTGCACCGCGACGCCGATTTTGATGTGATCGAAACGCTACGAGGTTTGAAAACATGGCCACACTAACGATCGAGTCGGGCGCTGTGGCGCGTGTCGCCCTGAACCGCCCCGAGGTGCGCAACGCCTTCAACGACGAGGTGATTGCTGAACTCACCCAGGCCTTCAGCCAGCTGGGCCAGGACCCTGACGTGCGCGCGATCGTGCTGGCCGCTTCAGGCCCGGCCTTTTGTGCCGGCGCCGACCTCAACTGGATGCGCCGCATGGCCGACTACACCGATGCCGAAAATCTGGCAGACGCAGCCCAACTGGCCGAGATGTTGCACGTGATCTACACCTGTCCCAAGCCCACCGTGGCGCGTATCCAGGGCGATGTTTATGCCGGTGGCATGGGCTTGGTCGCCGCCTGCGACATGGCGGTGAGTGTGGCTACCGCCAACTACTGCCTCAGCGAAGTCAAGCTCGGCCTGTACCCGGCCACCATCAGCCCTTACGTGATCCGCGCCATGGGCGCGCGCGCCGCGCATCGCTACTTTTTGACCGCCGAGCGCTTCGACGCGGCCGAGGCCTTGCGCATCGGTTTTGTCCACTCAGTGGTGCCCGCCGGGCAACTCGACGGCCAAGTGGCGGAAATCACCAAGGCGCTGGTGAACGCCAGCCCCAACGCCGTCAAGGAATGCAAAACCCTGCTGCACGACGTAGCCGGCAAAGACATCGACACCGCCCTGATCGCCCACACGGTGCAAGGCATCGCCAGCATTCGCGCCAGTGCCGAGGGCCGGGAGGGCGTGCAGTCCTTCCTGCAAAAGCGCAAACCCAACTGGCTGGTTTAGCAGGCATGGACATGAACCAGGAAGCCGTCACTGCGAGCGTAGCGTACCCGGCCCGATACCGCACCCAGACCTTGAAAAGAGACTTCGTCATCGCGAGCCCCCCGTACC
>NZ_JACUUE010000041.1 GCF_014859475.1 Rhodoferax sp.
ATCTTCATCCCGTTGATTTGTTGGGACACGAAAGAGTCAGCACCGCAGTCAGTGACAACTCTCGCGTTCCTGGAGCCTTGTCTACCAGGGCACGCCTGGGAAATTGGCCTTGCCCGTTGCATCTGCCTGGGGCCAGACGATGACGATTTTGTTGCCTTGATGTTGGCCCATGCGGTGGCTGAAATTCAAGTTGTCGCCCTTGTTGCTGAACTGAACGCGACCAATCAACGTTTCGCTATCGGTCTTGCGCATCTCTTCTGCGACACCGTCTTTTTTCAGTGTGCCTTTATCAGCTGCGCGAGCGATGGCATTGAACAACAACATCGACTGAACATAGCCAAATTGACCGAGATAGTCTGGCTCTTTCTTGTACAGCTTCTGATACGTATCGCTAAAAGATTTACCCTCGGCCGTCTTGAACTCTGCAGGGAACGGGAGCACAGCGGTCCCATAAACATTGGGCATCAGGTCTGGGAAGTCCGCCGCCATTTTGGGTGTAGCCAATGACCAGACGCCGACCATGGCCTTGACATTCGGCTTGAGCACCCGCGCTGCACGAAGGATGCCGACGTAGTCGTTTTCGTAGCCGACCATTGCGATGACTTCGGATTTATCCTGCAATTTCACCTTGTTGATGATCGGCTTGAAGTCAGTGATCGCGGGATCGAACGCGTGGGCAACCACGGTCACGCCTTTGGTCGTCAGGGTTTTCTCCAGATCATGCGCAAGACCGGACGTTGCCTCTTTGGTCGAATACAAAATGGCGACAGACTTGATCTTCAGATCATCCAGAAGCCCGACCATGGCCTTCAGATAGCCAGCGGAATTATTGATGCGAAAGAAATTTTTCCGTCCGCTGTTCACAAGACTTTCATCGACGCCGCCTGAAGTGACGTAGACCAGGCCGAGTTTGTTGGCTGCATCGGATGCTGGGGCGATATTGTTGGAGCCGTAGCCACCATCAATAGCAAGCACACCTTGGCTCGCCAGCTTTTCAACGGCAGCAATCGCCTTGGCGGGTGCCGACTCGTTGTCAACGGTGATAATTTTTATCTTATGCTTGCTGTTCGTCCGGTTAAAGACGTCCGCAGCAACCATGATTCCTTCATGCATCCCCGCTCCGACACGGGCCAGGGTGCCTGTCAGGGGCAGTTCGACACCAACCAATAATTCATCTGCCTGGGCCATGGAAAATCCTAGCCCACATGCCACTAATGCTGCCAGTCCTATGCGTCTATAAGTGTTTTTCATTGTTTCCGTCTCACTAGTTAATTTAATTATTTCGCTCATGTCCTTTCCAGGACTCATTTGCAGGGCACGGGGCGTGCCACGACCAAGGTGCCGCACTCTCTCTTGTTCTCTTACGTTTACTGATTGAACATGTTGTGCTCCTTTTAAGAAAGTGGTACGGTGCCCGCTGGAGACGTCAAACGACGCCGCTAGCCTCTAACTGGGCTATCTTTTCGTCGGACATCCCAAGAAGCGTCTGCAACACCTGTTTTGTGCCTTCGCCTAGGGGCGGTGGCGCGCTCCGCACGGGCAAGCGCTCGCCGTCGAAGCGGTAGGGCGGCGCCAGTACGTGGACGTTGCCTGCATCGGGGTGGGGCATGGTGGTCACCAGCCCTGCATCGATCGCTCGCTTCGAAGTCAGCGCCTCATGCAAGCCAGCCACCTCACCGCATGGTATCCCGGCGAGGGTCAGACGATCGAGTAGGTCCTTGCGCTTCCTGCTCAAGAGTTCGCGCTTGATTTCAAGCACCAGCAACTCCCGATTTGCGGTGCGTTTGAGGTTGGTCTTGAAACGTTCATCGGCTGCCAGATCTGGGCGCTCGATCACCTCAGTGCAAAAGCGCGTGAACTGGCTGTTGTTGCCGCACGCGACGACCAACGGTCCGTCTTGCGCGTCGTAAACGCCATAGGGCATGATGGAAGGGTGTGCATTGCCGTAGCGCGGCGGGTCTTCACCCTTGAGCAAGGCTTCCAGTCCGTAGTAGGCAGTGATCATCAGGCCGCAATCAAACAACGCCATGCCGATGTGTCGCCCTTTGCCCGTCTTTTCGCGCTCATACAGGGTTGCCAAAATGGCTTGAGCAGCGTACATGCCCGTGACCATGTCGACCACAGCAACGCCGAACTTCAAGGGTGGCTGATTGGCCTCGCCGTTAAGTGCCATCAAACCAGTCTCGCCCTGGATCACGAGGTCATAGCCAGGGCGTGCGGCTTCCGGGCCAGTGCGGTCATAGCCCGTGATTGAGCAGTAGATCAACTCCGGGTGTTCAGCGCTCAACTGCTCATAGCCTAGCCCCATCTTTTCTATTCCACCAAATTTGAAATTCTGAATGACGACGTCGCTTTTCCGCGCGAGGTCGCTGGCGATCTCCTGGCCTTCGGGCGTCTGCAGGTCAAGGGTGATGGATCGCTTGTTACGGTTCACGCTGTTGAAGTAGGCTGTCTCGGTCGCACCAATGCGAAGTCCCCAATCGCGCGTGTCGTCGCCTCGCTCAGTGTGCTCGACTTTGATCACTTCGGCACCGAGATCTCCCAGCACCATGGCGCACCACGGCCCCGCCAAGACGCGGGAAAGATCGAGAACGCGCACACCCGCCAGCGGCAATGAAGAATTTGTGTTTGACATCAATCGTCCAATGACTTGAGCGCTCGTGGTGGGGCGACGCGAAAATTGACAACCTTAGGCATCACTGCACATTTACCTTGCCACGAAGCGCAACAAAATCAGGTGACCGTTTGGCAAGGAAGGCGCCGATCCCTTCGGCTGCTTCAGCGTCACCTTGCGATTCGACCATGAGCTGCGCTTCGAATTCCATTTGGGCATCCACATCGGCCTTGAAAGCGTTCAGGCACAGCGTCTTGATGCGTGCGTTGGCTCGGGTCGGACCGGCAGATATCCGCGCAGCTAGGGCGACGGCCTCAGCCAATGCTTCGCCCTGGTCAACCAGCCTGTTCACAGCACCCATCGCGTACAGGCGATCGCCTGTGATACGGTCCCCGGTCAGACACAGTTCTGTCAGGATCTGGCGCGAGACGAACTCGGCCAGGAAAGCGGTGGCACCGCCGTCTGGTGTCAGGCCAACCTTGGCGTAGGCCACGGAGAAGAAGGCGTTGCGCGCCACGACCGACATGTCGCAGGCCAACATGATCGACAGCCCGGCACCCACGGCACCGCCCTCGACGGCAGCGATGACTGGCTTGCCGCAATGGCGAATCGCACGGATCAAGTCGTGCAAGCCTTCTAGGCCCTGGCGCCGCTGCGCCGGGGCCATGGCCCGACGCAGGGCAAGCTGACCGAGATCGCCCCCCGAGCAAAAGAAATCGCCGGCGCCGGTTAGCACAACAGCGCCAACCTCGCCATCAGCCTGTGCTTGGACCAGCGCTGCCGGCAGTTCGGCATACAACCCCGCCGTGATCGCGTTGCGCTTGCCAGGATTGTTGTTGATCAGGATGCGCACCGCGCCTTCCTGTCGAATCAAGACGGCGGTGCTCATGCTGCCAACTGCTTGCCCAGAGCGATGAAACGCTGCAGATGATGATCTTCATCGCCAAACTGGTGGTCGATCATCACCAGACGTTTGGCATAGTGGGCCAACGGCAGTTCCCAGGTCATACCAATGCCACCGTGCATCTGGATGCTCTCCTCGGCCACCAGCGTGCCGATTCGCCCGATGCTGAACTTTGCAGCCGACAAAGCGCGTTCGCGCGTCAGCCGATCCGCATCAAGCGCCGCAGCAGCATTGATCACGGCTGAACGGGCCTGCTCGATCTCCAGCAGCAAGTCGGCCATACGGTGCTGCAGGGCCTGAAAGCTTCCAATGAAGACGCCAAACTGTTTACGCGTGCGCAGGTACCCCAGCGTGGCCGACTTGGCCGCTTCCATGGCACCCAACGACTCGGCACACAGCGCCAGTACACCCCGGCCGATGGCGCGCTCAAGCGTAGCGTATCCTTGCCCCTGCACGCCCAGCAGCGCCTGCGTGTCAAGGGCCACGTCGCTCAAACTCAGTTCAGCGACGCGGCCACCGTCGATGGCGGAGCAACCACGCACTACCAAGCCAGGGGTCTTTGCGGGCACCAAGAACAGTGAGATGCCGGCCTCGTCGTCAACCGCCCCAGCGGAGCGAGCCGAAATGACGAACAAATCAGCCCGCTCGCCTTGCAGCACGACCGCCTTGGTGCCATTCAACACCCAGCCCTTGTCGCTGCGTTCGGCACGTGTGAGCACTCGCGCCAGTTCGTAGTGCTTGTCGGGCTCATCATGCGCCAGCGCGGCGACGGTAGTGCCACTGATGAGGTCGGCCAAGACGGCCTTTTGCACCTCATCGCCGGCGCTAGCAATCGCCTCGCCCGCAAGCACCGCGCTGCCAAGAAGTGGCTCGACCACCAAGCCGCGACCAAGCGCCTCAAAGACCACTGCAATATCAAAACCGCCGCCGCCGAAGCCGCCATCAGCCTCCCGAAACAAGGCGCCGATCACGCCCAGTTCGGCAAAATTCTGCCAAATTTTAGGGCTGAAGCCGTGAGGCGATTTGGCGATGTGGTCGCGTTTTTCGAAGCTGTACTGCTCGGCGATAAAGCGGTTCAGGCTGTCAGCCAGCATGCGCCGTTCTTCTGTGTGTTCAAAGTTCATGTTCGTACCCTCACAGTCCAAGAATCATCTTGGAGATAATGTTTTTCTGGATCTCGTTAGAGCCGCCGAAGATCGACAACTTGCGGTTGTTGAAGTAGACAGCTGCCGCGCTTGCTGCAGCCTCAGGTCCAACTTGCAAGCCGCTATAGCCGTCCTCTAGCGCTTCTTTGATGAAAGGCCGCGCATAGGGCCCCATGGCGCGTCGACTCAAGGACGATATCTCCTGGCGGATCTGTGTGCCGCGAATCTTTAGCATGGAGCTTTCAGCCCCTGGAACACCACCACCAACGACAGCCGCAATCATGCGCAGATTGGTGGTCTTCATGTTCTCAAGGTCGATCTCGACGCGGGCCATACGGGCGGCAAACAACGGGTCCTCTGCCAGGGGTCGACCGTTTTTCGTCTGCTGGGTGGCGACGCCCTTGAGCCGCTCCAAGGCCGCGACGGAAAGGCCGATGCCGGCGATATTGGTGCGTTCGTAGGTCAACAGATACTTGGCGCAAGTCCAGCCCTTGTCCTCCTCGCCGACCAGGTTTTCTGCTGGAACGCGCACATCGGTGAAGAACACCTCGTTGACTTCGTGCACGCCGTCAAGGGTGATGACGGGGCGCACCTCAACGCCGGGTGTCGTCATGTCGATCAGCAGAAAGCTGATGCCTTGCTGCTTCTTTGCCTCGCGATTGGTGCGCACCAGGCAGAAGATCATGTTGGCGTACTGGCCGAGCGTGGTCCAGGCCTTTTGCCCATTGACAATATAGTGCTCACCCTGCGCATCGCGGCCACGCACGGCGCTGGTGTTAACCGCCGCCAGGTCAGAGCCCGCGCCTGTCTCCGAGTAGCCCTGGCACCACCAGTCGGAGCCATCGAGAATGCGAGGTAACCAATGGCGCTTCTGTTCCTCGTTGCCAAACTTGATCAGCACGGGCCCGAGCATGTTGACGCCGAAGGGAACGATACGCGGTGCGCTGGCGAGGCAGCACTCATGCTCGAAGATAAATCTTTCGACAGCGTTCCAGCCGGGACCGCCGTACTGCTCGGGCCAATGGTTGGCGAGCCAACCGCGCGCATTGAGGATGGCATGCCATTCCTGCATGTCCGCCTTGGACAGGTGCTTGCCATTGGCGACCTTGTCTGACAAACGGGTCGGCAGTTTGTCGGCCAGAAAAGTGCGCACTTCGCTGCGAAAGTTTTCTTCTTCAGTGGTGAAATTCAAATCCATGCCAATTCTCCTCAATAAATCTCGAACAGCCCTGCGGCGCCCATGCCGCCCGCGATGCACATGGTGACGACCCCATATTTCACGCCGCGCCGTTTTCCTTCAATCAACAGGTGGCCGGTGAGGCGCGCGCCTGTCATACCGAATGGATGCCCAATGGAAATCGCGCCGCCATTGACGTTAAGCCGCTCATCGGGGATGCCGAGTCGCTGTTGGCAATAGATTGACTGCGAGGCGAATGCCTCGTTGAGTTCCCACAAACCGATGTCGTCAACCTTCAGGCCGTGGCGTGCCAGCAGTTTGGGTACAGCGAACACGGGGCCGATGCCCATTTCGTCGGGCTCGCAACCGGCAAGCGCCAGGCCGCGAAAGGCGCCCAGCGGCTCCAAGTTGGCGCGCTCTGCTTCCTTTGCCTCCATCATCACGCAAGCAGCGGCGCCGTCGGAGAGTTGAGAGGAATTGCCGGCGGTGACAAACTTGTCCGGGCCATTCACCGGCGCCAATCGGGCCAGGCCTTCGTAGGTGGTCCCGCGCCGGTTGCAGGTGTCGGCGTCCACAGTCACTTCTGCATGGGTCACGACTTTGGTTTCTTTGTTGGTCACCGCCATCTCGGTCGTGCATGCCACGATTTCTTCCCGGTAACGGCCGGCAAGTTGCGCCTCCTCCGTCTTGCGTTGGCTCTCGACCGAGAAGCGATCCTGCGCCTCGCGTCCGATGCCATAGCGTGCGGCCACAATGTCGGCGGTTTCGATCATCGACAAGTACAACTCGGGCTTGTGCTGGACGATCCACGGGTTGATGCCGCTGTCACCATCTTGCCGGGTGCGTATGTGCGAAATACTTTCTACGCCGCCTGCAATCATGGCAGGTGCACCCTCCACGATGATGCGTCCCGCTGCCATGGCGATGGCCTGCAGCCCGGAGGCGCAGAAGCGGCTCACTGTGGCACCCGCAATGGTGATCGGCAGACCTGCGCGGATGATGGCTTGACGCGCCACGTTGCGGCCGGTGGTGCCTTCCGGATACCCACAACCAAGGATCGCATCCTCGATCAGCGCGGGGTCGATACCAGCGCGCTCCACCGCCGCCCGCACCGCGAAGGCGGCGAGCGTGGAGCCCGGCGTGATATTGAATTCGCCCCGGTGCGCCTTGGTTAGCGGCGTGCGGGCGGTAGAAACGATGACGGCTTCGCGCATGATGTGTTCCTGAAACGTGGTTATTCGAGTTTATTAAGACTGTCGAAATTGGCGCCGTGCTCGACCAGTTCGACCAGCAACGCCGAAGGCTGCCAGAACAAAGGGTTTTCTTTGGCGAATTCGCGGATGTCGGCCAGCACCTTGGGCAGACCCACCGTGTCGGCGTACTTCATCGGGCCGCCGCGATGGCGTGGAAAGCCGTAGCCATACAGGAAGGTCACGTCCACGTCGAGCGGGCGCAGCGCGATGCGCTGGTGCACCACATTGGCGCCTTCGTTGATCATCGCGGCCATGTAGCGGCGCATGATCTCTTCGTCGGTGAAGCTGCGCGGCGTGATGCCGGCCCGCGCGCGCTCGGCATCGATGATGGCCTCAACCTCGGGATCGGGCGTTCCGGTGCGGGCGCCGTCAGGGTACAGGTAGTAGCCGCGGCCCGTCTTCTGACCGAACCAGCCACGCTCGCAGATGCGGTCGGCAATTTGTACATAACGTGCCCGCGGATCGCGTGTGACGGCCTTGCGCTTTCGCGTGGCCCAGCCGATGTCACCGCCAGCCAGGTCAGACACCTGGAACGGCCCCATCGGGTAGCCGAAGTTACGCACGGCCTGGTCGATCTGGTAAGGCGAGGCGCCGTCTTCCATCATGCAGTCGGCCGCCATGCGATAAGCCGCGAGAATCCGGTTGCCGATGAAACCGTCGCATACGCCAGCCCGCACCGGCACCTTGTGCAGCTTCTTCGCGAGTTCGAATGCGGTGGCCACGACGTCCGCCGAGACCTTGGCCGGGACGACGATCTCGAGCAACTTCATGATGTTGGCAGGCGAGAAAAAATGCAGGCCCACGACGTCCGTTGGACGTGAAATGCTGGCGGCGATGGCGTCGATGTCGAGATACGACGTGTTGCTGGCCAGCACCGCACCAGGTTTGCACACGCGGTCGAGTTCTGCGAAAACAGCCTGCTTGACTGCCATGTCCTCGTAGACGGCCTCAATCACGACATCGGCTGGTGCGAGTGCGTCATACAAGGTGCTACCGACGAAGCGCGCCATGTTAGCCGCCTTGGCAGCAGGTGTCATGCGCCCCTTGGCGATCAGGCCGTTGTAGACCTTTTCGATATGGGCACGCCCGCGTGCCAGCGCCGCTTCGTCACGCTCGATCATCGTCACAAGCAGGCCCGCATCGAGTACTGCCACCGCGATGCCCGCGCCCATCGTTCCACCGCCCACCAATCCCACATGGTTGAAGGCGCGCGGCTTCGTGTTGCGCGTCTCGGGGGCTTTGAGCACCTCACGCTCGGCGAAGAAAGCGTGGACCAGTCCGGCGCGCTGGGGGCTGTCGAGGCATTGCAGAAACAGCTCGCGCTCAAGGAGCAGGCCTTCGTCGAAATCACGATCAAGTGCGGCCTCGACGGCTTCAATTATCTTCAGTGGCGAGAACAGAGTGCGTGACTTCTTCGCGGTTTCGTCACGCGCAGCCTCAATGGCAGCTCGATTCGCCTGCCGGTCAGAAACCGCATGGGCATCTCGCATGCGGCGCACCGGGGCGTGCGTGGCCAGCAATTCTTGCGCGTAAGCCAATCCATCCGCCAAGATGTCATTGCTGGATCCCAGCCGGTCAACCAAACCGAGCGCATGCCCTTCTTCGGCCCCCATGTGGCGGCCGCTGAGCATCAGATCCAAGGCAGCTTTTGCCCCGATCAAACGGGGTGTGCGTTGGGTGCCGCCTGCGCCAGGCATCAAGCCGAGCAGAACCTCGGGCAGTCCAAGCTTTGCATCGGTCGCCGCCAATCGGTAGTGGGCCGCGAGCGCGATCTCCAGGCCACCGCCCAGCGCCGCGCCGTGGATCGCTGCCACCACGGGTTTGCTGCAGGCTTCGATCCGGTTGCAGACATCCGGCAATGACGGCGGCAGTGGCGGCTTGCCGAACTCGCGGATATCTGCGCCTGCGATGAAGTTGCGGCCTGTCCCGATGATGAGCACCGCCTGGACGGCGGAGTCTGCATCGGCTGCGTCGATCGCAGCCACGATGCCGCGCCGCACTGCGACACCCAGCGCGTTGACCGGTGGGTTATTGATCGTGACGAGAAGAACGCTGCCACGCAGTTCGCGGACGACGACTTCGGTGGACGGGTCCTGGCTCATTTCAGATGTCTCCAAATTTAATGTTTTGCAGAGCGAAATGCTAGTTCGCATTACATATTTGAAACAGAATATAGCCTGTTTTTTGTCGACAGAGCAAAAAAGGCTGACGTCCTCTGTCGCCAATGTGTCATTAGGTTGCATCCGTATCAATTCGATATCTAGTGCCACGCGATACCGCTAGACTGCACATCCTGTTCCTCGGAACCGCCTCTGGCCACTGGCCAGAAACATAAAGGCGCCTTGTCGAAGCTTGATTTGTGAGCGGGAAGCATCAGATGATCGATCTTGTCGATTACCCTGTTGATTTCAGCAGGCCGTAGCAAACCGGAGTTACATAGCCATTCCCCCTTTGGCGGACGATTGAACAGGCTTGGCTGTTTGTTTCGCTGTGCGAATATTTATTCCGAAGATTAATTTACAATTTGGCATTGAGTATTCGAGCTTCCATCCAATTTGCCTGGGTTCGCGAGCCGCTTCAATGAAAATCAATGGAGTCGATACATGGAAGATCAGAGTCAAACCTTTAGCGATGGCCAGAAAAATAAAGATCGGCAATTCGTGAACGCTTTGGCGCGAGGACTGGAAATACTGCGTTGTTTTCTCCCGGGTGAGAAGTACCTGAGCAACACCGAGTTGGCAAAGCGGACCGGAATGCCGAAGCCGACAATTTCGCGGCTGACCTATACGCTAACCAAGCTCGGCTATCTCGATTTCTCAAGCGATCGAGGGCAATATCACTTGGGCTCGGGGGTGCTTTCCTTGGGCAACTCCTTGCTTTCAAATCTTGATGTGCGCAAACTGGCGCGCCCCGCCATGCGCGAGCTTGCCGAGCACTCCCAAGCCAGTGTCTCGATCGGCATCCGTGATCGCCTGGACATGGTGTACATCGAAAGCTGCCGAAGCAGTTCGGCTGTCGCGCTTCGGCGAGATGTCGGCTCGCACATCCCCATGGCCACGACGGCGATGGGAAAGGCCCTGTTGTGCGCGCTGCCACAGACCGAGCGTGATTTTCTGATGGATCACATCCGCTTGGGAAATGAAGAAAAATGGCCGCAGATTAAAGCCAGTTTGGAACAGGGATTCAAGGACTATCAAGACCACGGCTTCTGCGTTTCAGTGGGCGATTGGGAAGCCAATATAAATGCCGTGGGTGTGCCGTTGATCGACCCGGACGGCGAAGAGATGATGGCTTTCAATTGTGGCGGCCCAGCCTTCTTATTGCAGCGTGAGGCGTTAATGAATGATCTCGGACCACGCTTGGTGCAACTGGTCCACAACGTAGAAGTGAACATGGGGTGTCATTCATAGTGTTCTTGTGACCGCCGACCCGAAACTGCCGGATTTCATCCGGAGTGAACGTGTATTTTCTTCGGCATTCGCTTTCTTATAAAAGTAAACGTCAAACTCCTGCTGTCACCCCGGTAGAGCCGGGGGTTTACCTTTGTTAATTATTCAAAACGCCCTATCGGCGTTTTCGACAGCGGCGTCGGGGGCTTGAGCATCCTCAAGGCGCTGCGGGCCGAGCTGCCCCATGATGACTTCGTCTATGTGGCCGACAGCGGCTTTGCGCCTTACGGCGAGCGCGACCCCGGTTTCGTGCTGGAGCGCGCTCGTGCCATCAGCCAATACTTGATCAGTCAGCCAGCGATGGCCATCCAGGTCTTGGTCATCGCCTGCAACACCGCCACGGCGGCGGCAATCCATCTGCTGCGTCAGGATTACCCTCACCTACCCATCGTTGGCGTCGAACCGGCGCTCAAGCCCGCCATCACCTTGAGTCACACCAGGGGCACATCGGCGTCATGGCCACGCGCGGCACGCTCAACAGCCAAAAATTCCAGGCCCTGCTGGCGAGTTTGGCGGCTCCGGCCCACTTTGTCTGCCAGCCCTGCGATGGGCTGGCCGATGCGATCGAGCGCGACGATACCGACAACATCATCGCGCTGTGTCGCCAGTACACCGGCGCCATGGGTCAGTTTGGTGGCCAGGCGGGCGACATTGACACGTTGGTATTGGGCTGCACCCATTACCCATTTGCCAGCACTACTGTCCGGTCAAAAGTCGAACAAAATTAATTGGTTGGAGATGGGTACTGGTTGATTTTGTAAGTCACCGGGCTGCAAGGCGCATGAAACCTGGGTTTTCGCGAAAACCGAGACCGACAAAATCTGTAGACAAGTGTAGAGCGAGGATTTCAGTTGCAACTCTTTTTTGACAATGGCGATCAAAACGTAGGTGGCGATGGCGCATCAAACCTGCGTCTTCACCGCGTTCTCGCTGGTGCCCAAAAACTTCTTGATACGCAGATGCTGCTTGATTCACTTGAAGAACAATTCCACTTGCCAGCGGTTCTTGTAAAGCTGGGCAATCACCGGCGCAGGCAGTGCCGTGTTGTTGGTCAAAAATATCAACGTGTTACCCGTGGGGTCCTTGTATCGCACCCGGCGCAAATGCTCGGGGTAGTCTTTGGCCGCCTTGACCCCATTGAGTATCACCGACTGATCACACGCCACGCCAGTGGCCTTATCCACCTTGGCCGAATACACGCGACGCGCATTGAAGTTGGACTTGGCGCGTGTCACAAAAAAGGCACCCGCCTGATGCATCGTGTACAAGCGCGTAAAGTCCAGATAGCCCCGATCCATGATGTAGAAGGCTCCAGCCTCCAGAGGCAAGATATCGAGCACATTGACATCGCCCATCTTGCCGTCGCTGATGTGAATGAAGCTTGGAATGCTGCCGCGCAAGTCCAGCAGCGTATGCAGCTTGATGGCCGCCTTGGTGGTGCGAAACGGCGCCCAGCCAAACAGACTCAGGCACAGATCGATGGTGCTCGAATCCAGGGCGTACACCTTGCCAGCGATGTTCACATCCAGCCCCAGCGGTTCATCTGCGTAAAGCTTGTTGGCACGGCGAATCAAGACCGCAGCGAAGTCAGCCCAGATACGCCAGTCACGCCGTTCGTTGGCATCAGCCAGGGTAGATCGACGCACTGCTTGACGCAGACCCATGCCGTACAGCTTGGTCGCATTGGCGCTCAACGTGGCCTCGATATCGCGCAGAGATTCACGCCAGGTCAGTTGCGCGTAGGCCATGATGCGAAAGTGCTCAGTGCTGGGCAACGTCGAGACCCGCGCATCCCCCGAGTAGCGAGCCACGATGCGAGAGAAGCTGGTCCAAGGGACGAAGTCCATTACCTGCGCGAAAAGCGTCTTTCCAGAATTGGCAATAATTTCCCAGAATTGTCAAGCTAGGGAAATTACCAGTAAAAACGACCATGAAATTCAAATCGACACCAAACTTTTTCGCTCGCAAACCCGCACGGCTATTGGGTTCGCGTCAAATCAGAACCGTGTTTACCGGACAGTAGTGATTTGCCAGCCAGATTCTGCGGTCTTTCGTCGGCCCCGCGGTGCATCTAGTGGACAACGGTGAACCGGTAGCGCGCCAGACCCGCCGTCTGTTGCCCAGCCACTCGCCTGACTTGGCAACTGGCCAATGCCGGCTCTTCAGCACCGGCGACCCCAAGCTGCTGCAAAGCGCTGCCAAACGCTGGCTGGGGCTGGGTGTGGCTTGCAGGAGCTTGCGGAGCTTTTGAGATGGTGTGTGGGGAACAGACTTCAGCACCGCGGCAGGCGTACCGGACAAGGGATAATCGCGCCCCATGAATCCACTTCTCGCCCTTTTAAAGCCCTACCCGTTCGAGCGACTGCGCCAGCTTTTTGCCGGCATCACACCCAATCCGGCTTACACCCCGATCAGTCTGGGCCTGGGCGAACCCAGGCACCCCACACCGGTCTTCATCCAGCAAGCCATGGTGGAGTCCATCCATCGCACACCCAGCGGGCTGGCCAGCTACCCGGCCACGGCGGGCGAGCCCGCGTTGCGCGAGGCCTTTGCCGCCTGGCTGCATACCCGCTACGGTCTGCATATGAACCCGCTCACGCAGATGCTGCCGGTGAACGGCTCGCGCGAGGGGCTGTTTGCGCTCACGCAAACCGTCATCAACCCCGCCCAAACCGGCGCCGCAAACCAAAAGCCGCTGGTGGTATGCCCGAATCCGTTTTATCAAATCTACGAAGGCGCTGCACTGCTGGCCGGGGCCGAACCGTATTACGTGGCCAGCGACCCGGCGCGCAACTTTGCCCCGGATTGGGACAGCGTGCCCGAGTCGGTGTGGGCACGCACCCAGCAAATCTTCGTGTGCTCGCCGGGCAACCCCACCGGCGCGGTCATGGGCTTGAGCGAATGGCGAAAACTGTTTGACTTGAGCGACCGCTTTGGCTTTGTCATTGCATCAGACGAGTGCTACAGCGAAATCTATTTCCGCAATGACCCGCCCCTGGGCGGCCTGCAAGCGGCCGCCCAACTGGGCCGCACCGACTTCAAAAACCTGATCTCGTTGACCAGCCTGTCCAAGCGCAGCAATGTGCCGGGTATGCGCAGCGGTTTTGTGGCGGGCGACGCGGCCATCCTGGCGCAATTTCTGCTCTACCGCACCTACCACGGCTGCGCCATGAGCCCGGTGGTGCAGGCCGCGAGCCTGGCTGCCTGGCGTGACGAAGCCCATGTCGTTGAGAACCGCGCGCTCTACAAAGCCAAGTTTGCCGAAGTCACGCCGCTGCTGGCCGAAGTGCTTGATGTGGCCTTGCCCGATGCCGGTTTTTACCTCTGGGCCAAAATCAAGGGCAGCGACACCGACTTTGCCCGTGATTTGCACGCTCTTTACAATGTGACTGTGCTGCCCGGCTCCTACCTGGCGCGTGAGGCGCAGGGCCACAATCCCGGTGCCGGGCGCATTCGCATGGCGTTGGTGGCCGACACGGCAGAATGCCTGGAAGCGGCCCGGCGCATCGTCGAATTTGTCCGCAAGCGCGCCAAATAATCTTTTTTGTACTCTCATTTATCCAAGCCATTGCCATGACCCAACAACTGCAAACCATTCTCGATGCCGCGTGGGAAGACCGCGCCAACATCTCCGTCAACTCTGCCCCCAAAGAGGTCAGCGACGCGGTTGAACATGTGATTCAGGGGCTCAATACCGGCCATCTGCGCGTGGCCACCCGCGATGGTGTGGGCCAATGGACCACGCACCAGTGGATCAAAAAAGCTGTGCTGCTGAGCTTTCGGCTCAAGGACAACACGGTCGTCAAAGCCGGCGACCTGGCTTTTTACGACAAGGTGCCGACCAAATTTGCCCACATGACCGAGTCCGGCCTGCAGGCCACCGGCGTGCGCATTGTGCCGCCCGCTGTGGCGCGCCGGGGCAGCTACCTGGCCAAAGGCGTGGTGCTGATGCCGTCTTTTGTCAACATTGGCGCCTATGTCGATGAAGGCACCATGGTTGACACCTGGGCGGCGGTGGGCTCCTGCGCGCAGATCGGCAAAAACGTGCACCTGAGCGGCGGCGTGGGCATTGGCGGCGTGCTCGAACCCATGCAGGCCAACCCCACCATCATCGAAGACAACTGCTTCATCGGCGCCCGCTCCGAGATTGTTGAAGGCGTGATCGTGGAAGAAAACTCGGTCATTTCCATGGGGGTTTACATTGGCCAGAGCACGCCCATTTACGATCGCGCGACGGATACTGTGAGCTACGGCCGCATCCCGGCGGGCTCGGTGGTCATCAGCGGCAACCTGCCCAAGGAAGGCGGCAAATACAGCCTGTACGCCGCCATCATCGTCAAGCACGTCGATGCGCAAACCCGCGCCAAAACCAGTTTGAATGAGCTGCTGCGCCCTTGACGGACACCCCCACAAGCGCCCGAGTTGATCCGGCCCTGCAAATATTTATTCAAAAGGCATCCACATGGCACTCATCGAGAACACCAGCGCGGCGCCTACGGGCACCATGGAGCGCATCCTGCGCTTGATGTCTGAAAAGAAAGCCTCTGACATCTATTTGTCAGCCAACTCGGTCGCCCTGATCCGCATCTACGGCGAGTGTCTGCCCATCAACAGCCAGATCTTGCCGCCCGATGCACCCTTGAAGCTGCTTGCGGAAATCCTGCCGCCCGAGAAAATTCTGGAGTTGGAGGACACCCACGAGCTCAATATCGCCTGGTCAATACCCGATCTGGGACGTTTCCGGATCAGCGCCATGCGCCAGCGCGGGACCTATGCGGTAGTGATACGACTGATCATCAACGACATACCGCCGCTCGAAACACTGGGTTTGCCGCCCTCGCTGGCCGACCTGATGCTGCAAAAACGCGGCCTGATCCTGGTGGTTGGTGCAACAGGTTCAGGCAAAAGCACCAGCCTGGCGGCCATGATCGACCACCGCAACGCCAGTATGACGGGCCACATCCTCACGATTGAAGACCCGATCGAATATCTGTTCAAGAACAAGCGCGCCATGATCAACCAGCGCGAAGTTGGCGCCGACACCGAGACCACAGAAGTCGCCCTTAAAAACGCCCTGCGGCAAGCCCCCGACGTGATCCTGATCGGTGAAATCCGTGACCGTGAAACCATGTCCGCCGCCATCGCCTACGCCCAGACCGGGCATTTGTGCCTGGCCACCATGCACGCCAACAACAGTTACCAGGCGCTCAATCGCATCCTCAGCTTTTACCCGGTCGAAGTCCGCATGACCATGCTCGGCGACCTGGCGTCGGCCCTGAAAGCCATCATTTCGCAGCGCCTGATCCGCAACCTGGCAGAAACCAGGAGCCCAGCGGTCGAGGTCTTGCTGAACACCAAACTGGTGGCTGAATTAATTGAAAAAGGTGATTTTTCAGCCATCAAGGAAGCCATGGAAAAATCCATGGCCGAGGGCAGTCAGACGTTTGAGGGAGACATTGCCCGCCTGATCACCGAAGGCATCATCGACCGCAAGGAAGGCGTGGCCAACGCCGACTCGCCCACCAACCTGATGTGGCGCATGCAAAACGACTTCAAGGCGCGCGCCAAGGCCGCGGTCGTCGAAGAACAGAACGACGAGCCATCCTTTACCGACATCACGCTCGACCTAAACCATTGAGCCCGCCCATGAACCCTACCCTCGACCTGGCCTGTGACCTGATCGCCTGCCCATCCGAAACGCCAAGCGATGCGCACTGCCAGCAGCGCATTGGTGCGCGCCTGCAGGCCATTGGTTTCCAGCTCGAAACCCTGGTTAGCGGCCCGCCGGGTGGTGAGGTCACCAACCTGTGGGCCAAGCGGCCGGCCGGTGGCGCGGCACACGCATCTGGCACTTCGAAACTGCTTGTCTTTGCCGGTCACACCGATGTCGTGCCCACCGGGCCGGTCAAGCTTTGGGACAGCGATCCGTTCAAGCCCACGCTGCGCGAAGGCAAATTGTTCGGCCGTGGCGCGGCTGACATGAAGACCTCACTGGCCGCGTTTGTGGTGGCCACGGAAGAATTTGTCGCGGCGCGTCCCGGGTCGCCGCTGGCGATCGGTTTTTTGCTGACCAGCGATGAAGAAGGCCCGGCCGTGGACGGCACCGTCAAAGTCTGTGAAATGCTGCAAGCCCGTGGCGAGGTGCTGGACTACTGCATTGTGGGCGAACCCACCGCAGTCACGCATACCGGTGACATGATCAAGAACGGCCGCCGCGGCTCCTTGGGCGGCAAGCTCACCGTCAAAGGAACCCAGGGCCACATTGCCTACCCGCAACTGGCCAACAACCCCATTCATCTGCTGGCGCCCGCGCTGGCCGAATTGATCACCATCGAATGGGATCAGGGCAACGCCTTTTTCCCGCCCACCAGCTGGCAGGTCAGTAACATTCACGGCGGCGCAGGTGCCAGCAACGTAATTCCGGGCGAGGTGGTGCTTGACTTCAACTTCCGGTTTTCCACCGAATCCACGCCTGAAACCCTGCAAAATCGTCTGCAAGCGGTGCTGGACCGCCATGATCTGGCCTACGATCTGGCCTGGACCCTCAGCGGCCTGCCCTTTTTGACGCCCCCTGGGACGCTGGTGGATGCGGTGGTGGATGCCATTCATGCCGAGACCGGTCTGACTCCCAAGCTCTCCACCAGCGGCGGCACCAGTGACGGCCGTTTCATTGCCAAGCTCTGCCCGCAGGTGATCGAGTTCGGCCCGCCCAACGCCAGCATCCACAAAATCAATGAGCATATTGCCCTGAGTGATATTGAGCCGCTGAAAAACATCTACCGCCGGACACTGGAAAACCTGCATGCGCAGTTGTTGGCATGAAGAAGCGCCAGGCACAACGCAGTGACATCACCCTGCTGGAATGCGTGACCCTGGCAGCCCACCAGCTTGAGCAAGCTGGTGTCGTTTTTGGCCATGGCACGCAGAATGCCTTCGACGAGGCTGCCTGGCTGGTGCTGTGGCAACTCGGCTTGCCGCTCGACACGCCCCTGGAACACACTGACGCGACCGAAGCGGCTCCTCCCGATCGGCTGGTCACGCCCGCCGAGCAAGCCAAGATAGCGGAGCTCATCAAGACGCGCATAGACACCCGCAAGCCGGCCGCCTACCTGACCCACGAAGCCTGGCTGCAGGGCGTGGCGTTCTATGTCGATGAGCGCGCCATCGTGCCGCGCGCTCTGATCGCCGAGGTGCTGGTCGAGGGCGGCCTTGACTACTGGCTCAGCGAATCCACCCACAAGGTGCTCGACCTGTGCACCGGCAACGGCAGTCTGGCGGTATTGGCCGCGCTGGTTTATCCGGATGTGAGGGTGCAGGCCTCCGACATCAGTGCGGACGCGCTCGAAGTGGCAAAAATCAATGTGGAGCGCCACGGCCTGCAGCAGCGCATCACCCTGCATCAGGGCGACGGCCTGCCCGAGCACGGCGGCCTTTACGACCTGATCTTGTGCAACCCGCCTTATGTCAACGCCGCGAGCATGGCCGCGCTGCCGCCTGAATTTCTGGCGGAACCCCCGCTCGCGCTCGACGGCAACATGGCCGGCGGGGTGGATGGCATGGATTTCGTGCGCAAGCTGCTGCAAGATGCGCCTGCGCACATGAAGGAAGAGGCCATTCTGGTGCTGGAAATCGGCCATGAACGTGGCCATTTTGAAGC
>NZ_JACUUE010000042.1 GCF_014859475.1 Rhodoferax sp.
AGTCCTGGATGTTGTTCATCCACTGGTTGTAGGTGTTGACCCAGTTCTCGGGCACAAACTTGACCTGGCCGGACTGCACCGCGTCGATGGCTTTTTGCGTGATGCTCTTGCCGGTAGGGTCTTGCTCAGACACTTTGGTCATCGCCACAAACCACTGGTCGGTCAGCATGGGCTCGACAATTTGCCCGGTGCGGGCGCAGCGCGGCACCATCAGCTTGTGCTTTTTGATCTCAACCAGCAATTCCAGCGATTGCAGGTCTTTGACGATCTGCTTGCGGGCATCAAAACGGTCCATACCCTGGTAGGCGGCAGGTGCCTCAGAACTGATTTTGGCGTCGAGCGTGAGCACGCAAATCATTGGCAACTGGTGGCGCTGGCCGACGGCGTAGTCGTTCTGGTCGTGCGCCGGGGTGACCTTGACCACGCCGGTACCAAAGGCCTTGTCCACATAGTCGTCGGCAATGATCGGGAGGCTGCGCCAGGCCGCAGGCGTATCACCCGACAGCGGCAGCATGACGTGTTTGCCGATCAGGTGGACATAGCGTTCATCCTCGGGGTGCACCATGGCGGCCACGTCGCCAAGCAGGGTCTCGGGGCGCGTGGTGGCCACCACCAGGCCAGGGAGCAGTTCGCCATTCACCAGTTGCGGGCCGTCGGCAAACGGGTACATGATGTGCCACAGGTTGCCGTCTTCTTCTTCAGACTCCACTTCCAGGTCTGACACGGCGCTCATCAGCACCGGGTCCCAGTTGACCAGGCGTTTGCCGCGGTAGATCAGGCCTTGCTCATACAGGCGCACAAAAGTCTCAGTGACAGTTTTGGACAGCTTGGGGTCCATGGTGAAGTACTCGCGGCTCCAGTCCACGCTGTCGCCCATGCGGCGCATTTGGGTGGTGATGGTGTTGCCGCTTTTCTCTTTCCACTCCCACACCTTGCTCACAAAGTTTTTGCGTGCTTGCGCCGGCGTCGGGCCCATGTCGTGGCGGCTGATGCCTGCAGCTTGCAACTGGCGCTCGACCACAATTTGCGTGGCAATACCGGCATGGTCGGTGCCCGGAATCCAGGCGGTATTGAAGCCCCGCATGCGGTGGTAACGCGTCAGGCTGTCCATGATGGTCTGGTTGAACGCGTGCCCCATGTGCAGCGTGCCAGTCACGTTGGGTGGCGGCAACTGGATGCTGAAATTTTGGCCATTGCCCGCAGCCTCTGCGTTGGGCTTGCCCGTACCGCGAAAACCGGCAACGCCATAGCCGCGCTGCTCCCACTCCGGCCCCCAGTGCGCCTCCAGCGCGGCAGGTTCAAACGATTTGGGCAGGCTGTTTAAGCCAGGTTGGTCAAGGGTGTCGGTCATGGGATATGCCAAAAATGACGAACGGCACGCGCGTGTGCCGTTCCAAGGAAGAGTTGGAAACTGCCCGGATTTTACCGGGACGGCCCACCCTGCAGTCTGACTCAGGCTGCAGGCATGCGCATCAGATGGTCAAACGCGCCCAGCGCCGCCTTGGCGCCGTCGCCGGTGGCGATGATGATCTGCTTGAACGGCACGGTGGTGGCATCACCCGCAGCGAACACGCCCGGCAGTGACGTCTGGCCGCGCGCATCGACCACAATTTCACCGTGACGCGAGAGCTCCAGCGTACCCTTGAGCCATTCGGTGTTGGGCACCAGGCCAATCTGCACAAACACACCCTCTAATTCGATATGGTGGCTGGCCTCGGTGGCCCGGTCTTTGTAAGTCAAGCCGTTCACCTTTTGCCCGTCGCCGGTGATCTCGGTAGTTTGGGCGTTCACAAGGATCGTGACATTGGGCAGGCTGTTGAGCTTGTTGACCAGCACCGCGTCAGCGCGCAGCTTGGTGTCGAACTCGATCAGGGTGACGTGTGCCACCACACCGGCCAGGTCAATGGCCGCCTCAACGCCCGAGTTGCCGCCACCGATCACCGCCACGTGCTTGCCCTTGAACAGCGGGCCGTCGCAGTGCGGGCAATAGGCCACGCCCTTGGTTTTGTACTGCTCCTCACCCGGCACGTTGACGTTGCGCCAGCGCGCGCCGGTGCTCAGAATCACTGTTTTGCTCTTCAAATGGCCACCATTGGCCAGCTTGATGTCGATCAGGCCATTGGGCTCGGCCGCCGGCAGCAATTGGTCAACGCGCTGCAGGTTCATGATGGGAACGTCGTAAGCCCTGACGTGCGCTTCCAGGGCGGCGGCAAACTTGGGGCCGTCGGTTTCGAGCACCGAGACGTAGTTTTCGATCGCCAGCGTGTCGTTCACCTGGCCGCCAAAACGCTCGGCCACGATGCCGGTGCGAATGCCTTTGCGCGCGGCATACACCGCCGCCGCCGCACCCGCCGGGCCCCCCCCCACAATCAGCACGTCATATGGGGCCTGCCCGCTCAGTTTGGCCGCCTCGCGCTGGGCGGCGCCTTGGTCGAGCTTGGCCACAATTTCTTCCAGCAGCATGCGTCCCGAGCCAAACATCTGGCCGTTGAGGAACACCATGGGAACCGCCATCACCTGGCGCTGGTTGACTTCTTCCTGGAACGCACCGCCTTCGATGACCACCGTCTTGACCTTGGGGTTGAGCACGGCCATGAGCGACAAGGCCTGCACCACGTCGGGGCAGTTGTGGCAGCTCAGCGACATATAGACTTCAAAATTGAAGTCGCCGTCAAGCGCCTTGATCTGGTCGGTCACATCGGCTTCGACCTTGGGCGGGTGGCCGCCGGTCCACAGCAGCGCCAGCACCAGCGAGGTGAACTCGTGGCCCAGCGGCAGGCCGGCAAAGCGCAGGCTGTTGGGTGTGCCCGGGCGCTGCAAGCTAAAGGACGGCTTGCGCGCGTCAGTGCCATCGGTTTTGAGCGTGATCTTGTCGCTGCGCAGGCCCTGAATGGTCTGCAACAGACTCAGCATGTCGCGCGAGTTCTCGGAGTCGTCTAGCGATGCGATGATTTCGAATGGTTGTTGCACGCGCTCCAGGTAGGCGCCGAGTTGTGTCTTGAGGGTATCGTCCAACATGTATTTCGTTCTTTCGTAATTAAGCGACTTTGAGAACCGGCCTCGGTCAAATGAATGGGCGACTGAGGCCAGAGATGCACTGGCAAACCTCGTGAGTTCGCCAGCGGGGTGAGTGTGGAGCGGTTGCTTAGATCTTGCCAACCAGTTCCAGCGACGGTGCAATGGTCTTGGCGCCTTCGTTCCACTTGGCCGGGCACACTTCACCCGGATGCGCGGCGGTGTACTGTGCAGCTTTGAGCTTGCGCAGGGTTTCTTTCACGTCACGGGCGATTTCGTTGGAATGGATTTCCAGCGTCTTGATGATGCCGTCAGGGTTGATGACAAAAGTACCGCGGTAAGCCAAGCCGTCTGCGTCAATGTGCACATCGAACCCACGGGTCAGCGTGTGGGTGGGGTCGCCCACCAGCGGGAACTGGGCCTTGCCCACAGCGGGCGAGGTCTCGTGCCAGACTTTGTGCGAGAAATGCGTGTCGGTGGTCACGATATAGACCTCGGCGCCCATTTTCTGGAACTCGGCGTAGTTGTCGGCGGCATCTTCGACTTCGGTGGGGCAGTTGAACGTAAAGGCGGCGGGCATGAAAATCACGACCGACCATTTGCCCTTCATGCTTTCGTTGCTGACTTCAACGAACTTGCCGTTGTGGAAGGCTTGGGCTTTGAACTCGGGGATTTGCGTGTTGATCAGGGACATGTGGGACTCCAGTTGGGGTTGAAAAATTTGTCGCTGCGAAGCGTGTTCTGCAGCGATGGGCAAATCATAGCGCGTTACTATCGATTTCATGATGCATTGTTTATAAGCTATCGATAGCCAAACTGTATGGCGCGCCACATGGCTTCACAATTAACAATAATTTGCTGCACAACAAACAATTAAACTACTCGAATGTGCACAGCTCACCTGTAAAAGCCCGATGCCGCAAAGGAAACCGCAATGCAAACCTTGAATCTGGAACAACTCAAAGCCGCTACGCTGGCAGGTGGTGTCACCGGCATCAGCCTGCGTGGTGAAGGCGCGGCGTTTGTGGTGCATGTGCACACCCAGCGCGGCGAGGCCATCATGGTCACCTCGCGCCAGCAACCGCGGCGTTTTGCCGACCCGCGCAAAGCGCTGCAAGTGCTGCGCAATGTGGGCTGGAACCAATGCCAGATTGATGTTGTTGCATGGCGCCCCGAAGAGCGCGCTCTTGAAAAGCGCGCGCGCCCGGATCGCAGCGCCGCCCTGAAAGCCGCGCACGAGGCAGCGCAGGCCGACGCTGACTACGACCGCTGGTTTCGCGCCAAGGTTCAGGCCTCCATTGACGGCCTCAAGGATGGCAGTAACCGGATATTGACTCAGCAAGAGGTCGATGCCCATCGGGCGGCACTGCGCACCAAGCTGGAAGCCATGCGCATGACGCGTGCTGCTGCCTGATCCGGCATGCTCAACGTCGTCGAAACGCTTCAGTTTTTAGCCGATCTGGATGAAGTGGTGTTATTCATTGCCCAAGACAATCTGAGCGCAGCAGTGGGCCTTGAGGACCACGTCCATCAGCAGGTCAGGCACCTGGCCGACCCCAACTTTCCCCGCCGACAAGGGCGAATGCCAGACACGCTGGAGCTGGTCGTGCACCCGAATTACGTCGTGATCATGCAGCAAACCGACACCACCGTGACCGTGTTGAGCCTGTTGCATGTGGCGCGCCAGTATCCTTAAGCACTTATTTTTGATTCATCACCGCCATGCTTTTTCTGCTCTCCCCCGCCAAATCGCTCGACTTTGACCCGCCTGCCACCGAGGTGCCACACACGCAGCCGCTGTTTGTGCCGCAGGCAACTGAACTGATCACGATCCTCAAGCAAAAGTCGCCGCAGGAGGTCGCCAGCCTGATGCACCTGAGCGACAGCCTGGCGGGGCTCAACGTGGCGCGTTACCAGGCCTGGTCGCCCAAGTTCAGCGGCAAAAACGCCAAGCAGGCGGTGCTCGCCTTCAACGGCGATGTCTATGACGGGCTCGATGCCAAAACCCTGGGTGCAAACGAACTGGCCTGGGCACAAGACCATGTGTGCATTTTGAGCGGTCTGTACGGCGTGCTGCGCCCGCTTGACTACATGCAACCGTATCGGCTGGAAATGGGCACCAAACTGGCCAACCCGGGCGGCAAGGATTTGTACCAGTTCTGGGGCTCGCAGATTGCCGACTACCTCAATACCCGCCTGGCCGCCGACAAAACCCCGGTCGTCGTCAACCTGGCCAGCCAGGAATACTTCAAGGCAGTCGATCAAAAGGCACTCAAGGCGCGCGTGGTGGACTGCGTGTTTGAAGACTTCAAGGACGGCAAATACAAGATCATCAGCTTTTACGCCAAGCGCGCGCGTGGTTTGATGGCGCGCTTTGCCGCCTCCCGGCACCTGAGCCTGCCTGAGCAGCTCAAGGGTTTTGACCTTGATGGCTATGCCTTCGCGGCCAGCCAGTCCAGCGCCGAGCGACTGGTGTTCCGGCGTCAACGGTAAGGCCTCGGTATTGGTGTAATCCCTAGGTGGCAGGACAGGCGATTGACAGTTTGGCGGCTCAGAATTCGCCGGTGTTCAGTTCATTTGTCAACAGGAGACTTCACCATGAATCACGTTCAATCTTTCGCCCGCTGGACCGCGCCAGTCGCAGTTGCCATGGCTTTTGCCAGCGCGCCGTCTTTCGCCTTTGAACCCGGCAGCACCGAGTGCATTGCCCCGGCCGGCGCCGGTGGCGGCTGGGACATGACCTGCCGCATGGTCGGCAAAACCATGCAAGACCTCAAGCTGATTCCCGGCACCATGCAGGTCACCAACAAATCCGGCGGCGGCGGCGGCGCGGCCTATGCCGAGGTCATCAACAAGCGCAACAACGACAACAACTTGATCGTGGCCGCGTCGTCGGCCACCTCCACCCGCCTGGCCCAGGGTGCCTATCCGGGCAATACCATGGACCAGGTCAAATGGCTGGCCTCGGTGGGTGCCGACTACGGCATGGTGGCCGTGGCTGCCAACTCGCCTTACAACACCCTGCCCGAGCTGATGGCCAAGGTCAAGACCGACCCCACGGCCATCGCCTTTGCCGGCGGCTCGGCCGTGGGCGGCTGGGATCACCTCAAGGTGTTGATTGCCGCACGCAAGGCCGGCATCAGCAATGTGCGCAGCGTCAAATATGTCGCTTTCGAGGGCGGCGGCGAGGCTGTCACACAATTGCTCGCGGGCAAGATTCAGGCCTTCACCGGCGACATTTCCGAAGCCAAGGGCTTTGTCGATGCCGGCAAGATCAAGGTGCTGGCGGTGCTGGCCCCCGAGCGCTTGGGCGGCGACTTTGCCAAGTTCCCGACCGCCAAGGAGCAGGGGCTGGATGTGGTGGGTGCCAACTGGCGCGGTTTTTATGCGCCCGGCGGCATGAGCGCCGATGCCTATGACTTCTGGGTCAAACAGATCGGCACGGTCTATGACTCCAGGGAGTGGAAAGCCATCATGGCCAAGAACGGCATGGAGGCACTCAACCTGCGCGGCGCGGCGTTCCAGAACTATGTGAAAGCGTCGGTGGACGAGATCAACGCCTTGTCCAGAGAAATCGGCATCGTCAAGTAAGCGCTGCCCCGACCCCGGCCTGTTGACCAGCGCGGGTTGGCAGGCCCGTTTTCAACCGGGGGCTGCGCAGGCCCCCATTTTTTGACCGGATGCCGCCATGAGCGACCGTATCTTTGCCGTCATCGTCCTGGCCATCGCCCTGGCCATGGCTTGGGCCACGACCCAGATTCAAGAGAGCTTCATTCAGGACGCGCTCGGCCCCAAGGCCTTTCCAATGCTGATTGCCGTGCTCATGGCCGCCTCGGCCGTGGTGATGTTTTTCAAGCCCGACGCCGACCCCGAATGGCCCGGCCTTTACAAGACGCTTGAATTAATGGCCACCGTCGGCGTGCTGGTGGCCTATGCCCAGTTGTTGCCGATAGCAGGGTTTGTGCTTGCTACCACCTGCGCCACGGCGTTTCTATGCTGGCGCCTGGGTGCCAATGGGCGGCAATCGGCGCAGGCCGGGGTGCTGACCGCTGTGGGCATTTTTGTGCTGTTTCAGCATGTCCTGGGTGTCAACATGGCCAAGGGCCCGTGGGGCTTTTAAGCTCTCAAAGGACTAAAAATGGAATCTTTAGAAGCTCTGGCGCACGGGTTTTCGATTGCGCTGACCTGGCAAAACCTGGGCTTGGCGCTGCTTGGTTGTTTGCTCGGCACCATTGTCGGCGCGCTGCCGGGGCTGGGGCCCTCCAATGGCGTGGCCATCATGATCCCGGTGGTGTTCAGCATGGGCCTGGCGGCCACGCCGGCGCTCATTTTGCTCACCAGCGTTTATTACGGCGCCATGTATGGTGGCCGCATTTCGGCCATTTTGCTCAACATTCCGGGCGATGAGCCAGCGCTGATGACCACGCTTGATGGCTACCCCATGGCGCGACAGGGGCACGCCGGCGAGGCGCTGGCCATCTCGGGCCTGGCCTCGTTTGTGGGCGCCTTTGCCGCCACCATCGGCCTGGTGGTGCTGGCGCCGCAGTTGGTCGAAGTGGCCCTGCTGTTTGGCCCGGCCGAGTACTTTGCCATGTTTACGCTGGCCTTTGCCACGCTGGGCGGCGTGACCAGCGCCAACCAGGCCAAGGCCGGTTTTGCCACCTGCCTGGGGCTGGCGCTGGCCTTTATTGGCGTGGACGGCCAGACCGGTGTGCCGCGCTTTACCTTTGGCAATGTGCACTTTTACGACGGCGTTGACTTTCTGGTGGCCATCGTCGGCATGTTCGCCTTGTCCGAAGTGTTTGTCTTCATTGAAGAGCGCGGCAAGGCGGGCAGCCACACCACCGCCAAGATGCCCGAGGTGGGCCGGGTGATCCCGCCCTGGTCCATGATCAAGCAAACCAGTGGCGCCATGGGCCGCAGCACGGTGCTGGGCTTTGTTGCCGGGGTCTTGCCGGGCGCTGGCGCGTCGCTGGGCTCGTTTTTGGCCTACACCGTTGAAAAGAAAGTGGCCGGCAAAAATGGCCGCTTCGGCAAGGGCGACCCGCGCGGCGTGGCCGCCCCCGAGGCCGGCAACAACGCCGCTGCCGGTGGCGCGCTGGTGCCCATGCTGGCCCTCGGTGTGCCGGGTTCCGGCACCACGGCGGTGCTGCTGGCCATGCTGCTGGCCATGGACATCACGCCGGGGCCGCTGCTGTTCACGCAAAACCCCGATGTGGTCTGGGGCCTGATTGCCGCCCTGTTCATTGGCAACATCATGCTGCTGGCGCTGAACCTGCCGATGGTGAGCCTGTTCACCAAGCTGCTCAAGATTCCGTCGATGTACCTGATGCCCGGTGTCACCATGATCTCGTTTGTCGGCATTTACGGCATCACCAATTCCACCTTTGATTTGATGCTGATGATCGCCTTTGGCGTGCTCGGCTGGGTGTTGCGCAAGTTCGAGATTCCGATGGTGCCGGTGATTCTGGGCATTTTGCTGGGCGAGCTGATGGAGAAAAACCTGCGCCGCGCGCTGACCATTTCGGACGGCGACTTTGCCGTGCTGTACCAGTCGCCGCTGGCGGTCGGCTTTTTGACCGTGGCGGTGATCGGCTTCATCGTGCCGATTTTTCTGCGCAACTTCGTCAAACCGAAAAAACTGGTCGAAGACAACATCACCGAAGGCACGCCTGATTGAGGCCAACGCCCTGCAGTGCGCAGGGTAGCCCGCTGGTGGTAGATTACGGGGCACCAGCCGGGTCAGGTGACCGGGTTGGTCTTTTTGATTGACCCCTTCGATGCTCTCCTCAGCCCATTCCCCGCTCGGCAAACCCAGCCGCTACGCCGACCAGTACGACCCGGCACTGCTGTTCCCGATTGCGCGGGCACCGCAGCGCGGCGAACTGGGCATTGGCACCACTCTGCCCTTTTTGGGCGCCGACCTCTGGACCGCTTTCGAGCTGAGCTGGCTCAACGCGCGCGGCAAGCCGCAGGTGGCACTGGCGCACATCATGGTGCCCTGTGAATCGGTCAACCTGATCGAGAGCAAATCGCTCAAGCTCTACCTGGGCAGCTTCAACAACAGCCGCTTTGCGGATGCCGCTGAAGTAGCGTCGCGCCTGCGCACCGACTTGACCGAAGCTGCCTGGCGCGGCGCAATGATGCAGTCGAGCGTTGGCGTCAAGCTGGTGACGGCCGAGCTGTTTGACCGCGAGCCGATCCAGGAGCTCGACGGCCTGAGCCTGGACCGGCTCGACCTGGACTGCGACCGCTACGCCCCGGCACCCGAACTGCTCACCTCGTGCACCGACGAGGCGCCGGTGTCCGAGGTGCTCACCAGCAACTTGCTGCGCAGCAATTGCCCGGTGACGGGCCAGCCCGACTGGGGCAGCGTGCAGATCAGCTACTTCGGGCCGCAAATCGAGCAGGCCGGGCTGTTGCGCTACATCGTCAGCTTTCGCAAGCACCAGGGCTTTCACGAGCATTGCGTGGAGCGTATGTTCATGGACATCATGGTGCGCTGCCAGCCGCACAAGTTGACGGTTTATGCCCGCTACACGCGTCGCGGCGGGCTCGACATCAATCCGTTTCGCACCAGCCACCCGCAATCGCTGCCGACCAACCACCGCAACGCGCGGCAGTAGCGCCACGCAGATCACAAGCCCTCATGCAGCCTCACGCCAACCACACCATGACAACACCCAAAAAAAACACCGACCTTGATACCGTTGAAGGCCTGCTCGGGCGTCTGGAGCAGCTCAACGACATCGGTGCAGCGCTGTCCAAAGAGCGCGACATCAGCCGACTGCTGGAATCCATCTTGCTGGCGGCCAAGGGCATTACACACGCCGATGGCGGCACCATTTACAGCAAGGATGCCAACGGAGACCGCCTGCGCTTTGAAATTTTGCGCACCGACTCGCTCAAGATAGCCATGGGTGGCAGTGCAGCCGAGCCAATGCAGTTCCCCGACCTGCCGCTGATCAACGCCGCTGGCGCGCCCAACGACGCGCTGGTGGCGGCCTACGCGGCCATTCACCGCGTCACCGTCAACATCGAGGATGCCTACACCGACCCCGATTTCGACTTTTCCGGCACCCGTGAGTTTGACCAGAATACCGGCTACCGCTCCCAATCCTTTTTGACCGTGCCCATGTGCAATCAGGACGGCGATGTGATTGGTGTGCTGCAGTTGCTCAACGCCATGGCACCCGGCAGCGCCGAGGTGCGGCCCTTTTCCAAGGCCGACCAGCAGCTGGTCGAATCGCTGGCCTCGCAGGCCGCCATTGCGCTCAGCAACCGCCTGCTGATCAAGCAGCTTGAAGACCTGTTTGAATCCTTCATCAGCCTGATCAACCTGGCCATCGACGAAAAATCGCCCTACACCGGCGGCCACTGCCAGCGCGTGCCGACCCTGACCATGATGCTCGCCGAGGCCGTGACACAAAACCAGCAAGGTCCGCTGGCCAATTTCGCCATGTCGGAACTCGACCGCTACGAGCTCAAGATTGCCGGCCTGCTGCACGACTGCGGCAAGATCACCACGCCAGTGCATGTGGTGGACAAGGGCACCAAACTGCAGACCCTGTTTGACCGGATCGACCTGATCGACACCCGATTCGAGGTGCTCAAGCGCGACGCCGAAATTGACGCTTTGCGCCGGCAGCTGGCATTGCGCCCCTGCGTCGATGCCGCCGCCGAGCGTGCACTAACGACCAATCTGGCAAGCCAGATCGGTGCGATCGATGAGGACCGCAACTTTTTGCGCGCCATCAATTCAGGCGGCGAGTTCATGAGCGACGCCGCCGTGGCGCGCGTGCACCACATCGCCAGCCACTACCAATGGCGCAAGGCCGACGGCCGGCAAGCCGACTTCTTGTCGGTGCAGGAAACCGAAAATCTGTGCATCCGCAAAGGCACGCTGACCCTGGCCGAGCGCGACACCATCAATTACCACATCGTGGCCACCATCAAGATGCTGGAAAAGTTGCCCTGGCCCAAACACCTCAAGAACGTGCCCGAGTATGCCGGCGGCCACCACGAGCGCATGGACGGCAAGGGTTACCCCAAGGGGCTCACGCGCGAACAAATGTCGGTGCAGGCGCGCATCATGGGCATTGCTGATATTTTCGAGGCGCTGACCGCCTCTGACCGCCCCTACAAGCGGGGCATGAAACTGTCGCAAGCCATTGGCATCATGGTCAAAATGAGGGAAGACGGCCACATCGACCCTGACCTTTTTGATATTTTCCTCAAGCAGGGCGTTTACCTCAGTTATGCCCAGGCCTTTGTCGATCCGGAGCAAATTGACGATGTCAAACTGGTGCTACCCGACTGAATCGGCTCGCGAGCTTGCCGGTCATGGCCGATTGATGAAGGATGCAGCACGGATAATGCGCGCATGTTTTCACCCTTTGCACACCCCCAGCGCGCTTGGTCATGCCCGAGCCCTTTTATAACGCGCAGGACCAAGACATGAAGCTGCTGGCGCTCGACACCAGTACCGACACCATGTCGATAGCGCTGCAACGTGGCGCGGGCGGCGCTGCCGCGCTGTTCCAGCACACCGCTGCGGGCGGCGCACAAACCTCCACCCAGTTGATTCCCGAAATCCTGCGTCTGATGGCGCTGGCGCAGCTGCGCTTTGCCGACCTGGATGCCATCGTCTTCGGTGCCGGGCCGGGCTCTTTTACCGGCTTGCGCACCGCCTGCTCGGTGGCCCAGGGGCTGGCTTTTGGCGCGGCTGTGCCGGTGTTGCCGGTGGACACGCTGCTGGCCGTGGCCGAGGAGGCGCGACACCACAACGGGAATGCGCAAACCTTTGCGGTCACCGCCCTGCTCGACGCGCGGATGGACGAGCTCTACACCGCCGACCATGTGTTCGATGACGGCAGCTGGGCGCCGGGCAGCAACGTGCGCCTGATCAAGCCCGAACAACTGGTCTGGAATAGCACAAACGTGCTGGCCGGCAATGTGTTCGACAGCTATGGCACGCGCTTGCCCGCGCTGGCCACGCGCATCACGGCCCTGCCCACGGCCACGGCGCTGTTGCGCCTGGCACCGGCCCTGCTGGCTGCGGGTGGCGCGGTGTCGGCCGAGCAAGCCTTGCCCAGCTACATTCGCGACAAAGTGGCGCAAACCACGCAGGAGCGTGCCGCCATCAAGGCGCAGGCCGGGGCGGCGCCATGAATCTGCAAAATCCTGACCAGGCGGCGACCGTCCGTTTCGAGCCCATGAACGAACTGCACCTTGATGCCGTCGCCAATCTTGAGCAGCAAGCCCATGCCCACCCCTGGCAACGGCGTCATTTTTCCGACTGCCTGGCCAGTGCCTACGAGGCGCAGTTGCTGCTGGCCGGCGACACCCTGCTGGGCTATTTTGTGGCGATGAAGGGTGTCGAAGAGGTGCATCTGCTCAACATCAGCGTGGCACCCGCGCACCAGCGCCAGGGCTGGGCGCGCGTCATGCTCGATGCCCTGGCCCTGTGGTCGCGTGGCCAGGGCGCGCAGTGCTTGTGGCTGGAAGCGCGCGACGGCAACACCAGGGCACTGCAGGTTTACAAAGCGCACGGTTTTCGCCGAGTCGGTGTGCGGCGCCAGTATTACCCGGCGGCGCAGGGGCGGCGCGAAGATGCGGTGGTCATGAGCCTCAAACTCGACGCTGCCCCCGTGCCAAAGGCTGTGCCATGAGCCTCGCCCTGGACGCACGCCAGCGCGCCATGCTGCTGGAGATGGGCGTGCGCGTGTGGCAGCCGAGCGCGCCTGCTGAAGCCGCCACAGCACCAGCAGCGCCAGTGCGCCTGTCCGGGCCGGGTGCCATGGCACCCGAATCGCTTGCGCCTGACACCGTTAGCGCCAACCCGCACTCGCCAAAGTCTGAAGATGCCGTACCCGGCAGCGCCCCGCTGGCACGCCCTGTTGCCAAGGCCCCGGCCAGGCCCAGGCCGCCAGCGCCCACCAAGGTGGCCGAGCTGGCCAGCGGCATCGCCAGCATGGATTGGCCCGGTTTGACCGAAACCGTTCTTCATTGCCAGGCTTGCGCCATGTGCCTGGGCCGGCGCACGCCGGTATTGGCACCGCCCGCGCAGCCCATCGCATGCGACTGGCTGGTGCTGGGCGACCCCCCGGATGAATCCGAAGAGCGCGCACAAAGGCCCTTTGTCGAAGCAGCGGGCCAACTGCTCGACAACATGCTGCGCGCGGCCGGGGTGAAGCGCTGGGACCATGCCACCAGCGCCAGCCTGTCAGCCCCGCAGCGCGCCTACCTGACTCACGTGCTCAAATGCCGCCCGGCCCTGATGCGGGCCCCCCACGCGACCGAGTTGAGCACCTGCGCCCACTTCTTGCGCCGCGAAATCGCCCTGATCCAGCCCAAGGTCATCCTGGCCATGGGGCGCTTTGCCATGCAACTGCTGCTCAGCGAAACCCCGCCCGAACAAGCCCGGCTGCCGCTGGGCAAATTGCGCGGCCAGGTCTGGCGCTTTGCCGACGTGCCGGTGGTGGTCACCTACCCCCCGGCTTACCTGTTGCGCAACGGCCAGGACAAAGCCCGCGCCTGGGCCGACCTGTGCCTGGCGCGTGCCGTGGCCAGCGGCGCCAGCACCATCCCCAGCCCGTAAAATCCGGGCATGTTGATCGTCAAAACCCAATTACTCGATGCCCTGCGTGACGCGCTGGAAGATGTACAGCCCGGTGCCGGCGCCAAAGCCGCCTTCGAGTCACCCAAAGTGGCCGCCCATGGCGACCTGGCCACCACAGCCGCCATGCAGCTGGCCCGCCCACTCAAGCAAAACCCGCGGCAGCTCGCTGAGAGCCTGTGCGCCGTGCTGCGCACCACGCTGGCCTACCAGACCTGGGTCGAGTCGCTCGACATTGCCGGGCCCGGCTTCATCAACATCAAGCTAAAAGCCACGGCAAAACAACAAGTAGTGCGCTCGGTGATGCTGCAAGGCGAGCGTTATGGCACGCAAGCCGACAACGGCCAACGCATGCTGGTGGAGTTTGTCTCGGCCAACCCGACCGGCCCGCTGCACGTGGGCCACGGCCGCCAGGCGGCGCTGGGCGATGCCATTTGCAACCTGTTCGAGAGCCAGGGCTGGCTGGTGCACCGCGAGTTTTATTACAACGACGCGGGCGTGCAAATTGGCACGCTGGCCACCAGCACCCAATTGCGCGCGCAGGGCTTCAAGCCGGGCGACGCCTGCTGGCCGACCGACCCCGACAACCCGGTAAGCAAGAACTTTTACAACGGCGAGTACATCGCCGACATCGCCGCCGACTTCCTGGCGCAAAAAACGGTCACTTCCGATGACCGCGCGTACACCGCCTCGGGCGATGCGGCTGATCTGGACAGCATCCGCCAGTTTGCCGTGGCCTATTTGCGCCACGAGCAAGACCTCGACCTGTCGGCCTTTGCCGTCAAGTTTGACAACTACTACCTGGAAAGCAGCCTCTACACCAGCGGCAAGGTCGAAGCCACCGTCAAGCGTCTGGTCGAAGCCGGAAAAACCTATGAGCAAGACGGCGCGCTGTGGCTCAAGTCAACCGACTACGGTGACGACAAAGACCGCGTGATGCGCAAGCAGGACGGCAGCTACACCTACTTTGTGCCCGACGTGGCCTACCACATCAGCAAATGGGAGCGCGGCTTTTCCAAGGTCATCAACATCCAGGGCACCGACCACCACGGCACCATTGCCCGTGTGCGCGCCGGCTTGCAGGCCGCCAATGTCGGCATTCCGCAGGGCTACCCCGACTATGTGCTGCACACCATGGTGCGGGTGGTCAAGGGCGGGCAAGAGGTCAAGATCAGCAAACGTGCCGGCAGCTACGTGACACTGCGCGATTTGATCGAGTGGACCAGCAAGGACGCGGTGCGCTTCTTTTTACTCAGCCGCAAGCCCGACACCGAATACACCTTCGATGTCGATCTGGCGGTGGCCAAAAACAACGACAACCCGGTCTATTACGTGCAATACGCCCACGCCCGCATCTGCTCGGTGCTGGCCGCCTGGGATGGCGATGCTGCCAGCCTGCGCCACGCCGACCTGGCGCCGCTGCAAAGCCCGCAGGCGCTGGCACTGATGCTGCTGTTGGCCAAATACCCCGACATGCTGAGCGCCGCCGCCGCGGGCTTTGCCCCACACGACGTGACGTTTTATCTACGCGAACTGGCCGCCTGCTACCACAGCTATTACGACGCCGAGCGCATTCTGGTCGATGACGAAGCGCTCAAGCTGGCGCGGCTGGCACTGGTGGCGGCCACCGCGCAGGTGTTGCGCAATGGCCTGGCGGTGCTGGGGGTCAGCGCCCCGCAAAAAATGTAACCCGACGACAAGCAAAGACAACTCATGAAACAACAACGCGGCAGCACCATTTTGGGTTTTATCCTTGGGCTTTTGGTGGGGCTGGGCCTGGCGCTGGCAGTGGCCGTGTATGTAACCAAGGTGCCCATCCTGTTTTTCAACAAAGCGGTCAGCAGCAACCCCGACCAGGATGCCAATGAGCTTGAAAAAAACAAAAACTGGAACCCCAACGCGCCGCTGTATGGCAAGAATCCAGCCCTACAGGTGGGGCCTGCCGGACCTGCGGCGACCGACAACCAGGCTGCGCAGGGCGCCGACCCCCTTGGCGATCTGGTCAAGGCGCAAACCCAGGATGGCAAGGCGCCGGCAACCAGCAACACACCCGACCCATTTACCTACTTTATCCAGGTTGGCGCCTACCGCTCGCTTGACGATGCCCAGGCGCAGCGCGCCAAACTCTTGCTGTCAGGCATTGAAACCAAAATCACCGAACGCGAGCAATCGGGCCGCACAATCTACCGCGTGCGCGTCGGCCCATTTGACAAGCGCGGACAAGCCGATGCAGCCAAAACCAGTCTTGCAGCCGCAGGGGTTGAGACCGCATTGGTGCGCGTGCAGCGTTGAACTTTGCCGCCTTTGCCGCCTTTGCCAGCTCATAGCCTGCCTTCATCATCTTCAAGAGAATTCACCATGCAACGTCGCTCGTTTGTCATTCACACCGGTGCGCTGGCGGTTGGCGTCACACTCCTGCCACCAGGTCTGGCACTGGCCCAAGCCGGGGTACCGCGTGCAGGTGCCGACTTCCTGGTGCTGAATCGCCCGGCACCGGTTGATGCGCCCGCCGACAAGATCGAGGTGATCGAATTTTTTGGCTACTTCTGCCCGCACTGCAATGCATTCGAGCCGGTTTTGTCGGCCTGGGTCCAACAACTGCCCAATGACGTGGTTTTCAAACGGGTACCCGTTGCATTCAACAGTGGCGCTGCGCCGCAGCAGCGTTTGTATTACGCGCTCGAAAGCATGGGTTTGGTCGAACAACTCCATGCGCGCGTTTTTGCCGCCATCCACGGCGAAAAACAAAATCTGAGCCAGGGCGCGGCCATTGCCGACTGGGTGGCAAGGCAAGGCGTTGACCGGGCCAGCTTCACCGAGCAGTTCGACTCGTTTTCCGTTTCCAGCAAAGCCGCGCGCGCCAGGCAACTTCAAACCGCTTACCAGGTCGAAGGTGTGCCCGCGCTGGGCATCGCCGGGCGCTACTACACCGACGGCGCCATGACCCGGAGCATGGATCGGGTATTACAGGTGGTTGACCATTTGACCGAGCAGGTCCGCCGCACCCGCTAAAGTCGGCGATGACCGCTACAATCTTGCCAACACCTACGCAAGATTCATGCCTTTATGAAAATCCCCCTGCCTTTCCGCTTGATCGCCTGCGCTGTGCTGCTGGCTGCATCGCTTGCCAGCGCTGAAGATGCCGATCGGGACAAACCCATGAACATCGAGGCCGATGCGCTGCGTTATGACGATGCCAGGCAGATCAGCATCTTTACCGGCCGGGTGGTGCTGACCAAGGGAACCATCCTGATTCGTGGCGACAAGCTGGAGGTGCGCCAGGACCCGCAGGGCTTTCAGTATGGCGTGGTCACCGGCGCGCCGGAACAGCGCGCATTTTTCAGGCAAAAGCGCGAAGGGGTCGATGAAACCCTGGAAGGCGAAGGCGAAACCATTGACTACGACAGCCGCCTCGATACCGTGAAATTCACCGGCCAGGCGCAGTTGCGCCGGTTCCAGGGCACCAAGCTCAACGACGAGTTCAATGCCGGCATCATTGTTTACAACAATTTGACGAATGTATTTACCCTGGATGGCACCCCGGCGGCAGGCTCCCAAGGCAGCACTGGCCAGCCCGGTGCACCGGCTGGCCGCGTTCGCGCCATGCTGACACCCAAATCCGAACCAGCAACAGCGCCAGCGCCCACCAGCAGCGCGCCACTGCGCAGCAGCCCCCGGTTGGGTGGCTCCGCGCAATAACGCCCCTACCCGCCATGACCGACCCCGTGCCCGCGAGCGGACTGCCAGAAAGTCGCCTGGAAGCGCATCACCTGCAAAAATTTTATGGCAGCCGCAAGGTGGTCAAGGACGTGTCCTTGACCGTGCGCAAAGGTGAGGTGGTGGGGCTGCTGGGGCCCAATGGCGCCGGCAAAACCACCTCGTTTTACATGATCGTTGGCCTGGTGCGAGCCAGCGCGGGCGACATCACCATCGACGGCGAGTCCATTGAGCACATGCCGATTCACCGGCGCGCGCGACTGGGTTTGAGCTATTTGCCGCAAGAGGCCTCCATTTTTCGCAAGCTCAATGTCGAGGACAACGTGCGCGCCGTGCTCGAATTGCAGCTGGACGCACAAGGCAAACCACTGCCCAAGGCTGAGATTGAAAAGCGCCTGACCGGTTTGCTGCAAGACTTGCGGGTGGACCATTTGCGTGACTCATCCGCCCTGTCCCTGTCCGGCGGCGAGCGCAGGCGCGTTGAAATTGCCCGCGCCCTGGCCACCCAGCCCCAGTTTATTTTGCTTGACGAGCCCTTTGCCGGCATTGATCCGATTGCCATCATCGAGATCCAGCGCATCATCTCCTTCCTGAAAAGCCGGGACATCGGGGTGCTGATCACCGACCACAACGTACGCGAGACCCTGGGCATTTGCGACCACGCCTACATCATCAGCGACGGCAGCGTGCTGGCGCAGGGGACGCCTGCCGAGATCATCAACAACGTCGATGTGCGCCGGGTATATCTGGGTGAGCACTTCAGAATGTGAATATGGCCCCCACGCTTGTCACTTCCCCGGAATCGGCTTTTGCCGACTCCGCATGTACTGCGC
>NZ_JACUUE010000257.1 GCF_014859475.1 Rhodoferax sp.
GGCGTTCCGCAGGTTGATGGCATCGATGGAATGCCCCCTGCAGTGGCTCTGCAGCAGCATCGTGGCGCACCCACGGCGCGGTCGTCGGTAGGCAGCGTCACCACTCTTTCCAACCTGGTGCGCATGCTCTACTCGCGTGCTGGAGCGTACCCCGCGCACCAACCCATGCTGTATGCGGAGGATTTTTCACCCAACACCCCGCAGGGCGCCTGCCCGCATTGCCATGGACTGGGCCGTCTTTACGACGTGACAGAGGCGTCCATGGTGCCGGATGATTCGCTCACCGTGCGTGAGCGGGCCGTTGCCGCCTGGCCAAGCGCCTGGCAGGGCCAAAATCTGCGCGACATTCTCACAACGCTGGGCCACGACATCGACGTGCCTTGGCGCAATTTGCCGCGCAAGACGCGCGAATGGATCCTTTTTACCGACGAGCAGCCCACCGTGCCGGTGTACCCGGGACTCACGGTTGACGAGGTTCGGCGCGCGCGCCAAGCGGGCCAGCCGCCCAGCTACATGGGCACGTTCACCGGCGCACGCCGCTATGTGATGCAGACATTTGCCACCAGCCAGAGCGCAATGATGAAGCGCAAGGTGTCCAAGTTCATGGTGGGGACGCGCTGCCCAGTCTGCCATGGCAAGCGGCTGAAGCCCGAGTCGCTTTCGGTGACCTTTTGCGGTCTGGACATTGGCGATCTGGCTCGCTTGCCCCTTGACGCCTTGGCCGATGTGCTCCGACCTGTGGCCGAGGGCGCGACCACTCCAACCGTGACGGGCGATGCCGGTGCTGCCATGACTGCTGCTGCACGCAAGCGCGCCGCACTTCAACGGAAGGCGGACGGCGCCTGCGCCCATGCTGCCGCACCCGATGTGCGCCGCACGCCCCACCTCTCGCCCGAAAAGCAGCTGGCTGCACAGCGCATCGCTCAGGAACTGCTGGTCCGCGTGCAGGCCCTGACCGGACTGGGGCTGGGTTACCTCTCGCTCGACCGGGCGACGCCCACGCTGTCACCCGGCGAGCTGCAGCGCCTACGGCTGGCCACGCAGTTGGCATCGCAACTCTTCGGCGTGGTGTATGTGTTGGACGAGCCGTCTGCCGGACTGCACCCGGCCGACACCGCTTCGCTGCTGACTGCGCTGCAACGCTTGAAGGACGCTGGCAATTCCATCTTCGTGGTCGAGCATGACGTGACCACCATGCAGCGCGCAGACTGGCTGGTGGATGTAGGCCCCGGGGCCGGCGAGCGTGGGGGGCGCGTCCTGTACAGCGGCCCGCCCGAAGGCCTCGCAGAGATATCCGAGTCGCAGACGCGTCGCTACCTGTTCGAGGACGGCACGCGTTCACGCCGCGAGCGGCGCACCCCCAAATCCGAAAATCGAACTCAGGGTTGGCTGACGCTGCAGGGTGTACACCGCCACAATCTGCGTGGCGTCGACGTGGCCTTTCCCACAGCGTGCCTGACTGCCGTGACCGGCGTCTCCGGCTCGGGCAAATCGAGCCTGGTTAGTCAAGTACTGCTGGAGTTGGTCACCGCCCACTTGGGGCAGCCCCTTGCGTCGAGTGAAGGTGAAAGCCTGGCCGACGGGCCGCCTGATGCCACAGCGGACGGCGATGACCCGGGCTCCATCATGATGACAGATGAAGGCGCCACTACTTCAGGCCGACTTGGCGGGGCCACCGACCACGTTCGCCGGCTTGTGCGCGTGGACCAGCAACCGATCGGCCGTACGCCCCGCTCCAACCTTGCCACCTACACCGGCCTGTTTGATGCCGTGCGCAAGCTCTTCGCAGCTACACCGGCAGCGCGCAAAAGACGCTATGACGCAGGCCGCTTTTCGTTCAACGTCGCCAAAGGCCGCTGTTCCACCTGCGAGGGCGAAGGCTTCGTGAGCGTCGAACTGCTTTTTCTGCCCAGCGTGTACGCGCCGTGTCCCACCTGCCACGGCGCGCGCTACAACTCCGACACACTGTCCATCACGTGGAACGGGCTCAGCATCGCCGATGTCCTTGGCCTCACGGTGGACGCTGCCTGCGAGGCGTTTGCCGCCGAGCCTGCCGTGCTGAGGCCGCTGCATGCGCTGCGCGACATCGGGCTGGGCTATTTGCGTCTGGGCCAGCCCGCGACAGAGCTGTCAGGGGGTGAAGCCCAGCGCATCAAACTTGCCACCGAGCTGCAGCGTACCCAGCGCGGCCATACCCTGTACGTACTGGACGAACCTACGACGGGCCTGCATCCGGCCGACGTGGACCGCCTGTTGCTGCAGCTGGACGCACTGGTCCAGGCTGGCAATACCGTCGTGGTGGTCGAACATGACATGCACTTCGTTGCCTCCAGCGATTGGGTGATCGATATCGGTCCTGGTGCGGGAACACAAGGTGGATGCATCGTAGCGACTGGGACACCGCATCAGGTGGCACGTTGCACCGCCTCGCGCACGGCACGGTATCTGGCGGCAGCATTGAACAACACCCCCGCAAACTGAATGGCTCGCTTGCGATCCGGTACCTTGGAAAAACCGCAATACGCGCTCGACAACAGCTTTTGCGTGGGTGCACGTCGACTGGTTTCTGTCGCTATTCTCTGTTCAAGGCTTGTGTCACTTCTTCGTCAATAGAATGAATTTCTTTGCATGCTTTTTGAGCGCGAGCCTGAGTTGCCAGTTGATCATAGAAATTTGCGACTTCACGAAGCTGCTCTTCATCGAGGTCCTCAATCCCAATCATACGATTGCTGGCAGATTTACTCGCTGCCAATAACTCGTTAAGCTTAAGATGTAGTGCGACGCTGTCCTTATTTTGGCTTTGCTGGATCAAAAAAACCATAAGAAATGTGACAATGGTCGTGCCGGTGTTAATCACCAGTTGCCAGTACTCTGAGAAAGAGAATACTGGTCCTGCGGCAGCCCAGACAAGCACGCAAGCTAACGCTAAACAGAAAGCAACTGGGGAACCAGCCCACCGTGTCACTTTGCTTGCAAAATGGTCGAATGCCGTCAGTATGGGGGACCTGT
>NZ_JACUUE010000043.1 GCF_014859475.1 Rhodoferax sp.
CATGGATTGCTTCACTGCGTTCGCAATGACGGCCATTTGCGCAATGACAGCCTGAGCCTCATCGTTGCGGCCCGTTGTTTCAATGGCCTTGAAAGTGCTCGCCTTGCTTGAGCTTGTACAGCGTGCCGCAATAGGGGCACTTGGCCTGGCCGGTACGGGCCACGTCCAGATAGACCTTGGGGTGGCTGTTCCACAGCTTCATGTCGGCCAGCGGGCTGGGGCAATGCACGCCACCCTGGTGGTTGAGGTCTTTGGCCAGCAGTTCTATGGTTGCAGTTGTCATGGTGTCTTTCTAATCAGTTGAGGACAGAGCAAATTTGCTGCGCAAATCTTGGTCTGTCCCGCAAGGTTTCAGATTTGTTGAGGACAGAGCAAATTTTCTTCGCAAATCTTGGTCGGTCCCGCAAGGTTTCAAAATTGTTTCGGTTTCAAACTTTCGCCAGCCAATGGGCGTATTTGGGGTTGCGGCCGTTGACGATGTCAAAGAACGCGCTCTGGATTTTCTCGGTGATCGGGCCGCGGGTGCCAACGTAACCGGCCTTGCCCAGCTCAATGCGGTCGAGCTCGCGAATAGGCGTGATCTCGGCGGCCGTGCCGCTGAAGAACGCCTCGTCGCAAATGTAAACCTCGTCGCGTGTGATGCGCTTTTGCACCACCTCAATCCCCAGGTCCTGGCAAATGTGCAGCACGGTGTTGCGGGTAATGCCGTTGAGCGCCCCGGCCGACAAATCGGGCGTATAGACCACGCCATCTTTCACCACAAACAGGTTTTCGCCCGAACCCTCCGAGACAAAGCCGTTGGCATCGAGCAACATGGCTTCGTCATAGCCGTCGTCCAGCGCTTCCATGTTGGCCAGGATCGAGTTGGTGTAGTTGCTTACCGCCTTGGCCTGCGTCATGGTGATATTGACGTGGTGGCGCGTGTAGCTGGAAATCTTGACCCGTATGCCTCTGCTCATGCCCTCGTCGCCCAAATATGCGCCCCAGGCCCAGGCGGCCACCATCAGGTGGATGTGGTTGCCCTTGGGGCTGATGCCGAGCTTGCGGCTGCCGATCCAGCTCAAGGGGCGCAGGTAGCATGATGCCAACTTGTTCTCGCGCACCACGTCGAGCTGCGCCTGCATGATTTGTTCTTTGCTGAACGGGATCGTCATGCGCAAAATCTTGGCGCTGTTCAACAGCCGCTGGGTGTGCTCTTCGAGCCGGAAAATCGCCGTGCCGTCCGCTGTCTTATAGGCGCGCACCCCTTCAAAAACCCCGCAGCCGTAGTGCAGGGTGTGGGTCAGCACGTGGATCTTGGCATCTCGCCAATCCACCATCTGGCCATCCATCCAGATTTTTCCATCGCGGTCAGACAGGTCGGGCGGTAAGGGGCTCATCGGTTGTTCCTTCGGATTAAGGGGGCAATGCTGCAAATCGCCGATTTTACGGGCGCAGCGAAGCGTCTTGCGGACAATGTCAACCCAATTCAGGGTTTCCCCTGCGCCGCCGCCCAGCTCACCGTGACGCAAAGCCCGCCCAGCTGCTCGGAGCGGCTGACGCAAACCCGGGCCTGATAGACCGCGGCAATGCGCCGCACGATCGACCAGCCCAGGCCGCTGCCTGTTTTGTCAGTGCCCAGCACGCGGTAAAAACGCTCACCCAGGCGCGCCATCTCGGCCTCGGTCAGACCCGGGCCGCTGTCCTGGACGCGCAGCATCACCTGCTTGCCATCGGCCATCACCGAAAGCGCCACCCGCGCCCCGTCCGGGCTGTAGCGCAGGGCGTTGTCCAGCAGGTTGCGCAGCAGCACGCTGGTCAGCATCTCATCGGCGTCGATGTAGGCCTTGGCGGGCGCGTCCAGTGCCAGTTCCTGCGCACGCGCCAAGGCGGTCGGGGCCAGATCGGCCGCCACCCGTTGCGCCACCGCGGTCACGTCCACCAGCCCGACTGGCGCGCCGTTGCGGGATGACTCCAGCCGTGAGAGCGTCAGCAGTTGCTCAACCAGATGGCTGGCGCGGTCGCAGCCGGCCAGGGTGTACCGGAGCGCATGGTCGCGCTGCGCGTTGTCGCTACCCGCGCCCAACGCCACCTGGGCCTGGGTGCGAATGGCGGCAATCGGCGTGCGCAGTTCGTGCGCGGCATCGGCGGTAAAACGGCGCTCGGCATCGACCATGGCCTGAATGCGCTCGAACAAGGCATTGAGCGCGTGCACCACGGGCTCAACTTCTGTCGGCAAGTCAGGCAGCAGCACTGGCTCCAGCGCTTGCGGCTGACGTTGCGCCAGCGCCCGGCTCAGCTGCCGCAGTGGCGCCAGGCCATTGCGCACGGCCAGCCAGCCCACCAGCGCCAACAGCGGCAGGGCATAGAGCAACGGTGTCAGTACGCCCTCGAGCACGGCCCACAATATCGAGTCGCGGGAGTCGATTTGCTCGCCCACAAAAACCTGGATATCGCCTTCGCTGCCCTGCGCGGCAAACACCCGCCAG
The DNA here is from genome assembly GCF_014859475.1 of Rhodoferax sp. Classification (GTDB taxonomy): domain Bacteria; phylum Pseudomonadota; class Gammaproteobacteria; order Burkholderiales; family Burkholderiaceae_C; genus Rhodoferax. The sequence continues at coordinate 2,469 of NZ_JACUUE010000043.1, forward strand.
TCAGAACGGTCACCGAATTGCACGGTAGAAAATCCGCGCGCTTTTTTCGCCATCGGTGTCGTGCCGGCATTGGCCGAGCGCATGGTGAGCTGGCCTTCGTGGAAGACCTGGAACGCCACGCGCGGTGCATATTTGTGCAGCGAAGGTGCGTTTTCCACGGGGCCGCCTGCTTCGCCACGCCCGCTCGCGACGCCGGATGCATCGCCGTGTCCGCCTTGCTGCACGATCAGCAAGGCCGCCGACTGCGCCAGATGGCCGTCGAGCAGTTCGTCAAGCTCATCACTGGCATCGACCCAGATGAACCCGGCGGCACCGAGCCAGACCAGCGTCACCAGCAACAGCAACAGTGCCAGCAAACGCGCTTGCAGCGACTTTAAATTGGGCAGCAAGGTCATATATGTGCGCGTTTCAAGCGCCCTGGCTGGCGTGCAGCAGGGTGTAGCCGATGCCACGCACAGTCTGAATCAGGTCGGCCCGCAGCTTTTTGCGCAGGTGGTGGATGTGCACTTCAACGGCATTGCTTTCCACCTCGTGGCCCCAGCTGTAGAGCTGCTGCTCGAGCTGCTCGCGCGACAAAATGCGGCCCTGCGCCAGCATCAGCGCGTGCAGCAAGTCAAACTCCCGGGTTGAGAGGGCGACGGGCAGCCCGTCAAAAATCACTTGACGGCCGGCCGGGTTCATCTGCAGTTCGCCGCAGGTCAGCATATCCTGGATTTGGCCATGCGCGCGGCGCACCAGCGAGCGCAGGCGCGCCCCCAGCTCAAACAAATCCACGGGTTTGAGCACATAGTCATCGGCGCCCAGATCGAGCCCCCTGATGCGCTCCGGCACCGTGTCGCGGGCGGTCAGCACCAGCACCGGCGTGGCTATTTTTTTGCTGCGCAAGGCCTGCAGCACATCCAGGCCATCTTTTTGCGGCAGCCCCAGGTCAAGCACCGCCGCCTGGTAGTCGCCGGTGCTGATTTCGCGCTCTGCCGCCAGGCCGTCGCGCACCCAATCCACCTGAAACCCCTGCTGACGCAGCCCGGCACGCAGACCGTCGCCGAGCATGGTGTCGTCTTCAGCCAGCAGAATTCGCATTGGAAAACCTCAAGGTGGTGTTGACGCTGATGATAGTGTCGGTGTGCGGCGGGTTTTGCCACTGCAGCCACCAAAAACCCCACACGCCCGCCAGTACCAGCGCCGCGATCGGCCACCATGTCCAGCGAATGGCTTGCTCAGCGCGGCCCAGTTTGTAGCCGTTGAGCATCGAGCGCGCCAGATTTTGACGCTCCATCAGGCTGGCAAACACAACCCCGGCCACATGCACCGCCACCACCGCCAGCATGAAGGCGGCCGCGCCTTCGTGGAATTCCTTGATCAGCTTGGGGCCGCCGCTCACATAAAGCCAGCCACTGAGCACAATGACCAGCGTGGACAACAGCATCAAGATAATCGACACCGAACCCAGCGGGTTGTGCCCCACCGGGTGTTCAGCCTTGAAACTGAGCAGCTGGCCGGCGTAGCGCGCCACCTCTTTGGGCTTGCGGATGAAATTGGCAAAGCGGGCATAGCGCGTGCCAATCAGCCCCCAGACCAACCTGAACGCCACCAGCCCGAGCATGGTGTAACCCAGCGTCAGGTGGACAGCCAGCAAGCGGTCAAAGTCGGCGCTCAGGTAGGCACCGGCAAAACACAAGGCCAGCAACCAGTGAAACACCCGGGTGGGGGCGTCCCAGACGAGAATTTTGACTTTGGATGGAGCAAGGGGCATGGTTCAGACTGGTAACTTTGATGCCCTGACTTTATTGTGTGCAGATTAAGGGGGTCTTAACTTAAATCACTAACTTCATGACAATACTTTCACCCCAAAGGATGAAAGATAGTCGTCATTGCGAGTCGCGCAGCGACGTGGCAATCCATGCACTTTGGGGCCATGGATTGCTTCACTTTGTTCGCAATGACGCCGCTCTTTTACAGGCTTCTCACCACCTCCATGGCCTGCTCGACACGCTCCACGGCGTGAATCGTCAGACCTTCGAAGTCTTTCGACTTGAGGTTTTTAGGCACATTGGCCTTCGGCACCACGGCCACGCTGAAGCCCAGTTTGGCAGCTTCTTTCAGGCGCTCCTGACCGCGCGGCGCGGGGCGCACTTCACCGGCCAGGCCGACCTCGCCAAAGGCGAAAAAGCCTTTGGGCAGCGGCTTGCCACGCAAGCTCGAGGTGATGGCCAGCAGCACCGCCAGGTCGGCCGCCGGCTCTGAAATGCGCACGCCGCCCACGGCGTTGACAAACACGTCCTGGTCCATGCAGGCCACCCCGGCGTGGCGGTGCAGCACGGCCAGCAGCATGGCCAGACGGTCTTTGTCGAGCCCCACGCTCAGGCGCCTGGGAGAGGGCCCGCCACTGTCCACCAGCGCCTGAATTTCGACCAACATCGGGCGCGTGCCTTCCAGCGTGACCATGACGCAACTGCCCGGCACCGGCTCGGCGTGCTGGCTCAAAAAGATCGCGCTCGGGTTGCTGACCCCCTTGAGGCCTTTTTCGGTCATGGCAAAAACGCCGATCTCGTTGACCGCGCCAAAGCGGTTTTTGATGGCCCGCACCAGCCGAAAGCTGCTGTGCGTGTCGCCCTCAAAGTACAGCACGGTATCGACCATGTGCTCGAGCACGCGCGGGCCCGCCAGCGCGCCTTCTTTGGTGACGTGGCCGACCAGCACAATACAGGTGGCCCGACTGAGCGTGGTGCCGTCCTGGCGGCCGCTGGCCTTGGCATAACGCGTCAGGTGGGCGGCGCATTCGCGCACCTGCGCCACGGAACCCGGCGCCGAAGTGAGCTGGTCGGAATAGACCGTCTGGATCGAGTCGATCACCGCAATGTCGGGTTGCATGGCCTGCAGCGTGTTCAGAATTTTCTCAAGACCAATTTCAGCCAGCACCTTCACCTGTGAGCCAGCCAGCCCCAGGCGCCGCGCCCGCAGCGCCACCTGGGCGCCGCTTTCCTCGCCGGTAACATACAGCGTGCTCTGCCCGCTGCGCTGCAGTGAATCCAGCGCCTGCAGCAACAGCGTCGATTTGCCAATGCCGGGGTCGCCGCCAATGAGCACCACGCCGCCCTCGACCATGCCGCCGCCCAGCACCCGGTCCAGCTCTATGTGGCCGGTGGGGGTGCGCGCCATATCGACCGCGTCGATGTCGCCCAGCACGGCCACTTCAGCCGTTTTGGCCAGCGAGGCAAAGCGGTTTTTGACCGGCGAAGCGCTCTCGGCGGCGGATTCGATCAGCGTGTTCCAGGCATTGCAGCTCGGGCATTTGCCCTGCCATTTGGGGCTGGTGCCGCCGCAGTCGGAGCAGACGTAGTGGGTTTTTTCTTTGGCCATGGCGGGGATGTTATCCCTACCACTGCACCAGTTGCACCTCGCCCGTGTCGCTGGCCATGACGGCGCGCCTGCCCGGCAACGGTGACACCGTGGGGCGCAGGTCGTGCGCAAAGGGAATGCGCTGCAACTCACGGCCATCGGCCACGTCGAGCACATGCAGCACCTGCTTCATGTCCAGGCAAAACACCTGGTTCTCGAACGTCACAATCTCGGCCATCATGTGACCCCAATTGTCTGCACTCTTGCCATAGCGGGTGGTCTGGTGGCGCCAGCGCACCCGGCCAGTGGCCACGTCAATGGCGTAGATCCAGCCGGTGGGTGACCACAGGTAAGCGGTGTCACCCGCCACATGGTGCGAATTGATGAAGTTACCCGCCTTGAACTTCCAGAGCACCTTGCCGGTATCGACGTTGATGCCGTAGAGCAGTTCGGTGTAAGTGCCGGCCACCAACACCTTGCCGGTGACGTACATCTGGCGCACGTATTGCCATTCTTTCTTTTCGTCGAGCTTCCATGTGAGCTTGCCATCGGCCCGGTTGACCGCGTAGAGCTTGCCGTCGCCCGGTCCGAAGAATACCGTCTCGCCCGCCACCGTGGGCGCATAGGCGGCGGTGCAGTCGTCGGTGTCCGGGGCAAAGCGCCAGTCGATGGCGCCGCTCTGGTTATTCAGCGCCAGCAGCCAATGGCCGTCGCCCACGTAGGTGTGGTCAGCATCCACAAAAGGCGTGCCCACTTGCAAAATGGCCTTGTGCAGCCACAGCGGCTGGCCATCAGCCTGGGCCCAGCCGCCCAGTTCGTGCCGACCACCGGAGATGACGAGCACCCCCGCAGCGCGCGGCCGGTACACGGCGTTGCTGCTCAAGCGGTGCGGTATGTTCCAGGTGAGAGCGGCGTTGTCGGGGTCGATGCGCCCCAGAGTTTTGTCACCGTTAAAAAAAATGTGGCCATCCAGCAGGGCCAAAGGTGCCAAAGTGGCGTTGCCACTGGCCCAGCGCCGCACCACCGTGGGTGCTTGGGTCGCTGCAGAAACAACAAAGGTGGGCAAAAGCCCACCTGCTGCGAGGGCCGCCACAAAGTGGCGGCGGTTCAGATTGCCAGACACCATCAATCGCACTTGGCCCCTTGCTTGATCCAGGCAGCAAGAATGGTGGTGTTGGGATGGTCACGCGGCTCGGCCGGGCTGATGCCGGGAGGCATGCGGTCTTCGGACAGGTGCTGCCAGATGAAGCTTTTCTCGGGGCTGCCGGCCACGATCACCTTGGTGGCTTTGTCAACGCCCTTGGCCACCGAGTCCGCACCCAGCATGATGCCGGCGTGGCTGCTCATGTCCAACTCATGGAAGCTCGGGGGTTCCTGGTTGGACATGTGGCAAGCGGTACAAGCCGGTGTATCAGGGCCGAATGCATTGGCGGTAGTGAACAGCGGCAACACGTTCTTCTTGAAGTTGTCATCGTTCTTGGCACCGTCGGCAATCCATTGCTTGACCATCATGTGGTTTGGCGTGTAAGTGGACTGCTCGAAGCCCTGGCCCAGCGGCATGCGGTTGTTGCGCAGACGGCGGATCAGGATGTCGCGCTTGGCTTCGGTACCCGGTGTGAACAGCGCGCGTTTTGGTTTTTCAGTGGAGCCTTCAATGATGCCCTTGCAGGTGGACAGGTCCAGCCCACGGTAGCTCTTGCTGGGGTCATTGGAGTTGTGGCACGTGGTGCAAGCCACGCCGGGGCCAAAGGCATTGGGCGTGTTCATCAGGATATTGATGTATTTGTAGGTGATGGGAATGCTGCGCTTGATGATCAGCTCCTGCACCACGTGGTCGTCGTCACCGGCTTCGCTGATCTTGCCTTCTTTCATGTCTTGGATGTATTGCTCGGCGATGGAGCGCTTGCCGGACGGCTTGTCCTGAGCGTGGCTGGTGCTCATAAAGGCAAAGCTGAGCCCGGCCACAACACAAACCGCTTTGGCGACCTGAAATAATTGTTGTTTGGTGGAGGGTATTTGTGACATTGATGACTCCTGTGGGTTGAAAGCGACCTATCTTAAAAGGCTTAAGCAATGTCAGGTGCAGGGGTTTTCTCTTACAAAAGTTACGAAATATCACGTTTTTGGCAGGTTCTGGCACCTTTCTTACGGCAATTACGCTCAGCAATCGTGAAAATTGGTCTTGGAGGGAAAACCATGGTTTTGCACGCAACCGACCATAGCGCAAGCGTTGATGCGCCAAGCGCGCCCGATGTAGCGGGTTTGAGCACCGCGCAGGCCGCCCGTGCCTTGCAGGACGACGGCCCCAATGAGCTGCCCGATGCGCAAAAACGCACCCTGCTGAGCATCGCGCGCGAAACCCTTTCCGACCCGATGTTCGCCCTGCTGCTGGCCGCAGGCATTTTGTACCTGGTGCTGGGCGATCTGCAGGAAGGCCTGGTTTTGTTCGGCCTGGTGCTGGTGGTGCTGGCCCTGACCCTGTACCAGGAGGGCAAGACCGAGCGCGCCATCGAATCCCTGCGCGACCTCACCAGCCCGCGCGCCCTGGTGCTGCGTGACGGCGCGGCGCAGCGCATTGCCGGGCGCGAGGTGGTGTGTGGTGATGTGCTGCTGCTGGCCGAGGGCGACCGCGTCCCAGCCGATGCGGTGCTGCTGCAGGGTGCCGAGGTGCAGGTGGATGAATCGCTGCTGACCGGCGAGCCGATGCCGGTGGACAAGGCAGTGGCAACAGCTGACCGGTCCGACGAACCTGGCGCACCCGGGTCCGCCCTGTTTTCGGGCACCTTGCTGGTGCGCGGGCAAGGGCTGGCACGCGTCACGGCCACGGGCAGGCACAGTGAAATTGGCCGCATCGGGCTGGCGCTGGGTGGCTTGACCGCCGAGGTCTCGCCGCTCAAACAGCAAATGGCACGCCTGGTCAGGCTGCTGGCGTTGCTGGCCTTGTTTGCCAGCCTGTTCTTGCTGGCCGCCTACGGGCTGATGCGCGGCGACTGGCTGGCTGCCTTGCTGGCCGCCATTGCGCTGGCCATGGCCTTGTTGCCGCAGGAATTCACCGTGGTACTGACCGTGATTCCCGCTCTGGGGGCCTGGCGCCTGTCCCGACAAAACGTGTTGACGCGGCGTATTGCCGCCATCGAGACCCTGGGCGCCACCAGCGTCTTGTGCGCCGACAAAACCGGCACCCTCACAGAAAACCGCATGACCGTCAGCGAGCTGGATGTGCCGCCACGCCAGGCACACCCATTGCCGGGCGGCGAAGTCTCCAAGCCCTGTGCCACTGCCGACCACCTGAGCATTGACTACGCCACCACGACGGAGTTGCCCGAATGCTTTCACACGCTGGTGGAGTATTCCATTCTGGCCAGCGTCACCGACCCATTTGACCCGATGGAAAAAGCCTTCCATCGTCTGGGGCAACACTTTTTGCAGGACACCGAACACCTGCACCACGACTGGACGCTGATGCAGACCTACGGCCTGACACCCGAGCTGCGTGCCATGTCGCATGTCTGGCAAGCCCAAATTGGCGACGCGCATGTGGTGGCGGCCAAGGGCGCGCCTGAAGCCATTGTCGATTTATGCCATCTGGACAGCGCCGCACAACAGCGCATTGCCGGCGCAGTCGAGGCGATGGCCGCCAAGGGGCTGCGCGTGCTGGCGGTGGCAGGCGGACGCTTCGAAGGCCACGACTGGCCCGCCATCGAGCACGACTTTGACTTTGAATTCATTGGCCTGCTGGGACTGGCCGACCCGCTGCGCGCCGAAATTCCAAAGGCCATCACGCAAGCCCGCAGCGCCGGCATCCGGGTGGTGATGATCACCGGCGACTATCCCGCAACCGCCATGGCCATTGCCCGCCAGGCCGGGCTCAAACCGGCGGCCGATGGCCTCCTGACCGGCGACGCACTGGATGATTTGACCGATGCCGAGCTACAGCAGCGCATGGCCAGCGTGTGCGTCTGCGCGCGCATCGCCCCGAGGCAAAAGCTGCGCATTGTGCAAGCCCTGAAGGCGGCGGGCGAGGTGGTAGCCATGACCGGCGACGGTGTCAACGACGCCCCGGCCCTGAAAGCCGCGCATGTGGGCGTGGCCATGGGCGGACGCGGCACCGACGTGGCGCGCGAGGCCGCATCCATCGTGCTGCTCGACGACAACTTCGCCTCGATTGTTGGCGCGGTGCGTCTGGGCCGGCGAATTTTTGACAATTTGCGCAAGTCGATGAGCTACATCCTGGCGGTGCACGTGCCGATTGCCGGCATGGCACTGCTGCCGGTGCTGCTGGGCTGGCCCACGATGCTGTTCCCACTGCACATCGCGTTTCTGGAACTGGTGATCGACCCGGCCTGCTCGATGGTGTTCGAGAACGAACCCGCCGAGTCCGACGTCATGCAACGCCCGCCGCGCGATGTGCAGCAACCGCTGTTTGGCGGCATCACGCTGGGGCTGGCGCTTGTGCAAGGCGTGGGTGCGCTGGCCGTGGTGCTGCTGGCCACGTTCTGGGGCCAATCCCAGTTGACCGAAGGCGCAACGCGCGCCCTGGCCTTTGCCGTGCTGGTGTTCACCAATCTGGCGCTGATTTTTTCCAACCGCAGCCGCGCCGGTTCGCTGTGGGCCAGTTTATGGGTACCCAACCGCACACTGTGGTGGGTGGTGGTGGCCGCCCTGGGTTTGCTGGGGCTGGTCCTCTATGTGCCGTGGCTGGTGGGTTTGTTTTTGTTCGAGCCATTGCCCTTGACCTGGCTTGCAGCCGCAGCGGGTTTGGGGTTGGCCAGCGTGCTGTGGTTTGAATGGCTCAAGGTCATCCATGGCCAGCTGTTGTCAGAGCACGTCGCTACGCGAGTGGTCTGACCCGCAAAGTTTCAACCAGCCACCTGCACCGGCACGCGCTGGGCCAGCGCGCACATCAGCTCGTAGCCTAGCGTGCCGGCCGCCTGCGCCACTTCGTCAATGCCCAGCACAACACCGTTGGCGGCACGCCCCCACAGCGTCACCTCGGTGCCCATGTCGGCCTCGGGCACCGGCGTCAGGTCCACCGTCACCATGTCCATGCTGACGCGCCCGACCAGTCGGCTGCGCACACCGGCCACCAGCACCGGCGTGCCGGTGGGGCACACGCGCGGGTAGCCGTCGGCATAACCGCAGGCCACCACACCCAGGCGCAGCGGTGCCTCGGCGACAAACTTCGAGCCATAACCGACGCTGGCGCCGGCCGCAATGTCTTGCACGGCGATGATTTTTGCCGCCAGCGTCATGGCCGGCTGCAAGCCCCACTCGGCAGCCAGGTGCTCGGGGTGGTCGGGCGAACTGCCATACAAGCTGATGCCCGGCCTGATCCAGTCGCAAGCAGACACTGAATCGGCGTGGCGTAGGCTGGCCGCACTGTTGCTCAGAGAGCGTTCACCCGGCAAGTCACGCGTGACTTCGGCGAAACATGCCATTTGCGCGGCTATGCCCTGACCGCCATCGGCGTCGCTGAAGTGCGTCATGAGCGAGATTTCATCGACCTGCGGCAAGGCGTTCAGGCGCGCCCAGGCGCTGCGGTAACGCGCCGGGGTAAAGCCCAGCCGGTTCATGCCCGAATTCATCTTCAAGAACACGCGGTGACCGACATGGGTCTTGCAGGCGGCGAGCATGTCGATTTGGTCGTCGCAATGCACCGTGTGCCACAGGTCCAGCCGCGAGCACCACTCCAGGTCACGCGGCTCAAACACGCCTTCCAGCAACAAAATGGGGCCGCGCCAGCCAAGTTCGCGCACGCGTTGGGCCTCCTCCAGATCGAGCAGGGCAAAGCCATCGGCGCTGCGCAAGCCTTCAAACACGCGCTCGATGCCGTGGCCATACGCGTTGGCCTTGACCACCGCCCAGACCCGGGCGTCAGGGGCGGCCTGGCGGTTGCGCGCCAGGTTGTGCTGCAGGGCGGCGGCATGAATGGTGGCGAGGATCGGACGGGGCATGACAGGTCTGGGGAAATAGCGTGTGGGGCGATTTTGACACCGCCGCGGCGTGCTATAACCCGGTACCGTTTGGAGAAAAGACCCCCTCACAGCGCCGCTTTGAGCGGTTGCCAACAATATCGATGAAACGCGGCTTTTTTACCATCATGTCAGCGCAGTTTTTCAGCTCGCTGGCCGACAACGCCTTGTTTGTAGCCGCCGTGCAATTGCTGCGCACCAGCCACGCCCCGCAGTGGCAACAGGCCGCCCTGGTGCCCATGTTTGCCCTGTTTTACGTGGTGTTGGCACCTTTTGTCGGTGCCTTTGCCGACTCCATGCCCAAGGGCCGGGTCATGCTGGTGAGCAACTTCATCAAGGTGGGCGGCTGCCTGTTCATGCTGTTTGGCACCCATCCGCTGCTGGCTTACGCCGTGGTCGGCCTGGGCGCGGCGGCCTATTCACCGGCCAAATACGGCATCCTGACTGAACTCTTGCCGGCCTCGCAACTGGTCAAGGCCAATGGCTGGATCGAGGGCCTGACGATTGGCTCGATCATTCTGGGTGTCTTGTTGGGTGGCCAACTGGTCGGGCATCAAGTGTCGCGGCACTTGCTCGCCATCGACATCCCGGGCATCGACACCGGCATCAACAACCCGGCCGAAGCCGCCATTGCGGTGCTCATATTTGTCTATCTGCTGGCCGCCTGGTTCAACACCCACATTCCGCTCACCGGCGTGCTGATGCGCCCGATGCCCAAACGCCTGCTGACCCTACTGCCTGATTTCTGGACCTGCAACGCCCGCCTGTGGCGCGACAAGCTGGGGCAAATCTCTTTGGCCGCCACGACGTTGATCTGGGGCGTGGCGGGCAATTTGCGCTTTATCGTGCTGGCCTGGGCTGCCGCCGCTTTGGGTTACTCGGTCACGCAGGCATCGGCCTTGCAGGGGGTGGTGGCGATTGGCATGGCGTTGGGGGCCATGGTCGCTTCCATGCGCATGAAACTTGAGGACGGCCCGCGTGTGATCACGCTGGGCATTCTCATGGGCCTGCTGATCATTGGCCTGATTTTTATCACCAACGTCTGGGTGGCGGCGCCGTTCCTGATTTTGCTGGGCGCCTTGGGCGGCTTTTTGGTGGTTCCCATGAATGCGCTGCTGCAGCACCGCGGCCATAACCTGATGGGTGCCGGGCGCTCGATTGCGGTGCAGAATTTCAACGAACAAGCCTGTATTCTGGTGCTGGGCGCGCTCTACAGCCTGTCCACCGGCCTGGGTTTGCCGACCTTTGCGGCCATCACCGGTTTTGGCCTGGTGATTGCCGGCTTCATGTGGCTGATTCGTCGCTGGCATGCGCGCAACCTGGTGCTGCACCGCGAGGAAATCGACCACTTGCTGGCGATTGCCCGCAACGACAAGGCCCATGGCTGATTTTTAGGGAAAAGCAATGACCACTGTGAATGACTTTGAAGCCCTGTCAATTGACGGGAAACCCGTTGCCTTGAAAAATTTCAAGGACAAAGTGCTGTTGATCGTCAACACCGCCAGTGCCTGCGGTTTCACGCCGCAATTTGCCGGGCTGGAGAAGCTGCATCAAACCTATGGCAAACAGGGTCTGGTGGTGCTGGGTTTTCCGTGCAACCAGTTTGGCGCACAAGACAAGGGTTCCAACGACGAGATAGCCGGCTTTTGCCAGCGCAACTATGGCGTCACGTTCCAGATGATGGCCAAGATCGACGTCAACGGCACGGGCGCTCACCCGCTCTACCAGTGGCTGGCGGCCGAGGCACCCGGCCTGCTGGGCAGCAAATCGATCAAATGGAACTTCACCAAATTTCTGATCAGTAAGGAGGGTGCCGTGCTGAAACGCTATGCGCCCACCGATACGCCAGAGAGTCTGGCCAAAGACATCGAGGCCGCGCTGGCGGCTTGACGCAGCACTTGACGAGCCCTTAGCGATGCACGCTGCGCAGCCGCTGCGCCGCTTCGCGCAAGCCGCTGTTGGTGTCGTCCCAGCCCAGGCAGGCATCGGTGATCGACACACCGTAGCGCAGGCCCTCGGGGTCGGCCAGCTTCTGGTTGCCCTCGAACAGATTCGATTCCAGCATCACGCCCTTGATGGATTTGTTGCCATCGGCAATCTGGCCCACCACGTCTTTCAGCACCAGGCTTTGCAGCGCGTGGTTTTTGCGCGAGTTGCCGTGGCTGCAGTCCACCACGATGTTGACCGGCAAGTTGGCCCTGGCGAGTTCGGCTTCAGCTTGCGCCACGGCCACCGAGTCGTAATTCGGCTGTGCGCCGCCGCGCAAAATCAAATGGCCATGGGCGTTGCCCCGGGTTTGTGTGAGCGCCACCTGGCCCTCGCCATTGATGCCCAGAAAGGTGTGCGGCTGGGCTGCGGACAGCATGGCGTTGAGCGCCACTTCCAGATTGCCATCGGTGCCGTTCTTGAAGCCCACCGGGCTCGACAGGCCGCTGGCCAGTTCGCGGTGCGTCTGGCTCTCGGTGGTGCGCGCGCCAATCGCGCTCCAGGCAATCAGGTCGCCCAGGTACTGCGGCGTGATCGGGTCGAGCGCCTCGGTGCCGCAGGGCAGGCCCATCTCGTTGAGGTCCACCAGCAACTGGCGCGCCAGATGCAAGCCCTCTTCGATGCGAAACGAGCCGTCCATGCGCGGGTCGTTGATCAGGCCTTTCCAGCCCACGGTGGTGCGTGGTTTCTCAAAATAAACGCGCATCACGATGAAGAGCTGGTCTTGCAGCTCGTCGGCCAGCGCCTTCAGGCGTTGCGCGTAGTCCCGGGCCGCGACCAGGTCATGAATCGAGCACGGCCCGACCACCACCAACAAGCGCGGGTCGCGGCCCTGCAGGATGTTGGCCACGGCGGCACGGGCTGCGCTCACGGTGTGGGTGGCGCGCGCACTGGCGGGCACGGCATCGTGCAAGGCACTGGGCGGCAGCAGGGTTTGCTGAGCCAGCACGTTCAGGTTTTCAAGGGCATTGGGGAAGGTCATGGGGGTTTGAATAAAGCGGGAGTGGCCTTGATTTTATGGGCGCGTGGCGCAACTTCACGCGCAGCCTGTAGCCCGGATGCAGCGAAGCGAAATCCGGGGCCTTGCGCCGCGAAAATCGCCGCATTGCATCCGGGCTACAAGGCACGAGGGGAATTGAGGTGCACCACCCCCCGTAGCCAAAACCAGCCTCGATAATATGGCCTGCTCATTAACCAAAAACATGCCTGCCAGTCGACCTTTTCCCCATGTTGTTGTGATCGGCGCCGGCATCGTGGGCGCGGCCACCGCCTTTTACCTCAGCAGCGCAGGTGCCAAAGTGACCGTGCTCGATGCGCAGGCCCCGTCAGCGGGCGCCACCGGTGCCTCGGATGGCGCGGTGTCGGTGGCCAGCAAACGCCCCGGCGTGATGATGCAACTGGCGCGCCAGGCGCGCGACCTTTACGCCCAACTGGTGCGCGAAGAGGTGCTGACCAACCTGTTTCATACCCGCCCGACCTATTTATTTGCCCGCACCGAACAGGAAGTGGCGGTGATTGCTGCGCAGCAGCGCGACCTCGACGGCCAGGGCGAGGCCACGCTGTGGCTCGACCGCGCCATGCTGATGCGCCGCGTGCCGGGCTTGGGTGGCAGCGTGCTGGCCGGGCTCAAGGTGCCCAGGGACGGCCACGCCATTGGCTACCAGGTAACGCACCGCTTGCTGTCTCGCGCCAACGTGGTGCCACTGCGGCAGACCCCTGTGCTTGATCTGGTGATCGCCAACAACCGTGTGACAGGTGTCGAAACAGCCGCCGGGCGCATCATGGCTGACGTGGTGGTGCTGGCTGCAGGCATCGACTCGATGGCCTTTGTCGGCCTCGAGAAAGTGATGGTGCCACGCAAGGGCCAACTCATTGTGACCGACCGCGCCGCCTTTGGCTACGCGGCGCTGCCCGGGCCACTGATGTCAGCGAGTTACCTGGCCGCCAAACACACACCCACGGCCCAGCAAAGCTCGGTCAGCCTGGTGATCGACCCGCTGCGCACCGGCCAATTTTTGCTGGGCAGCAGCCGCGAGACCGGCCTGCTCGATCGCCAGACCGACATCCGCACGGTGGCGACGATTCTGCGCGAGGCCATTGATGTCTATCCGCCGCTGGCGCGCCAGCGCGTGATTCGCACCTTTGCCGGCATTCGCGCCACCACCGAAGACGGCCTGCCCATCGTTGGCCGACACCCCGAACTGGACGGCCTGATCCTGGCCACCGCCATGCAGGGCGACGGCATTTGCCTGGGGCCGCTGGTGGGCGCCGCCGTGGCGCGCTGGGCGCTGGGGCAAGACAGCGCGCAAGACTTGTCGGCCTTGTCGCCCGCCCGTTTCTTTTTCTGATACTTTGCGGGTCAGACCACTCGCGAAGCGACGTGCTTTGACCCCAACCAACCTGAAACCTTGCGGGTCAGACCACTCGCGAAGCGACGTGCTCTGACCCCAACACTTTAAGACTTGTCGTGAAAGCGCGCCAAAAAAGCCTGCGTGGCAGCCTGCTGCGGGTGGTCGATCACGTCTTTGGCCGGGCCGCTTTCCACCACCACGCCGTCGCGCATGAAGACCAGCACGTCGGCCACCTCGCGGGCAAAGGCAATTTCGTGGGTGACGATGACCATGGTCATGCCGTCTTTGGCCAGCGACTGAATCACCGCCAGCACCTCGCCCACCAGTTCGGGGTCGAGCGCCGAGGTGGCCTCGTCAAACAGCATCACCTGCGGCCGCATGGCCAACGCGCGGGCGATGGCCACGCGCTGTTTCTGACCACCCGAGAGCTGCTGCGGATGCGCGTCGGCCTTGTCCGCCAACCCGACTTTGGCCAACAGTTGCAAGGCCTGTTCGCGCGCTTGTGGCTTGGGCGTGCGCAGCACCGTGACCATGCCCTCCATCACGTTTTGCAGAGCAGTCATGTGCGGGAACAGGTTGAAATGCTGAAACACCATGCCGGTATTGGCCCGAAAACGCGACAACACGCGGTCGCCAGGTAGCTTGGTGGCGTCACCCTGGTAGCTGAAGGCGTGCGTGCCGACACGGATGCTGCCGGCATCGGGCAGGGTCAGCAAATTGATGCAGCGCAGCAGCGTGGATTTGCCCGAGCCCGACGGCCCTACCAGGGCCACCACCTGGCCCTTGGCCACTTGCATCGACACGTCGCGCAGCACCACGTTGTCGCCAAACTGCTTGCGCAGCCCCTGTATTTCAATCATGTCTAATTCTCGCAAAGTCAGGACTGACGCAAAACTGCCCCAGCTAGGCGTTCCGACGCAGGCATTACAGACGTAAGGCAAGGAGGAAGAACAACGCTGGGGCCGTTTTGCGTCAGTCCTAGGTGTCGGCGCGCCGTTCCAGCCGCTTGATCAGGCTGGTGGCGGGCAGCAGCACGGCCAGGTACATCAAGGCAATCAAGGTGTAGGTTTCCAGCGGCCGGTAGGTTTCGTGCACCACGGCTTGCGCCTGATAGACCAGGTCGGGCAGGGCCACGATGGAGACCAGCGAGGTATTTTTGAGCTGCATGATCGACTGGTTCAGCAGCGGCGGCGTCATGCGCCGCAGCGCCTGCGGCAACACCACGCGGCGCATGATCTGAAAGCGCGTCATGCCCAGCGCGCGCGCGGCTTCAGTCTGACCGATCTCGATCGAGATGATGCCGCCGCGGATGATCTCGGAGTAAAACGCGCCGCCGTACAAGGACAGCGCCAAGATCGCCGCCATGGCCGGCGACATTTCGATGCCCAGCAGCACCGGCAGCGCGTAGTAAAACCAGATGATCTGCACCAGCACCGGCGTGGAGCGGAACAGCTCCACATAGCCCTTCATGGGCCAGCGCACCACGCCCAAGCGCGACAACTGTCCCATGCCGGCGATCAGGCCAAACAGCAGGCCCAGCGCAATGCACATCGCGGTATAGCCCAGCGTGTAGAGCAGGCCGGTGGCAAACAGGCTGCGGTATGCCCACAAAAATTCAAAGTTCCACTGGTACACACATGCTCCTGTCGTTCAAAAAAACCGTCACTGCGATTGCCGCGTCACAGCGCTCCTTTGCCTGAACAGCTTCGTCAT
>NZ_JACUUE010000258.1 GCF_014859475.1 Rhodoferax sp.
AGCGTGGCGATCCATGACTTCCGGGTGCATGGATTGCTTCACTTCGTTCGCAATGACGGTGATGTTCATGGAAAGCGCAGCGCGGCAGTCCATGCAGGCCGGGGTCATGGATTGCTTCACTGCGTTCGCAATGACGGCTACTGTCGCAGTGACGATGTCCTTTTAAGTAACAAAAAACCATCATGATCACCTATACAAGCAAGCACCTGCTGGGCCAACAAACCCTGACGCTGACCGGCTTGCGCTTTGACGCCAATCTGGGCATCCTTGAAGCTGAAAAAGCCGCGCCGCAACCGATCCAGGTGGATGCCGAACTGAGCTTGGGACATCAGCCGCTACTGCCCGCGGACGACGACATCATGCACGTGCTGGACTACCGCAAAGTGCGCAAGATCATCATCGACGAATGCACCGCGGAGCACGTCAACCTGCTGGAAACGTTGATTGGCAAGCTGGCCAACCGGCTCATGCAGTTGCCCAATGTGAAGGGGGTGCGCGTCAAGATCGCCAAGCTGGAGATTTTTGCCGATTGCGAAGTCGCCATTCGCGTTGAAACCGGTCAGTGGAACAAGGATTGAAACCATGAACGCAGTCTGGAAAGCAAGCGAAGCCCAGGACGCCCCGGCGCCGCGCGAACCCAAGATCGAGCGGGAAGTCCACAAGCTCGAAAAGCGCCTGTGCCGTCAGGTCGGCCAGGCCATCATCGACTTCAACATGATCGAAGAGGGCGACCGTGTCATGGTCTGCGTGAGCGGCGGCAAGGACAGCTACGGCCTGCTCGACATCTTGCTCAAATTGCAGAAGCGCGCGCCGATCCACTTCGAGATCATCGCCGTCAACCTGGACCAGAAACAGCCCGGCTTTCCGGCGCACATCCTGCCCGAGTACCTGGCCAAGCTCGGCATCGAATACCACATCGAAACCCAGGACACCTACAGCATTGTCAAAAAAGTGGTGCCCGAAGGCAAGACCATGTGCAGCCTGTGCAGCCGGCTGCGCCGCGGTATTTTGTACCGCGTGGCTGACGAGCTCAAGATCAGCAAAATTGCGCTGGGCCACCACCGCGACGACATGCTGGCCACCTTCTTTTTGAACATGTTTTTTGGCGGCAAGCTCAAGGGCATGCCGCCCAAGCTGGTCAGCGACGACGGCGGCCACATCGTGATCCGGCCGCTGGCCAACGTGGCCGAAAAAGACCTGGTGCGTTGGGCCGCGCAGCGCCAGTTTCCGATCATTCCGTGCAGCCTGTGCGGTAGCCAGGAAAACCTGCAGCGCCAGCGCATCGGCCAGATGCTGCGCGACTGGGAAAAACAATACCCGGGCCGCACCGAGACCCTGTTCACGTCGTTGCAAAACGTGGTGCCATCGCATTTGATGGATGCCAGTCATTACGACTTCAAAAACATCAAAATCACCGGCCAGGCCGACGTTGACGGCGACAAGGTCTTTGACGACGAAGCGTTTCCGCTGCCCGGCGTGGCGGGTGTGCAAGTGGTACAGCTCTGAACTGGAGAAAAAATCATGACTTGGGTGCTTGGCAAAGTGTTGCGATCAGCCTTGATCCCGTTGGCGTTGTTGCTCTCGGGCTGCACTGGTATGCGGGTGATTGACAACCAGGTCAACAGCTTTGCGCCGCAAGCGGTGGCCCCAGGGTCGAGCTACCAGTTCGAGCGACTGCCCTCGCAAATGGCTAACCCCGTGCATCAGGCCAGACTGGAAAAGCTGGCCGAGCTGGCACTGGGCAAAGTGGGCCTCAGGCGCCAGAATAACGCGCCATTGAGTGTGCAGGTCACGGCTGTACAGCGCCAGGAAAACACGGTCAATCAAGGCGGCGTGGGCATCGGCTGGGGCTTGGGCTGGGTGTTTGGCAGTGGTGCCATCAGTGTCGGCAGCCGCGGCGGCAGGTTTCCGTGGGTTGAGACGCAAACCAGCTATTGGCGCCAGGTCAGTCTGATGATTCGCAACGCCTCGGGCGCGGTGCTGTTCGAGAGCCATGCCAGCCACGATGGGATATGGTCTGACAGTGACGCCGTGCTGGCTGCCATGCTTGATGCGGCGCTGCAAGGCTTTCCGACACCACCAGCCGGTGTGCGCCGCGTCAACATTGAAATCCCAAGGTAATCAGTAGAGGACAGCGCTGGCTCACTCCGTATAGCTGCGGTCTGTCCCACAAAGAATCATGTTAGCCACCCGAATCATTGCCATCCGCCACGGCGAAACCGCCTGGAACGTGGACACCCGCTTGCAGGGCCACCTCGATATTTCGCTCAATCCCAAAGGCATTTGGCAGGCGCAACAAGTGGCGCGCGCGCTGGCTGACGAGCCCATCGACGCCATTTATGCCAGCGACCTGCTGCGCGCCTGGCATACCGCCAGCGCCATTGCGCAAACCACGGCAGCGCCGCTGGTAGCCAACCGGAATTTGCGCGAACGCTGCTTTGGCAGCTTTGAGGGCAAAACCCATGCCGAGCTTGAATCGCATTGGCCCGAGGAGGCGCTGCGCTGGCGCAAGCGTGAGCCCGACTGGGCGCCGCCGGAAGGCGAATCGCTGCTGGCCCTGCGTGAGCGCATTTCAGGCACCGTTGACGCCCTGGCGGCGCAACATGTCGGCGGGCAAATGGTGCTGGTGGCCCACGGTGGCGTGCTGGACATGCTGTACCGGTTAGCCACCGGCCAGGAGCTGCAGGCGCCGCGCAGCTGGCACCTGGGCAATGCCGCCATCAACCGCCTGCTCTGGACCGCCCAGGGCCTGACGCTGGTGGGCTGGGGCGACACCCGCCATCTGGAAGAAGCCACGCTCGACGAGGGCAGTGCCTGAACCGTCCCGTCATTGCGAACGATCCCCGTCATTGCGAACGCAGTGAAGCAATCCATGACCCCGGGCTGCATGGATCGCCACGCTACGCTTTCCATGAACAGCCCCGTCATTGCGAACGCAGTGACGCAATCCATG
>NZ_JACUUE010000259.1 GCF_014859475.1 Rhodoferax sp.
CACAGTCATTGCGAGCCATCCGTACCCGGCCCGATACCGCACACGGACCTTGAACAGAGACTTCGTCACTGCGAGCCCCCCGTATCCGGCTCGATACCGCACACGGACCTTGAACCGTCATCGCGAGCGAAGCGCGGCGATCCATGACTTCCGACTGCATAGATTGCTTCACTGCGTTCGCAATGACGGCCATTTGTGCAACGACGGGACTGTTCATGGAAAGCGTAGCGCGGCAATCCATGACCCTGAACTTCATGGATTGCCACGTCGCTACGCTTCTCGCAATGACGAATAATTTTTCAAAGCCGGGCTATAATCTCCGGCTTTGTTGCTTATCCCGTGAGGGATTCTGGCGGCATTCGGGTTACCGCCACCCTATTCTTGGCGAGGTGAGGCCTCTGGCGTCAGTCAGGGCCGTTTAAAAGTATCGGAGTGTCCACATGGCACGCGTATGTGAAGTCACGGGCAAAGGCCCGATGGTCGGGAACAAGGTTTCCCACGCCAACAACAGAACCAAACGCCGGTTCCTGCCGAACCTGCAATACCGCCGTTTCTGGGTCGAGTCAGAAAACCGCTGGGTGCGCCTGCGCATCTCCAACGCCGGTCTGCGTTTGATCGACAAAAATGGCATTGACGCTGTGCTCGCAGATTTGCGCGCCCGTGGTCAGGCCTGAAACCTTTTACTGAAAGAACATCATGGCAACCAAAGGCGGACGCGAAAAAATCAAGCTGGAATCGACAGCCGGCACCGGTCACTTCTACACGACTGACAAAAACAAGAAGACCACTCCCGAGAAATTGCTGATCAAGAAATTTGATCCCAAAGCTCGCAAGCACGTGGATTACAAGGAAATGAAACTGAAGTAATTCGGTTTTCCTGATTCACAAAAAAGCCCGCATCAAGCGGGCTTTTTTGTTACCAAAGTTTTTGCCAGATTGTTGACTCGGGAAATGTTGTAAAGCGGATGCCGGCAGAAGACCCGTTGCGGTCAGCCACGCGGTACTTTCGTGGGTCAAGTCCGCAGCGGGAGCAGACATTGTGGTGCATGATCCACTGGGCTATAGTTCAGACCACCTGAAACGTCGAAAGACGTTAACTCGACGTCAACCAAATTTCGCCAGGATAGGCGACAGTGCGCAGGTAATGCGCAAACACCGGGCGCGACAAGCGCCATTGTTCTCGCACCTGGATCACATCTTGCGGCAGCAGCACCGGCGCTGGTTTGCTTTCAACCTTGAAGTTGCGCAGCGTTAGCTTGCCCTCGCGTTCAGATTTGAGCGCCTAAAAACCTTCTGTGACTTCAGCAAAAATGTCGCGTTTATTGGTCATCATGTTCTCCGTCTTTTGGGTGTCGGTTTTCCAACTCGTTTTTCAACTGCCCATTTGGTTTGGACTAAAGTTCATTGGGACGGGCAATCGAGCGCCCCCCACTGCGCAGCTGACAATCAACCGCTGATAGCCTTTGTTTGGGGACATCGAAAATCAGCCCTAACTTGCTACAGGGACTTCCCGATAAGTCAAGGATGGATTTGCATTTTCCTGATCAACAGTATTTTGCATTCGTGTGAACAGAAGCTGCGCTAAAACGAGGAACAGACTGCACATCTACAGACGGCCTTGTTGCACCGGAACAGCCAGTTCGGACCCAGATACGAACCGCTCAGCGGGGCTCCATTCATGAACCGTGGTGTTGCGCATGCGCTTTTGCCACTGCAAGTTAGTCGAGCTTGCCCGCTGCCGGTCTGACCTGTTTATTGCATCTTCACTTTCACGTCTTGCTGATACCCATAAAAAATATTCTGGTGTGCATCAAGCCGCCATCATGGCGGTCCTCAAAGTGCCAGGTTTTACGCTGACATGACTTGCATCGAACGGTTTTCCACGCACGAACATCAGCACCCCTAGCGTGTACAGGACCGGTTTATGCCGACCTGATCCGCAAAGTGTAAATGAAGCATCCGGCTTGAGACATAATGCAGGCTTCATCCACCCTCAGAAAGCAAACCAGGTGGCAGGTCCGACCGTTGATTTTTGGCAGCAGCGCTTCGACAACCATGAAACCAGCTGGGACCGCGGCAGCCCCAGCCCGCAGCTGCTGGCTTGGCTCGACGCTGGCGAGTTGCTGCCCTGCCGCATCGCGGTGCCAGGTTGCGGCACAGGCTGGGAAGTGGCCGAGCTGGCGCGGCGCGGCTTCGACGTCACCGGCGTTGACTACACCGCCGCCGCGGTGGCCAAAACGCGCGCGCTGCTGCAGGCGCAGCGGCTCACGGCGGAAGTGGTTCAGGCTGACGTGCTGAGCTACCAGCCGCAGCACCCGTTCGATGCCATCTACGAGCAAACCTGCCTGTGCGCCATTCACCCCGAGCACTGGCTGGACTACACACAGCAACTGCACCGGTGGCTCAAGTCTGCGGGCAGCCTGTGGGTGCTGTACATGCAGATGCTGCGCCCGGCAGCCAGCGAGCAGGGCGTCATCCACGGGCCGCCCTACCACTGCGACATCAATGCCATGCGCGCCTTGTTCACCGAGAAGGCCTGGGCCTGGCCCAAGCCGCCCTACGTCAAGGTGGATCACCCCAAGCTGTCACACGAACTCGCGCTGCGCCTGGTGCGCCGCTGAGATATGTCTTGACGCCGTCCCCCAAAGGACGAGGGAGCAAGACAAAACTACGTGGTTCAGGCCCGTCTGGCTCAAGGCTTTGCCGGATGCGCTGACTGCGCGGCAAGCAGCGGCTCAAATAGCATCTCCTGACCGGCGCGGCGCACCTTTACCGCGACGCTATCGCCCGGCTTCTTGCCGCCGATCACGATGCTCACATCACCCTGCTCATCCACGGGGAAATTGTCGAGAGAAACAAAGACATCGCCCGGCATCAGGCCAACCTGCGCTGCGGGTGAGCCCGGCACCACCTTGTCGATGACCAC
>NZ_JACUUE010000044.1 GCF_014859475.1 Rhodoferax sp.
CATTCACGCGTCGCCTCACCGCCTTTAAAATGCCGCGCAAAATCTCCAGAGGCGGCGGCGGGCAGCCGGGAATGACCTCATCGACCGGGATCACGTTGGCCACGCGGCCGCAACTGGCGTAGCTTTCACCAAAAATGCCGCCATCGCAGGCGCAGTCGCCCACGGCGACCACCAGCTTGGGATCAGGGATGGCATCGTGGGTGCGCTTCAGGGCGGTTTCCATGTTGCGCGATACCGGGCCAGTGACCAGCAGCAAGTCGGCATGGCGTGGGCTCGCGACAAATTTGATGCCCAGGCCTTCAATGTTGTAATAAGGGTTGCCCAGCGCGTTGATCTCCAGCTCACAGCCATTGCACGAACCGGCATCGACCAAACGGATGGTCAGCGCCTGGCCCAGAATGTCGAGCAAATCCTGTTGGATGCGTGCGGCTTGCGCGGCCTCATCGGCACCGATGTCGGGCGCGGCTTCGGTGCGAATGCCGGTTTTGGCAATTTGCTTGACCACTTTCCAGATCATAAATCCTGCCCTGAATAGCTGAGGTTGAACGACTTGTTGATGAGCGGAAAGTCGGGCACGATGTTGCCCATGATGGCATGCTCGAGCGCCGGCCAGTTTTGCCATGACGGGTCGTGCAAGTGGCAGCGCTTGATGCGATTAGCTTGGTCGGCACCGGCCAGCTCCAGCGCCACAAACAACTCACCGCGCCAGCCTTCAACCCAACCGGCGCCGCGCGCGGGCTGCTGCGGCAGTTGTACCGGGCACAGCACCTCGCCCGGCGGCATTTCGTCAAGCATGCGCCGGATCAGCCGCATCGACTCAAACAATTCGTCAAAACGCACCAGCACACGGGCCGCCACATCGCCGTTATGGTGGGTGGCCATGGCGACTTCCATGCCGTCGTAAGGCACAAAGGGATGGTCGCAACGCACGTCCCAGGCCTGGCTGCTGGCGCGCCCGGCCAAGCCGGTCAAGCCAAGCCGCGAAGCCAAAGCCGGCGTCACACGGCCAGCGGTCATGAAACGGTCTTGCAGGCCGGCATGGGCTTCGTAAATGTTGAACAGCGTGCGCACTTCGCGCTCCACGGCATCGCACTGCTGCAACAGCAGCGCGGCCTGGCTGCGGTCGATGTCGCTGTTGACACCGCCGGGCACGATGCAGTCCATCATCAGGCGGTGGCCAAAAACCGTTTTGGCGGCGCGCAACCAGTCTTCGCGCAGCCGCGAGAACTGCGCCAGACCAAATGCAAAGGCGGCATCATTGCCCAGCGCGCCCAGGTCGGCCAGGTGGCTGGCGATGCGTTCGCGCTCGAGCATCAGCGCACGCAGCCAGGCAGCGCGCGCCGGAATAGTGGTTTGGCAAGCCGACTCGAGCGCCATGCAATAGGCCCAGGCGTAGGCCACAGTGCTGTCGCCCGAGACACGCCCCGCCAGCCGGGCGGCTTGCAGTGGTGCCAGTTGCGTCATGCGCTGCTCGGTACCCTTGTGCGTGTAGCCCAGGCGCTGCTCCAGTCGCAGCACTTTTTCACCGACGATGCTGAAGCGGAAATGGCCGGGTTCAATGATGCCCGCATGCACCGGACCGACGGCAATCTCGTGCACGCCGTCGCCGTCCACATGCACAAACGCGTAGTCAGTGAGTTCGGTGGCTTGCACCAGCGGCAGCTTGGCAGGGTCTTGCTGCAGTGGGTAATGGTCGGCAGGCCAGGCGCCATGGTTGAGCCAGGGGCGCAGGTCTTCGGCGCCCAGCGCGTGCACGCCAGACAGATCGGCGGCGGCGCGTTGCATGCGTGTGGCGCAGGGAAACACCGGAGCCAGGTCCGGGTAAACCAGTTGACGACCAATCTGCGCCATCGGCACCAGCGGCAAGGACAACCAGAATGCACCTTCGAGGGTGACGTAGGCTGCGTACATGAAAGCAGGTTCGCTAGCCGCGCCTACGCTGCCTTCTGCGTCGCCGATGGGCCCGGCCCACAGCGCCAGCAGGCGCCCGCCCTCGTCGCGCACGGCGGTGGCCGCCGTCTGCCACTGCTCGGTAGTCACCTGCGCGTGCCAGACCGGCACCGGCGCGGGCAAGGCGGCAAATTCAACATCGAGTCCGGCAATCCGCATGCGCTCAGCCTCCCAGCATGCTGGCCGCTTGCACGTACCAGTCGTTCAAATAAGGTGGAATGAACAGTCCCAACACCAGCGCCAGCGCCAGGTGCACAAACACCGGGATCAGCGCCGGTGGATGTGCCAGCGGCTTCAGCGTGGTGTCGCCAAACACCATTGGCAACACCCGGACCAGGATCGAGGCAAAGGCGATGCCAAGCCCCAGAAACAAAAACGGTGCCGCCCAGGGTTGCTCGCGCATGGCTGTGGTCAAAATCAGGAATTCACTGGCAAACACGCCAAACGGCGGCATGCCCAGAATGGCCATCACGCTGAGCATCAAGCCCCAACCCACGTTGGGGTTGACCTTGATCAGGCCGCGAATCTCGCTCATCACTTGCGTGCCAGCCTTTTGCGTGGCGTGGCCCACAGTAAAGAAGATGGCCGACTTGACCAGCGAGTGCACCGTCATGTGCAGCAGCCCGGCAAAGTTGGCCACCGGCCCGCCCATGCCGAAGGCAAAGGTGATCATGCCCATGTGTTCGATGCTCGAATAAGAGAACATGCGCTTGACGTCCTTCTGGCGCGACAAAAAGAACGCCGCCACAGTAACCGAGAGCAGGCCAAAACCCATCATCAACTCACCCGCCATGTCGTTGTCGAGCGCGCCGTCGGTGAGCACCTTGCAGCGCAGCACCGCGTACATGGCCACATTGAGCAGCAGCCCCGAGAGCACGGCAGAAACCGGCGTGGGGCCTTCGGCGTGCGCGTCGGGCAGCCAGCTGTGCAGCGGTACCATGCCAATCTTGGTGCCGTAGCCAATCAGCAAAAAGACAAATGCCAGCGTGATGATGGTCGGGTCAAGCTGGCCCTTGATGTCGTTAAGGTTGGTCCACAGCAGCGTCGCGTGCTCGGGGCCGAGCACTTTCTCAGCGGCCATGTACAACAAAATGGTGCCGAACAGCGCCTGCGCAATGCCAACCCCGCACAAGATGAAATACTTCCAGGCCGCCTCCAGACTGGCGGTGGTGCGATACACGCTGACCAGCAGCACGGTGGTCAGCGTGGCGGCTTCCATGGCGACCCAGATGATGCCCAGATTGTTGGTGGTGAAGCCCAGCAGCATGGTGAAGCTGAACAGCTGGTACATGCTGTGGTACAGGCGCATGCGCGGCGGCGTCATCTTGCCGTGGTCTTGCTCGATGCGCATGTAGGGGCGCGAGAAAATGGCCGTGGTCAGGCCGACAAAGGCGGTGAGCGTGACCAGAAATACGTTCAGCGGGTCAATGAAAAACTGGTCTTGCAAGAGCAACTGCGGCCCGTTGTTGATGACCTGCGCTGTAAGCACGCACGACGCCAGAAAAGTCAGCAGACTGAAGACCACGTTGACGTCACGGGCATAAGCACGGTGGCCCACCAGGGCCAGCGCCACGCCGCCCAGCAACGGCACACCAAGAACAAAATAGAGGGCCTGCATGCTTAGTCTTCCTTGAGCGATTCAAGGTTATGGATGTCCAGCGTGTCGAATTTCTCGCGAATCTGAAACATGAAAACGCCCAATATCAACACCCCCACCAGCACGTCGAGCGCCACGCCAAACTCGACGATCATCGGCATACCGTTGGTGACGGCGGTGGCGGCAAAAATGAGACCGTTTTCCATCGACAAAAAGCCGATCACCTGCGGCACCGCCTTGGAGCGCGTGATCATCATCATGAACGACAACAAAATGCAGGCCAGCGCAATGCCGAGCGAGCCACCGGCCAGCGCGCTCGACAGGCGTGACACCGGCAGCGCCAGGCTGAACGCCAGAATCACCAGTCCAATGCCAACCAGCATGGTGGTCGGCACATTGAGCAGGGTTTCAACGTCCCAGCGCACATTGAGCTTGCGAATCACCCGGTGCAGCATCCACGGGATGAAAATCACCTTGAGCACCAGTGTCAGCCCACCCGAGATATAAAGTTCGTGGTTGTCAGTCACGTAGCCCAGCAAGAACGAAGCCGCCACCAGCGCGGCCCCCTGAAGCATGAACAGGTTGATCAGCGTGACGATGCGGCGCTGCGAAATCATGGCAAACGAGAGCAACAAAATCAGCGTGGCAAACAGGTTGATCAGCTGCGGGGCAAATTTGGCAATCATCCGACCCCCAGCAACACGTTCACCAGCAAGCCCAGCACGGCCAACAAAAAGGCCGTGCCAAGAAACTCGGGTACCCGAAAGATGCGCATCTTGGCACTCAGGGTTTCAATGAGGGCCAGCAAAAAACCACCAATGGCCAATTTGAAAATCAGCACCGGCAATGCCAGCAGCAGCGCCAACGGCGCATGAGCCTCGGCCACGCCCCAGGGGAAAAAGAGCGCCAGGCCGGCACAGGAATAGGCGAACAGCTTGAGCGAGGCGGCCCACTCCATCAGCGCCAGGTGGCGCGCCGAATACTCCAGGATCATCGATTCGTGAATCATGGTGAGTTCGAGGTGGGTGTCGGGGTTGTCCACCGGCACCCGCGCGTTTTCAGCCAATGACACCATGGTGAAGGCCACACCGGCCAGCAGCAGGCTCGGGTAAATGGCAAACTCGCGATGCGCCAGCGTCTCGACAATGGTCGTGAGCGAAGTCGAGCGGGTGATCATGGAGGCGATGAAGAGCACCATCAGCAAGGCCGGTTCGGCCAAAAACCCAACCAGCATTTCACGGCGTGCCCCAAGTGACCCAAACGCCGTGCCCACATCCATGGCGGCCAGTGAAATGAAGACCCGTGCCAATGCAAACAGCCCCACCAGCGCAATCGCATCGGCCGCTGGCGACAAAGGCAGATCGGTGGACAGGGTGGGAATGATGGCGCAGGCCAACAGCATGCAACTAAAGACGATGTAAGGCGCGGTGCGGTACAAAGGCGAAGCGTGCTCGGCCATCACCGACTCTTTGTTGAACAGCTTGTGCAACATGCGGTACGGCTGCAACAAACCCGGTGCCGACTTGTTTTGAAAGCGGGCACGCCACTGGTTGACCCAGCCGGTGAGCAACGGCGCCAACAGCAGCGCCATCACCAGCGCCAGTAATTGAGAAAATGCACCCAGCCAGCTCATCGCTTCACCGCCAGCAACACCACAATCAGGGTGATAAAGCTGTACATCAGATAGACCGCAATACGGCCCTGCTGGAGCAAGCCAATGATGCGGGACACGCGCTCGACCAGCCAGGCCACCGGCAGGTAGAGCCAGTACCACAGCGGGTCTTCAACCGTGACCTTGTAGCTCGGTTGCGCGTCAAAGGCGCTCGGCAGCTGGCGCTTCATGCGAAAGAAGGGTTCAAAAATTTGCCTGATCGGCTGGCCAAAGCCTTCGGCCGTATCTTGCATACGCGCAGTTTGCCAAGGGTAACCGCAGTCCCACGGCGGCACCCGGCGCAGCCGCCCATGGTAGAGCTTGCGCACCAGCCAGAATGCCAACCCCATGCTGGCCAGCACGCCCAGCAAAAAGATGATGGGTGAATAGCTGGCGCGCTCGATGCTCACCGGCACCAGCAGCCAACTGCTGTCGGCCAGCGTGTGCGCCAGCCCGGTGCCCACCAGCAGCACGCTGGTGGTGTCGATCATGGCGATCACCTGGCTTGGCATCAGCCCCAGCACCACGCAGCCGAGCACCAGCCAAACCATACCCAGACGCTCCCAGGGGCCGGCATCGTGCGCGTGCGCCAGGTTTTCCTCGCGCGGCTGGCCCAGAAAGATAACGCCAAAGTACTTGACCATGGTGTAGCCCGAGAGCGCTGCAATCAGCGCGATCAGCGCCGCCATCACAGGCACCAGCATGTCCAGGAACGAACTTGGCAAACCGGTGGTGAACAGAAAACTTTGCAGCAGCAGCCATTCGGCGATGAAGCCGCCAAAGGGTGGCAGACCAGCACACGCCAGCGCCCCGACAAGCGTGGGCCAGGCCACCCAGGGCATGTAGCGCATCAGCCCGCCGAGCCTGCCCAGACTGCGCTCGCCGGTGGCGTGCATCACGGCGCCGGTGCTGCAAAACAGCAGGCTCTTGAAGAAGGCATGGGCCAGCATGTGGTACATGGCGGCTGTCAGCGCCAGTGCCGACAAGGCCTTCATGTCGTAGGCCCGAAACAGCAACGACAGGCCCAGGCCGGCACAGATCAGGCCAATGTTTTCGATGCTTGAGTAGGCCAGCAGGCGTTTCATCTCCACCTGCACGGTCGAGAACACCACGCCAAACAAGGCAGTGAGCAGGCCCACGCCCATCAGCAGCACGCCCCACCACCAGATTTGCTCCTGCAACAGGTCAAAGCCGACGCGCAAAATGCCGTACAGCGCAATCTTGAGCATCACACCGCTCATCAGCGCAGAAAACGGCGACGGCGCTGCCGGGTGCGCCTCGGGCAGCCAGACGTGCAGCGGCAGCAAACCCGCCTTGGCGCCAAAACCGAACACCGCCAGCACAAAAGCCACCGAACCCCAGAATGGCGTCAGGTGCTGTTGCCGCATATTGGCAAAGGTGTAGTCACCGGTGTTGGCCTGCAGCAAGCCAAAACACAGCAAAATAGCCAGCGCGCCGACGTGCGCCACCAGCATGTAGATGTAGCCGGCGTCGCGAATGGCGGGAATTCGGTGGTTGGCCAGCACCAGAAAGAACGATGACAGCGCCATGGTTTCCCAGACCACCATGAACAGGTAGGCATCATCGGCAATCACGACCATCGCAATGCTGGCCAGAAAAACGTGGTACTCCAGGCAGATCAAACCGGGCGGCGTGCCCTCACCCTGGCGAAAATAACCTGCGGCAAAGGTGGAAACCCCCACCGAAACACCGCCGATGATGATCAGGAAGAACGCAGAAAGACTGTCGAGCCGCAAGTGAAACGGCAGCTGCGGCAAACCCAGCGGCAGGATGGCGGTTTCTGGCCCGCTGAATACCGCGCTCAGCGACACCGCCAGCAGCAGCACCGAAAACAAGGCGCCTACAGGAAACAGCACAATGGCAACAAACCTGAAGCGTCGCAACGCCACGATACCGAGCACGCCAATCAGCAACCAAGCCACCACCACGACCAGTACCCAATCCAGATGGACCCAGGTCGTGGGATGAAACAAGGAGGTCATAAGCAGGGTAGAGAGCGGCGGTTGCGAGGGGGCAAAGTTTACACCCGCCGAGCCATGCGCCCGCCAGCGTGCGCCCGTCGCCACGGCAACCGGGCTCAGCGCTGGCCGATGGCCTCCAGAATGCCGCGCATCAGCGCCAGCGGCGTGGGCGGGCAACCGCGAATGACGGCATCAACCGGAATCACGTTGGCCACCGCGCCGCACGACGCGTAGCTGGTGCCAAACTCGCCGCCATCGGCACCGCAATGACCCACGGCGATCACCAGACGCGGCTCGGGCATGGCGGCATAGGTGCTGAGCAAGGCAGCCTGCATGTGGCGCGACACCGGGCCGGTGACCAGCAGCAGGTCGGCAAAGCGCGGACTGGCAACAAAGTGCACGCCAAAACGCTCGATGCTGTAGTAGGGGTTGCCCAGCATCTGAATCTCAAGCTCGCAGCCGTTGCACGAGCCGGCATCGACCTCGCGAATGGCCAGGCTGCCATTAAAGCGTTCGCCAATATGGGCCTTGAGCTGGACGCCAACCTCGCTCAGCGCCGGCTCGTCGAGCTTGGGCACCGGTTCGGTGATGATGCCGATGTGTTGGATTTTTCCGAGAATGCGCAGCATGGTGAATGAAATCGCTTAAAGGTCGGCCCCGCTGTAGGAGCCGTTGACCGATTTGTTGCAAATGGGAAAGTCGGGCACGATGTTGTCGTGAACCAGCAATTCCAGCGCCGGCCAGGTGGTCCACGACGGGTCGCGCGGGAAAAACCGGGCCACCCGCCCGTCAGCGCCAAAACGCACATAAGTCAGAATTTCGCCGCGCCAGCCCTCGACCAGGCCCAGCCCTTCGGCGCCTTCCGGTGGGCTTTGCCAGGGTGTCAGCACCGGCCCGCCGGGCAGGTCGTCGAGCAACGCTTCAATCAGATCGAACGACGCGGCCATTTCTTCCAGCCGCACGCGCGCGCGGGCGTTGACGTCGCCGTAGCGGTGCAGCGGCACTTGCACGCTCAAGCCGTCATAGGGCGCATAGGGCGCATCGCGGCGCACATCAAAGTTTTGGCCGCTGGCGCGCCCGACATAGCCGACGCAGCCCAGCGCTTTGGCGTCTTCGGCCTTGAGAATGCCGGTGCCGCGCACGCGGTCTTCGACCGAGGTCAGGTTGTTGATGATGGCCATCAGCTTGAGCACCTGCAGGCGCATAGCTTGCGCTTCGTCACGCAAAATGGGCAGCCAAAGCGGCTGCAAGTCCATGGCCACGCCGCCGGGCACCACCACATCCATTATGAAGCGGTGGCCAAAGACCTCATTCGAGACGCGCTGCCAGGCCTCGCGCAGGCGTGAAAACTGCATGGCACCAAAGGCAAAACCGATGTCGTTGAGCATCGCGCCCATGTCGCCCACATGGTTGGCCACGCGCTCGCGCTCGCACAGCAGGGCGCGCAGCCACAGGGCGCGCACGGGCACTTCCAGCCCAGCGGCACGCTCCATCGCCATGCACGCAGCCCAGGCATGCGCCACCGTGCTGTCGCCCGAGACGCGCCCGGCCAACCGTGCCAAGCCAGCCGCGTCGCGCCCTTCGGCAATTTTTTCGATGCCCTTGTGGGTGTACGCCAGGTGCTGTTCGAGCCGCAGCACCGTTTCGCCGACTGCCTGAAAGCGGAAGTGACCGGGCTCGATGATGCCGGCGTGTACCGGCCCCACCGGAATCTCGTACACGCCACTGCCCTGGGCTTGCAGAAAGTTGTAACGGCAGTCCGGCGGTGTGAGTTCCGCGGGTTGCCCCGCCACCGGGTAATCACGACGCAGCGGATGCTCGGACTTGGCCCAGGCCTGGTGGCGCGTCCAGCGCCGCCTGTCGGGATGGTCGGTAAACACCACCCCGAGCAAATCGTGCACATGGCGCTCGGGCCGGTCAGCCCCCGGGTAAAGCGGCGTGTGCGACGCCAGCAAGGGATGCGCGCGCGGCACGTGGGTACGCGCCACCAGATAAGCACCGCCGTGCTCAAAACAGGCGTTGACTTGCAGCACCGGACCTGCTTCAGCCACTACTTCGCCCACTTCGCCCACCGCGCCAGCAGCGCCCGCAGCAGCGTCAATGCCAGTGTCGGCATCGAGCTCCTGCGCCCAAACGCTTACCCAGCGCCAGCCTAGCGCACTGGCCTCTTGCGCCATACGGCCCCAGTCTGGTGCCGCCACCGCCACCAGTTGTGCCGGTGCCAGCCCGTCTTGCGCTTGCAGCGCCAGCCCGCTGGCCTGCAAGCGCGCCAGCAAAGCTGTGGCATTGGTCGGCGCGCTCATAGCGGCGACGCCCCCGTGATCAGCACCGTGGCCTGCTCGAACCAGCGCGACAAAAACATCGGAATGGCCAGCCCCAGCCACAACACCAGCACCAGATGCAGCACCACCGGCAGCATGTTGGCTTGCACCGGCAGTTGCCCGGGCGGCGGCTCGCCGAACACCATGCGCTGGATGTGCCGGAACAGCCCGGCAAAAGCCACGCCGAAACCCACCAACAGCGGAATGGTGAGCCACGGCCACTCCTTCATGGTCGCCATCAGCAACAAAAATTCGCTGATAAAGACCCCGAACGGCGGGAAACCGGCAATCGATACGGTGCCGATCAGCAAGCCCCAGCCAATGGCGGGCTGGGTGCGGATGAGGCCGCGAATCTGGTCAATGCGCTGGGTGCCTGCCAACTGGCAGGCGTGGCCCACGGTGATGAAGATGGCCGACTTGGTGAGCGAGTGCACCGTCATGTGCAGCAGCGCGCCAAAGGTGGCGAGCGGCCCGCCCATGCCAAAACCAAAGGTGATCAGGCCCATGTGCTCGATCGACGAATAGCTGAACATGCGCTTGACGTCGTGCTGGCGGTGCAAAAACAAGCCTGCCACGGTGAATGACAGCAGACCGAAGCCCATCATCAGATGGCCCGCGAGGTTGGTGTTGAGCGAGGCATCGACCAGCATCTTGACGCGCACCAGCGCATACAGCGCCACGTTGAGCAACAGGCCTGAGAGCACCGCCGACATCGGCGTGGGGCCTTCGGAGTGGGCGTCGGGCAGCCAGTTGTGCAGTGGCACCAGGCCCACTTTGGTGCCGTAGCCCACCAGCAGGAAGACGAAGGCCAGCGTGATCACCGCCGGGTCGAGGTTGCTCGCGGCGGCATCGTGCAACACGGTCCACAGCAGGGTGTCGTCACGCCCGGCGCCGAGCTTGTTCTCGGCGGCAAAATAGATCAGCACGGTGCCAAACAGCGCCTGAGCAATACCGACGCCGCACAAAATAAAGTATTTCCAGGCCGCCTCGATCGCCTCGGGCGTGCGGTACAGCGACACCAGCAGCACGGTGGTCAGCGTGGCCAGCTCCATCGCCACCCAGAGCACGCCGAGGTTGTTGGTGGACAGCGCCAGCAGCATCGAAAACAGAAAACACTGGTACATGGCATGGTACAGGCGCAAGCGGCGGTCGGTGACGCGGCCGATCGCGACCTCGTGGCGCATGTAGGGGCGTGAAAAGATCGACGTGGTCAGGCCGACAAAAGCCGTCAGCACCACCAGATAAACATTGAACGCGTCAATGTAGAACATGCGGCTTGGCGACAGTTGCGGCCCGTGGGCAAAGACGTCGAGCGCCATCGCCAGCGAGGCACCAAAAGTGATGATGCCGACACCGATGTTGATCCAGCCGGCAATGGGCCGGTGACCCAGGACGGCCAGCACCAACCCGCCCACCAGTGGCGCCAGCAAGGTGGTTTCGAGCAGCGTCATGAATGGTCTCCGGGCACTGGCTGGCCCAGCGCCTGCTCGGGCGCCGGAAATTGCGATGCGTTGGCTTCGCTGAGGCGGTTGTACTGGCCCACGTCAAGCGTGCCAAACGAATCTTTCAGATGGAAAAAGAACACGCCAAACAAAATGGAGGCCACCAGAATGTCGAACGCCACCCCAAGTTCCACGATCAGCGGCATGCCGTAGGTGGACACCGAGGCAGCAAAAAAGATGCCGCTTTCCATCGACATGAAACCGATCACTTGCGCCACCGCCGACTTGCGCACGCACATCAGCAGCATGCCCAACAGCTCGATGGCCACGCTCACGGCAATGGTGTTGCGCGTGGCCAGGCCCGACAGGTGGACGATCGACTTGGAGACGAAGTAGCTGAAGATCACCAGCGCCACCCCGGCAATGAGCAGCAGCGTGGGGTGGGGAATCTGCTCGGCGTTGTATTGCATTTTGAGCTGCACACTGAGCCGGTACAGCAGCCACGGAATGATGACCACCTTGAGCGCGAATGTGAGAAAAGCCGACACCAGCAAATGCGGGTGATCGGAAACAATGGCCACCAGCACCGTCACCGTGGCCAGCAAAAACCCCTGCCAGGCAAACGTGAAGATGAGCGGGAGCATGCGGCTTTGCGCCAACATCAAAAACGAGGTCAGCAAGGCCACCGCCGAAAACAAAATGATGGCCTGGTTGTAGAGGCCGAGTTGCGCAAATTCCATTTAGCTTGATGCCTCCAGCATGATCTGGGTCAGCATGGCCAGCACAGACAGCATGAAGGCAAAGCCCAGAAACTGCGGCACCCGAAACAGCCGCATCTTGGCCAGCACGGTCTCCCAAATTACCAGTACCACCGCCAGCAGCATCAGCTTGGCTGCCACAGTCACCACGCCCAAGGCCAACGCGGCCATGGAAAAGTCGAGTGCAATACCCCAGGGAAAAGCAAAGTTGATGATCAGCATGGCGTAAATCATCAGCTTGATGTAGCTGGCCCACTCGATCAGCGCCAGGTGACGGCCACCATATTCGAGGATCATGGCCTCGTGCAGCATGGTCAGCTCCAGGTGGGTGGCCGGGTTGTCCACCGGAATGCGGCTGGCCTCGGCCACTGCCACCATGGCCAGCGCCAGCAGCGCAAACAGAAACGACGGGCGCAACAACAGCCCTTGCTGCACGATGTAGGCTGTGGCCACCGACAGGTTGGTGGTGTGCGCCGTCATGGAAAAGGTGAACACCACCATCAGCATGGCGGGCTCGGCCAGCGCTGCCACCATCATCTCGCGCGAGGCGCCCATGCCGCCAAAAGCCGTGCCGATGTCGAGACCGGCCAGTGCGGTAAAAAAGCGCGCCAGCGCAAAGAAACCCACCAGCACGATCACGTCGGCAATGGCTGCCGTTGGCACCTGCACCACGATCAGCGGCATCACCGACGCAGCCAGCAACATGGCACCGAACACAATATAAGGGGTGACGCGAAACAACCATGAGGCATTGCCAGCCAACACCATCTGCTTGCCAAACAGCTTGGCCAAGTCGCGGTAAGGCTGCCACGGCGCGGGCGCGCTGCGGTTTTGCATGTGGCACTTGACGCGCTGAACCCAGCCCGCCAGCAGTGGCGCGGCGGCAATGAACAGCAGCGTCTGCGCAGCGGCGAAAAGCCAGGCGATCAGCTCACGATCCATAAGAAAACCAATAACGTGACAAAGGAAAATTTCAGGTAGGTGTGGATGTTGCCGGTCTGGATGAAGCCGATGCGGTTGGCCGCGGCCTGCACCAGCCGACCGATGGGCTCATAACCCCACAGCCACGACCAGTCGTGCGTGTGCAAGCGGTAGCGCAAGCCCAGCACGCGCGGGTTGGCCCCGGCGCTGGTCTCGGTTTCAAGATGCTCATCGACTTTCCAGACCCCCTGGAACACACGACGGATCGGTTGGCTGAAGGCCGTGGAGGTGTATTGCATGCGCGGCGTCAGGCCGCCAAAGCCGCAGTCCCACGGTTCGCTGCGCCTTGCCGGTGCCCTGCCGCGCTTGAGAAAAACATAACCCAGCCCAAACACCAGCACCATCGCCAGCACCACGAATGGCGCCGAATAAGACGCCACCTGCGGCGCAGTGGGGGTGAGCCAGAGCCAGCCCTGCGCCGTGGCGTCGGGCAGCGCGGCGTGCACCAGTTGCTGCGTGATCGGCGCCATGGCATCGATCACCGTGCTGGGCAACACGCCCAACAACAAACACAGCGCGGCGAGCATGCCCATGCCGGCCAGCATGCCAGCGGGCACTTCGCGGGCGTGCGCCACACGGTGCGAGCGCGGCTTGCCAAGGAACGCAATGCCGAACGCCTTGACAAAACACGCTGCTGCCAGCGCACCGGTGAGCGCCAGCAGCGCGGCGGCAAACGGGATGGTGGCGCGCAACAGGCCGTTTTCCAGCGCCACCGACTGCAGCGCGGCCTGAAAGGTCAGCCACTCCGAGACAAAACCGTTGAACGGCGGCAAGGCCGAGATGGCCACGCAGCCCACCAGGAACAAAAACGCAGTGACCGGCATGCGGTGAATCAAGCCGCCCATGTAGTCCAGGTCATGCGCATGGGTGCGGTACAGCACCGAGCCGGCGCCCAGGAACAACAGCGCCTTGAACAGCGCGTGGTTGAGCGTATGGTACAGGGCGGCCACCAGTGCCAGCGTGCCGAGCATCTGGTGGCCGTTGCCCAGAAAAATCATCGACATGCCCAAGCCCATCAAGATGATGCCAATGTTCTCGATGGAATGGTAGGCCAGCAGGCGTTTCAGGTCGTGCTGCATCAGCGCGTAAAGCACACCCAGCACGGAAGAAGCTGTGCCGAAGACCAGTACCACCATGCCCCATTCCCACTGCACCTCGCCGATCAGATCAAAAATCACGCGCACCATGCCGTAAATGCCCATCTTGATCATGGCACCGCTCATCAGCGCCGAGATGTGCGACGGTGCCACCGGGTGCGCCTCGGGCAACCAGACGTGCAGCGGCACCATGCCCGACTTGGTGCCAAAACCGATAAAGGCGCAGGCAAAGCCAATGCTGGCCCACAGCGGCGACAAGGGCGCGGCGCGCATCTGCTCAAAGCTCAGGCCACCGCCAAACGCCGCCAGCACGCCAAACGACAGCAAAATGACCAGCGCGCCCACGTGCGCCAGCAACAGGTAAATGAAAGCGGCGCTGCGGTTGGCCGCATGCTGGTGCTGGTAAGCCACCAGAAAGTAGCCCGACAGCGACATCAACTCCCAGAAAATCATGAACACCAGCGCGTCGTCAGCCAGCAGCAGCCCTTGCATGCCCAGCACGAACAGCGCGGTGAAGATGCCCAGCGGCGGCAGCGGTTGCTGCGCCTCACCGCGGGTGAGCTCACGCGTGTAGCTCGGGCCGTACAGCGCGACAGCGAGTAGCAGCGTGCCCAGCAACACCAGAAAAAAACCGCTCAAGGGGTCGATTCGCAAATGCCAGGCCAGCCATGGCAGCCCCATCTCGAAGCGGTCGGCCAGGGTCAGGTTACCAAGCAGCGCCCAGCCACCTGCTGCCACGTTGGCAGCACCCGACAAAAACAGGAAGAAAAAAGAACCGAAATGCAAATAGCCAGGATGCCGGCGCACCGCCAGGCAGGCCACCAGGCCAGACAGCAGCGTGGCCACAATCGCGCCGTAAGCCAATGCAAACGGTGTCATGCGGGCAACGCCTCTTGGAAAAGAACCAGGGAATCAAATTGACAAACCGTAGTCACTGCAGAACCTCTTTCGTAAACATCCTAACAGATGACGCTATTGATCCGGCCCATCAATCATCGGAACAAAGCATAAATGCACGGCCAAACGGGTCGCCGTTAGAATGCCGCAAAGAGGTCTTTTCATGAACATTTTTTACCGTCCCCTGTACCAATCCGATGTCACCCAGTTCATCGATCAGCTCATAGCCAAAGATCCGGGCATAGCAGCCCGCCAGCGCGAGGGCCGTGAATTGCTGTGGGACAAAACGGTCAATCGTGAAGCCTGGGAAGCGTACCGCGCCGCGCAGGTCGCGCAAAAGCCGTACGTCTATCAGACTGAAAGCAAGTAATCGTCCTCAGGTCTGTAGCCCTTGTCACCAAGGGCGCTCAGCTATCCCGATAGCACACCACTCCCTCAATGGTTGACACCGCCACGCTCGATGCTGGCACCAGCCAGGCCCTGGCTGGCATGCCCATGGTGGTTGATCAGGTCGCCGTGGCGCGCCTCTATGGCGAACCGCTGTTTGCCATGCCGCAGGATTTGTACATCCCGCCGGATGCGCTGGAGGTGTTTCTGGAGGCCTTCGAAGGCCCGCTGGATTTGCTGCTGTACCTGATCCGCAAACAAAACTTCAACATTCTCGACATCCCCATGGCCGGGCTGACGCGTCAGTACCTCACCTACGTGGAGGAAATTCGCCACCGCAATCTGGAACTGGCCGCCGAGTACCTGCTGATGGCGGCCATGCTGATCGAGATCAAATCGCGCATGCTGCTGCCGCCCAAGCATGTGGCTGACGGCCAAGAGGCCGAAGACCCGCGCGCCGAGCTGGTGCGCCGCCTGCTGGAGTACGAGCAGATGAAACTGGCTGCGGCCCGGCTCAACGACCTGCCCCAGTTGGGACGCGATTTTCTGCGCGCCCAGATTTACATCGAGCAGTCGCTGGCACCGCGTTTCCCGGAAGTCGCCTTGAGCGACCTGCAACAGGCCTGGCAAGCCATCTTGCAGCGCGCCACACTGGTGCAGCGCCACAAAATCACGCGCGAAGAGCTGTCGGTGCGTGAGCACATGAGCATGGTCCTGAAAAAATTGCAGGGCCGCCGCTTTGTTGAGTTCGAAGCCTTGTTTGACCCGGTCAAGGGCGCGCCGGTGCTGGTTGTTACCTTCATCGCGCTGCTCGAATTAGCCAAGGAAACCCTGATCGACATCACCCAGGCCGAGGCCTTTGCACCCATTTATGTGCGGCTAGCCTACACCCCCTCTTAAACCCAACCGGGAATTCTCATGTCCACTCGCCAATCCAATGCACCCCAAGCCACCCTTCATTTTGACGTTTTGATCGTCGGCAGTGGCCTGGCCGGACTCAGTTCTGCCCTGCTGCTGGCACCCACCAAACGCGTCGCGGTCATCACCAAACGCGCGGTTGCGGAAGGCTCCACCGGCTGGGCCCAGGGCGGCATCGCGGCGGTCTGGAGCAAGGACGACACGTTTGACGCCCACATTGCCGACACGCAGGTGGCCGGCGCCGGTTTGTGCGACCTGGCTGCTACCCGCAAGGTGGTGGAAAACGCGCCCAAAGCCATTGCCTGGCTGCAAACCCTGGGCGTGCCGTTTTCCGAAGAAGATGGCCACCTGCACCTGACCCGCGAAGGCGGCCACAGCGCGCGGCGCATCGTGCATGTGACCGACGCCACCGGTGCCGCGGTGCAGCGCACGCTGATCGAGCAGGTGAAAAAGACCCCCAACATCACGCTGTTCGAGCAGCACACGCTGGTGGACCTGATCACCACCGAAAAACTTGGCCTGCCGGGCAAACGCTGCCTGGGGCTGTATGCGCTTGACGACGCCACTGACCAGGTGCTGACTTTCGAGGCGCCACAAACCATCCTGGCGACCGGTGGCGCCGGCAAGGTTTACCTCTTTACCACCAACCCCGACACCGCCACCGGCGACGGCATCGCTGCGGCTTGGCGTGCCGGTTGCCGGGTGCAAAACATGGAGTTCATCCAGTTCCACCCGACCTGCCTCTACCACCCGCACGCCAAGTCGTTTTTGATCAGCGAAGCGGTGCGCGGTGAGGGCGGGCGCCTGTTGCTGCCCGACGGCACACGCTTCATGGAGCAGCACGACCCCCGACTGGAACTGGCGCCGCGCGACGTGGTGGCGCGCGCCATCGACTTCGAGATGAAAAAAGGCGGTTTCGACTGCGTCTATCTTGACATCTCGCACCAGCCGCTGAGCTTCCTCAAGGAGCATTTCCCCAACATTTACGCACGCTGCCTGGAGCTCGGCATCGACATCGCCAAACAGCCCATCCCTGTGGTGCCCGCCGCCCACTACACCTGCGGCGGCGTGCTGGCCGACCTGGACGGGCGCACCGACCTGGACGGTTTGTACGCCATTGGCGAAACCGCCTGCAGCGGCCTGCACGGCGCCAACCGGCTGGCCAGCAACTCACTGGTGGAATGCATGGTGTTTGCCCAGGCGGCGGCCCAAGACATCGGGCACAGCATGCGCCAGCTCACCGCCAGCTTGCCGGCCTGGGACGACAGCCGCGTCAGCGACCCTGACGAAATGGTGGTGATCTCGCACAACTGGGACGAGCTGCGCCGCTTCATGTGGGATTACGTGGGCATTGTGCGCACCAACAAGCGCCTGGACCGCGCCGCCCACCGCGTGGCCTTGCTGCAAGGTGAAATTCATGAGTTCTACTCGCGCTTTCACGTTACCCGCGACCTGCTGGAACTGCGCAACCTGGTGCAGGTGGCCGACCTGATCGTGCGCAGCGCCCAGGCGCGCCATGAGAGCCGGGGACTGCACTTCAGCCGCGACTACCC
>NZ_JACUUE010000260.1 GCF_014859475.1 Rhodoferax sp.
ACCAGCACGTCGTTGACGCTCATGGCCACCAGGTCGATGCCCACGGTGTCGTGCATCTCCCATTCAAACGCCAGTTTGAGTTTGGTGCCGACACCATCGGTGCCGCTCACCAGCACCGGCTCCTTGTAGCGCTTGGGCACTTCAAACAGCGCGCCAAAGCCGCCAATGCCGGCCAGCACGCCTTCGCGCATGGTCTTTTTGGCGAGCGGCTTGATGCGTTCCACCAGCGCGTCGCCCGCCTCGATGTCAACGCCGGCGGCTTTGTAGGAAAGGGGAGTGGTGGATTGGGTCATGACAATGTGCAGGTAGGGTCAAGGGAAGGGCAGGCGGTGCGCCTTAAGCCCGATAGAATTTGGGCTGATTTTAAGGTGTCGGCTTTTCGCCATTTCAATGCAATTTACTTCCACACAAAAAAGAGCCTCGGCCTGGTTCGGGCTGCTGCTGGGCACCGTGGCCATGCTTTGGCTGCTGGCACCGGTGCTGACGCCGTTCGTGGTGGCGGCCATTCTGGCTTACGCGTTGACACCGGTGGTGGACTGGCTCGACCGGCTGGGCCGCGGCCGCATCCCAAGGTTGCTGGCGGTGGTGGTAGTGGAAATTGTTTTCCTGCTGTTGCTGCTCGCGTTGATGCTGCTGGTGGT
Organism: Rhodoferax sp.; assembly: GCF_014859475.1. GTDB lineage: Bacteria > Pseudomonadota > Gammaproteobacteria > Burkholderiales > Burkholderiaceae_C > Rhodoferax. The sequence goes on from NZ_JACUUE010000260.1 coordinate 642, forward strand.
GCCGATCCTGGTCAAGCAACTGCCGCTGTTGCGCGAGCAGGTGCCGCCGCTGCTGGACCGATTCAACCTGTTCTTACAACCGTTGCTGGCGCAATTCGGCCTGCATGTGTCGTTTGACGTGGCCGGTCTCAAGGCCTTTGCCATGGAGCACCTGAACGCCAACTTTGAAGACCTGCTGGGCCAGTTGATGGCCTCGGCCAAGCTCGGTGGCAGCGTCGCCCTGTCGCTGATCGGCAATGCCGTGCTGATCCCGGTGGTGCTGTTTTACTTGCTGATGGAATGGCGCCGCTTTATTGACTTGCTGCTGGTGCTGGTGCCGCCACGGTTGCGTCCGACGGTGGACAGTTTTACCTCGGAGGCCGACATCGTGCTGGGCCAGTACTTGCGTGGCCAGTTGCTGGTGATGGTGTTGCTGGCGGTGTACTACAGCATCGGGCTGGCGCTGTTTGGCCTGGACCTGGCACTGCCCATTGGTGTATTCACCGGCCTGGCAGTGGCCATTCCGTACCTGGGCTTCGGGCTGGGGCTGATTCTGGCCACGCTGGCGGGCTTTCTGGAATTTTCCGCGCAGGCAGGTCATGTCGATGTGCTGGTGATGGTGGCTGTGGTGTATGGCCTGGGCCAACTGGTCGAAAGTTTCTTTTTGACGCCTTATCTGGTGGGCGAACGCATGGGACTTCATCCGGTGGCCGTTATTTTTGCCTTGCTGGCGTTTGGCCATTTGCTGGGTTTTGTCGGCGTACTCATTGCGCTGCCGCTAAGCGCCGTGCTGCTGGTCGCCATTCGTCGGGTTCGCCAGGCTTACCTCGACAGTGCCCTCTACCAGGATACGCACGTCGCATGATGCAACAACTGGTGCTCGACATGGGCCTGCCTGCGCAGCCCAGCCTTGAAAACTACTTTGCCGGGCCCAACGCGGCGGCGCTGGCGCACCTGAAACTCTGGTTGGGCAAGCCGGGCAATAGTCTGCGCTCACCTGTGGCCACCTACCTGTGGGGCGACAGCGCCTGCGGCAAAAGCCATTTGCTCGAGGCCTTGCGCGCGGCGCTGCAGGGGCAGGGCGCCAGCGTGGGCTGGCTCGATGCCAGCGTGCAAATGGTGCCCGAGTTCGATGAATCCTGGGCCTGCGTGCTGATGGACGATGTTCATGCTTACAGCAGCGCGCAGCAAGAAATCGCTTTCAACTGGTTTGTGCACGCCCAGACGCTGCAAATTGCGGTGCTGGCGGCGGGCAGTCTGCCGCCCGCCGACCTGAAGCTGCGCGACGACCTGCGCACCCGCCTGGGTGGTGGGCATGTTTTTGCATTGCAGCCCCTGCGTGAGGCAGAGCGGCGCGCCGTGCTGCGCCAGTCCGCCGAGGCACGCGGCATCGTTTTAAGCGACGAGGTGATGGACTTCATGCTGACGCGTTTCAGTCGCGACCTGGGCAACCTGATGGAACTGCTCGACCTGATGGACGGCTACGCCCTGCAAACCCAGCGCGCCATCACCATTCCCCTGATCAAAGCCATGATGGACAACGCATGACAACAAAACTGGCCCTGTTCGACCTCGATCACACGCTGCTTCCGCTGGATTCCGATTACGAGTGGAACATTTTTACCACCAAGCTGGGCTGGCACGACCCGGCTGAATTCAACCGCCAAAACGACGCCTTTTATGCGCAATACCAGGCAGGCACGCTCAACATTCATGACTATGTGCGCTTTGCCACGGCGGCGCTGTGCGCGCAGGGCGCAGAAAAGTCGCACGCAGCGCATGCCCGATTCATGGCGACGGTGGTGCAGCCCGCCATTCGCCCCAAGGCCCTTTCGCTGGTGCAACAGCACCAGGCAGCCGGCGATGCGGTGGTGATCGTGACGGCCACCAACGAATTTGTCACGCGCCCGATTGCCAGCGCTTTTGGCGTGACCGAGCTGATTGCCGTCAACCTGGCACGCGACCCGGCCAGCGGCTGGTTCAGCGGCGAGATCGTCGGCACACCGTCGTTTCGCGAAGGCAAGGTGGCGCGGGTGCAAGAGTGGTTGGGCTCGCGTGGTTTGAGCTGGGCCAGCGTGGAAACCACGTTTTACAGCGACTCCATGAACGACCTGCCGCTACTCGAAAAAGTGACCCATCCGGTCGCAACCAACCCCGAAGACCGGTTGCGGGCGATCGCGCTGGATCGCGGCTGGCGCATACTTGAGCTTTTTTAGAATGAAGCGTCTCACCAGATGTCGTCACTGCGAGCCTGCCGTATCGACGCAATACCGCACACGGACCTTGAAC
>NZ_JACUUE010000261.1 GCF_014859475.1 Rhodoferax sp.
CCGAAGTCATGGATTGCGTCACTTCGTTCGCAATGACGACGTTCTTTCACGTTAAGGCGTCGCTTGCCGTTTGGCCCGGGCCCGGGCCAGCGCGGCCTCGATGACGGCGCGCTTTTTGTCCAGTACCACTGGGTCGGTATGCTGTGAGTGGGTGGCCAGGTCGGACAACTTGAGCTCGGCCTTGGCTTGCAGCCTTTGGGCGTTTTCAAGGGCTTCGCGCTGGCTCTTTTGTGAGTGAAATTCATAACGCTGACGGGCCTGCTCAGCCTGCGCGGGCGACCAGGCGGCCCAACCGGTGGCTTCGCCGCTGACAATTTCAATGTCGATGCAATCCACCGGGCACACCGGCAGGCACAACTCGCAACCCGTGCAATAGCGCTCGATGACTGTGTGCATCAGCTTGTTGGCACCCACAATGGCATCGACCGGGCAAGCCTTGATGCACAGTGTGCAGCCGATGCACCAGGTCTCATCGATAAAAACCACGGTGCGCGGCGCCTCAAGGCCGTTGTCCGGGTTCAGTGGCTTGGCTGCGCGTCCGGTCAGGGCGGCCAGGCGCCGCACCCCTTCGGCGCCTCCGGGCGGACACTGGTTGATGTCCGCGCTGTCTTCATGCAGGGCTTGCGCGTAACCGGCGCAGTCAGGATAACCGCAGCGCGTGCACTGCGTTTGCGGTAACACCGCCAAAAGTTCGGCGGTGTCGGGCTTCATGTACGGCGTTGGGTCGGCCGCTTGCGTGCCGGTTTGGCGGCTTCTGCCACGCTGACAACCGCTTTGCCGGTGCCTGCTTTGCTGGTGCCTGCCGACTTCGCAAGCTTGCTGCTTGGCTTTGCTTTGACCATGGGTTCTGTTGCCTTGGGCGCAGCTTTCTCGACCACTACGGGTGTTGCTGTGCGAGGCTTGATCTCGGCTGTGGTCGGCACCTCAGGCAAAACAAAGGAAGGTGCTGGTTCTGGCTGCACGGGTTCGGGGTTGGTCAGAACCGGTGCCGGGCTTGCCACCGAGACCGCGGTTTCGGCTGCCGGCTTGGGCTGATAGGCCAGAATGAAGGCCTTGACCTGCGGATAAACCACCTCGCGCCAGCGGCGACCAGCAAAAATGCCGTAGTGGCCGGCACCTTTCACTTCGATGTGGCGCTGGTCGGCCTTGTCCACGCCGCTGCAAATGGTGTGCACGGCAGCGGTTTGCCCCGAGCCCGAAATGTCGTCGAGCTCGCCTTCGATCGACAGCAATGCCGTGTTTTTGATGTCCTCGGGGCGCACGCGCTCGATCTTGCCTTCAACGCCTTTAACGTCCCAGTTGCCGCTGACCAGGCTGAACTCCTGGAACACGGCTTTGATGGTGTCAAGGTAGTACTGCGCGTCCATGTCGAGCACGGCGTTGTATTCGTCGTAAAACTTTCGGTGGGCGTCGGCACTGGTATCGTCGCCCTTGACCAGGTCCTTGAAGTAGTCGTAATGGCTGCGGGCATGGTTGCTCGGGTTCATGGCAACAAAGCCGGAATGCTGCAAGAAGCCGGGGTAAACCTTGCGCCCGGCACCGGGGAAGCGGGTTGGCACGCGGTAGATCACGTTGTGCTCAAACCACTCGATGCTCTTGTTCATGGCCAGATTGTTCACCGCCGTGGGCGACTTGCGCGCGTCGATCGGGCCACCCATCATGACCATGCTCAGGGGTGTGAGCTCGTTGCGGCTGGCCATTAGCGACACCGCAGCCAGCACCGGCACGGTGGGCTGACACACGCTCATCACATGGCAGTTGCCGTAGCGGCTTTGCACATGGCGAATGAATTCCTGTACGTAATTGATGTAGTCGTCCAGGCTGAAGTGCCCCTCAGACAGTGGCACCAGGCGGGCGTTGGTCCAGTCAGTGATGTACACCTTGTGGTCGCGCAGCATGGTCTTGACGGTGTCGCGCAACAGCGTGGCGTAATGGCCAGACAGCGGGGCCACGATCAGCACGGCAGGCTGGTCCTTGAGTTTGGTCAGGGTGTCAACATCGTCGGTAAAGCGCTTGAAACGGCGCAGTTCACAAAATGGCTTCTTGAGCTCGATGCGCTCATGAATGGCGACCTCAACGCCGTCCACATCCACCGTGCGCAGGCCAAACTCCGGCTTTTCGTAGTCCTTGCCCAGTCGGTGCAGCAGGTCGTAACCCGCAGAAATACGTTGCGACAGGGGATGCTGGCCAAACAAAGACAGCGGGTTGGCATACACCTTGGCCGCAGACTGCGCCAGATCAGTGAATGGCTCCATCAAAGAACGTTGGGTTTCGTAAAATTTGTAAAGCACGTGAATTCACCTTTGAAGAAAATGTTGCAGTGCAATATAACAGGTCTTGCGCTGTTACAACTGCGGTCAGACTGACGTTTCATACGGCGCGTATGATAATTGCTCACACGGCTTGACTTGTTGGCAGTTTTGATACAGAACAATCACGCCATGGTCTTTGGGCGCTGTGCCAGTTGCCCGGCCAAAGCATTCAGCGCCTGATACGTCTGGCCGGCGCTGGCATTCCAGTTTTGCAGCGCCTGGCCCTGCGCTGCCAGCAGGGCGGTATCGCCCCGGGCTGCAGGGCCGGTCAAGGCGGCCTGCGGGCCCAACTTGACGATGTTATTGACGGCGTTTTGCAGCAGACTGGCACGCAGATGATGAATCAGTTGGGGCGGCATGCCGCTGTGCTGCCATAGCTGCTCGGCCAGGTCTTGCAGCACCGGCAAAAAGTTGGTGGCGAACACGGCCCCGGCGTGGTAGAGCAGCTTGTCTTTTGAACGCACATCAAAACACTGGGCGCCCAAGCGGGTCAAAAGAGGGCGCAACTCGGCCAGCGCTGGCGCATCGCCTTCGAGCGCGCAGGGCGAGCCGGCAAATTG
>NZ_JACUUE010000262.1 GCF_014859475.1 Rhodoferax sp.
ATGCAGATGGTCTATCGTGACCATGTCATCAACCTGCTCGACACCCCCGGCCACAAGGACTTCTCCGAAGACACCTACCGCGTGCTCACGGCGGTCGATTCCGCGCTGATGGTGATTGACGCGGCCAACGGCGTCGAGAGTCAAACCCGCCGCCTGATCGAGGTCTGCCGCCAGCGCGACACCCCCATCATCACCTTCATCAACAAGATGGACCGCGAGGTGCGCGACCCGCTCGACATCCTCGACGAGGTCGAACGCGAACTCGGCATGCCCTGCGTGCCCATGACCTGGCCGGTGGGCCAGGGCAAGACCTTTGCCGGCATCATCAATTTACGCACCGATGCCATGACCGTGTTCGAACCCGGCAGCGACCGCGGCCCGAAAGACTTCACCACCCTGCCGATGAGCGACCTGGCCACCTTGCTGAAACGCTTTGGCTACGAGTTTGAAACCGCCATGGAAAGCATGGAACTGGCCACTGGCGCCAGCCCCAAGTTTGACCGCGAAGCCTTTCTGGCCGGCAAACAAACCCCGGTGTTCTTTGGCTCGGGCGTCAACAACTTTGGTGTCATGGAAGTGCTCGACGCGCTGGTTGACCTGGCACCGTCGCCGGGTCCGCGCACCAGCTCGTTCGTGGTCAACAAGCAGCCGGTCATCAAAGAGGTTCACCCCGAAGACAACGCTTTCTCCGGCGTGGTGTTCAAGGTGCAAGCCAACATGGATGCCAACCACCGCGACCGCATCGCCTTTGTGCGTATTGCCAGCGGCAAATACACGCCGGGCATGAAGCTCAAGGTGATGCGCACCGGCAAAGAGCTGCGCCCGACCAGCGTGGTCACCTTTATGAGCCAGCGCCGCGAGGCGGTGCTTGAAGCCTATGCCGGCGACATCGTGGGCTTTACCACCCATGGCGGCGTGCAACTGGGCGACACCATCACCGACGGCTCGGTCAACCTGCTGTTCACCGGCCTGCCGTTTTTTGCCCCCGAGATGTTCACCACCGTCATCCTGAAAAACCCTTTGCGTACCAAGCAGTTGCAGCAAGGCCTGGTGCAACTTGGTGAAGAAGGCGCGATTCAGGTGTTTCGCCCCGAGATGGGCGGCAACATGCTGCTCGGTGCCATCGGCCAGTTGCAGTTCGAGGTGGTGCAGCACCGGCTCAAGGGTGAATACGACGCCGACGTGCGACTGGAGAGCAGCCAATACACCGGCGCGCGCTGGATCACCGCCGACAGCCCCAAAGAGCTGCAAGAATTTGTCAACGCCTACCCGCAGCGCATGGCGCGCGACGCCGCCGACACGCTGGCCTACCTGTGCACCAGCCCGTATGACGTGCGCCTGGCGCAGGAGCGTTTCCCAAAAATCCACTTCCACCCGCTGCGCGAACACGCCGGGCTGGCGCTGCAATCGGCTGGATAAGTCTTGCGACAAGCTCTGAGTCAAGCCGCAGTGGCGGTCATCGGTCTGGCCGGACTGGTCAAAAACAGGCACCCCCGGCTGCCTTGAAGTTACAGTGAGACGTTTTATCGCCGGAAAATTTCCATGTTTTTTGCCACCAACCTCGCCACCGTCACCCACGGCATCCAGCTTGCCGTGGCACCCGTGTTTTTGCTCACCGCCGTGGCCGGCATGATCGGCAGCGTGGCCGGTCGCCTGGCGCGCATCATCGACCGCGCCCGCGTGCTTGAAGATCGCATCGAGGCCGCTGCATCGAACAATCCGATGAGCTCGGCCTTCGCCGAACTCAAGCAACTGCGCCTGCGCGGCGCGCTGGTCAACGCCTGCATTGCGCTGCTGACGTTTTGCGCCATCATGATCGGTTTGACCATCATGGCACTGTTTCTGGGCGAAACCACCGAGTGGCAAATCTTTCGCATCGCGACCATTCTGTTTCTGTCCGGCGTGACCTGCTTTTTGCTGGCCTTGCTGTGTTTTCTGACCGAGACCCTGATTGCCACCCGCATGCTCAAATTTGGCCGAAAATTGCCCCCACCTCCATCACCAACCTGAAGCCCCTGTCATGCCAACCACACCCAAGCCCTCGCCCCTGTTGACCAGCCAACTGTCCCGGCAGCGGGCTTTTGTCCAGCTCAGCGCCAAAAGCCGCGACGCACTGGCAAGCCAGTTCACCCTGGTCTCGGTAGCGGCGGGCACCACGCTGATGACGCAGGGGCAACTGCCAAGCCGACTGGTGCTGATTCTGAGCGGCGCGGTGCGCCTGAGCGACCCCGATTTGAACCTGTCGGTGCAACTGGAAGCCGGCGACCTGTTTGGCTTTGGCGCCACACCGGCGCCGCAACTGGCCACCTGGCAGGCGGTGGCCGCTGCCGATTGCGAACTGGCCTGGCTATCGGCGCAAGACCTGGCGCAACTGTGTGCCAAGCACACGCAACTGGCCTACTTTTTTCCATCCTGCCAACCGGCAGCTCAGCCGCAGGCCGGGCAGACCAGTCAGGTCAGCGAGTCAGGCAGCGCGCTGAACCTGCTGGGCACGCCCATCCGCACCCTGATCAAGCGCGAACCCATCACCCTGCCGCCCGACTCCTCGATCCAGGACACCGCGGTACTCATGCGTGACCGGCGCGTGTCCTCGGTGCTGCTGGTCGAGCAAGGCCTGCTGTTTGGCCTGGTCACCGACCGCGACATGCGCAACCGCGTGGTCGCGCTCAACCTCGACATCAGCCGCCCGGTAGCTGACATTGCCACGCTGGCGCCGATGACGGTGAGCGCCAACAGCCCTGCCTTTGAAGCCCTGCTGCTGATGGCGCGCCACAACATCCACCACATGCCGGTGATGGACGGCAGCAACATTTTGGGCATGATCACGGCCACCGACCTGACCGAGCAGCACAGCAC
>NZ_JACUUE010000263.1 GCF_014859475.1 Rhodoferax sp.
AGCGCAGCGTGGCGATCCAGGTATTCGGCAGTCATGGATTGCGTCACTTCGTTCGCAATGACGCTGTTCTTTCACGTTAAACAAAAAGGGCCCCGAAGGACCCTTTTTGTTTGTATCAGCTTAGTAGCTGCTACGGCCACCGCCGTAACCACCACCGCCGCCGCCGCCGTAGCCGCCGCCACCTGAGCGGCCGCCGCCTGCGCCACCACCGTAGCCACCGCCACCACCACCACCGTAGCCGCCGCCACCCGAACGGGGAGGACGCGGTTCCATGGGACGGGCTTCGTTGACCACGATGCCACGACCACCGTATTGTTGGCCATTCATGGCTTCAATGGCGGTTTGAGCTTGCGCATCATCGGCCATTTCAACAAAGCCAAAGCCTTTGGAGCGGCCGGTGTCACGTTCCATCATGACTTTGGCGCTGGTGACGGTACCGTGGGCTGCAAAAGCTTGCTGCAGATCATCATCACGGAAAGAATAAGGCAGATTGCCGACGTAAAGTTTGTTGCCCATGTAAGGACTCCTCAAAATAACTCAAAACGCGATGGAGTCCATAACCGCAATCAACAAACCAGTAAAGACTTAAGAAGCAGACGCGAGACTGACATTCACCGCAAACCATGTACTGTTTAAAAAAAACAATACAGGCGCCATGATACGTCAAGTTTTTGTTTTTCCATTTTTATTTTTTGCTATCCCCAAAAACCCACGCGAATTGCCATGCGTTATGCAGATAAACAGCCTTTACCCTGGAAATTTGCCTTGCCCAGGCAGCCCACCAATGGCGTACAGTCAAAGCCCGTGTTTTGATTTTTTGGAAAAGAACCCATGAGCCTGCTGTTTTCGCCCCTGACCCTGCCCTCGCCGCGCGGCGGCCTGACATTGCCCAACCGCCTCGTGGTGGCACCGATGTGCCAATACTCGGCAAACAACGGCTGCGCCACCGACTGGCATCTGATGCACTGGGGCAACCTGCTCAACAGCGGTGCCGCGATGTTCACCATCGAGGCCACCGCCGTGCTGCCCGAAGGCCGCATCACGCCCAACTGCCTGGGGCTTTGGGACGATCGCACCGAAGCAGCTTTGGCCGACCACCTGCAGCGCGCCCGCGCCCTGGCACCGCACACGGCGGTGTGCATCCAGCTCTCACACGCCGGGCGCAAAGCGTCTAGCGCGGTGCCATGGCAAGGCGGCCAACTGCTGGCACCGGCGCAGGGCGGCTGGGAAACTTTTGGCCCGTCCGCCGTGCCGCATTTGCCAACCGAGACGGCGCCCACGGCCATTTCTGCCGCCGAACTGATCAGGATACGTGAGGCTTTTGCGGCCGCTGCACAGCGCGCCGCGCGCCTGGGGCTTGAGGCCGTGGAACTGCACTGCGCCCACGGTTATTTGCTGCACCAATTCTTGTCGCCGCTGGCCAACCAGCGCAGCGACGCCTATGGCGGCAGCCTGGAAAACCGCATGCGCTTTCCGCTTGAAGTGTTTGCCGACGTGCGCCAGGCGTTCGACGGCGTGCTGGGCCTGCGCCTGTCAGCCACTGACTGGGTCGAAGGCGGCTGGGATTTGCCGCAAAGTCTTGAATTTTCACAGCGCCTGAAGGCCGCTGGCTGCGACTTTGTCCACATTTCTTCCGGTGGCGTGTCACCGCTGCAAAAAATTGCGCTGGGTGCCGGTTATCAGGTGCCTTTTGCCAGCGCCATCCGCGCAGCCACCGGCATGGTCACCACCTCGGTCGGCCTGATCACGCAGGCGCAACAAGCCGAGGCCATTTTGCAGACAGGTGATGCCGACCTGATTGCGCTGGCACGCGGCTTTTTGTACCAGCCTCGCTGGGGCTGGCAGGCTGCCGCGGCGCTGGGCGCCACGGTCCAGGCCAGCCCGCAGTACTGGCGTTGCCTGCCACGCGAGGCGCAGGCAGCCTTTGGCAAGGTGACGGTGGCGCAGCGTTAAAGTGGCGCCAGCCATGCCGCCATCTGCTCGGCCAGCTGGTCGCTGGCCGCCGTCAGGGCGCGCACGGCGCCCACCGCATCAGGAGACGGCGCCGGCTGCTGCACCACAAAACTGCGCTGCGCCAGCAAAATTTCACTGCCCGAGGCGCGCTGCGTCAGCGTGGCGCGCAGACGCAGCAAACCATGGCTGTCAGCGGGCGAGTCAAACACCTGGCTGAATTCTTCCAGCACCAGACGCAGGTTCAGCAGCGGCGCTGCCAGGCTTGGCGAGGGTGCTGATACGGGCGCTGCGGCGGCAGACGCGGCAAAACGCGGCGCACTGGCTGGCAAGAGTTCACCCGGTGCCACTACAGCGCGCTGCAAAGCAAGGTGCTGACGCAGGCGCTGGCTGATCAATTGCGCTGGCGGCATGCGCCAGCGCGCCAGGGCATAAGGCTTGAGCTGCTGGGCATCGGCATAGGCCAGTCGGTACAACACGGCATCAGCGTCGAGCGACGGCGGAGCCTGGGTGTCAAACAACACCAACGGGGCCATGTGGGCAAGTGCAGCTGCCACCGAAACCGGCAGTGGCGCGGGGCCAAAGTCGTACACCTTGTGGGTTTCTGCCGACCGCGGCGAGGCACAGCCCGCCAGCCACAGCGCCAGCGCAAGCCACAAGCCCCGAGTCATTTGCACAACAGATTTTTTCATGACGTTCCAATACAAATATCAGGGGACATGGATTGCCACACTTCGCTCGCAATGACAACCGAAACCGTGAACCGTCCTCGCGAGCCCTCCGTACCTGGTCCGATACCGCACACGGACCTTGAACAGAGACTTCGTCATCGCGAGCGAAGCGTGGCGATCCATGACTTCCGGGGACATGGATTGC
>NZ_JACUUE010000264.1 GCF_014859475.1 Rhodoferax sp.
CGCGGCGTGATCACCACCGCCACCTATGCGGCGCGCCAGTTTGGCGTGGGCTCGGCCATGGGGCTGATGAAAGCCGCCAAACTTTGCCCCGATGCGATCTTGCTGCCGGTGGACTTTGCCGCCTACCGGCACTACTCGCAGGCGTTTAAAACCATCATCCTGGAGATTGCGCCGCTGATGGAAGACCGCGGCATCGACGAGGTCTATATCGACTTTACTGACGTGCCTGGCGGCCAGCGCGAGGGTGGTCGCGTGCTGGCGCGACTGATCCAGAAAAGCATTTTTGACGCCACTGGCCTCACCTGCTCGGTGGGTGTGGCACCCAACAAGCTGCTGGCCAAGATGGCCAGCGAGTTCAACAAGCCCAACGGCATCGCCATTGTCTTCGAGGAAGATTTGCAGACCAAAATCTGGCCGCTGGCGTGCCGCAAGATCAACGGCATTGGCCCCAAGGCCGATGAAAAATTGCAGCAACTCGGCATTCGCACCATCGGCGAGCTGGCGCAACAGGATGTGGGCTGGCTGATCGACCACTTTGGCCAGAAAACCGGTGCCTGGATGTTCGACGCCGCGCACGGCATCGACCCCCGTCCGCTGGTGCTGGAAAGCGCGCCGGTGTCCATCAGTCGCGAAACCACGTTCGAGCGCGACCTGCATGCGGTGCGCGACAAGGTCGAGCTGGGCGCCATCTTCACCCGCCTGTGCGCGCAGGTGGCGCAAGACCTGGTGCGCCAGGGCTATGTGGGCAAAACCATTGGCATCAAACTGCGCTATGACGACTTCAAAAGCGTCACGCGCGACCTGACACTGCCCGCTTACACCTGTGATGCCAGCATCATCCGCCACCACGCCGGGCTGTGCCTCAAGCGGGCGCCCTTGCAGCAGCGCCTGCGCCTGCTCGGCGTGCGCGTGGGCTCACTGATAACGGCCACTGAGCACCTGAACCGGCTCCGGCACAAAACACCAGAGCCGATGCAAGGCGTGCAAACCACGATGGATATGGCACCACCGACTGCGCCATAATTTAGGGCTCGTAAAGTGATAAGTTGTACGTTTTGACGGTCAGATTTGGGATGCAGTGCCAGGTGGAAAGCGCGCCGTTTAGCTCTGCCAAACAAGCGATTTGCAACAACGCAATGCGCCCAAAGATGACCAGTAGTCCGTTTCACCAAAACGCTTACATGAAATCGTGTCTTTTCCATCCTGGCGTTGTTGCTCGTCGTTGCCATAGCTACGGCTATGTCGCCTCCTCGCGCCTAGCCAGCCTGAAAAATTCATCGATTTCATTTTGCAACCTTTTTGATGAAACGAACTACCAGGCAAAAGTACAAGTTATTGCTTTGCGAGCCCTCAGACCCTTGATTGCCACCGTTTGGTGCCTGCTTGCTGGCCGCTGGACGTATCCAACGCCACCGTTTCAGCCATGCACCGAACAGTTTTTTCCACTCCCGTCGTCAACACCTTGTTGCGTGCGCTGTCCGTGCTTTACCTCAAGCTGGCCGGATGGCAAGTGCACGGCGCCCTGCCAGCACAAGCGCAAAAAAGCGTGCTGATTGCCGCGCCGCACACCAGCAACTGGGACCTGCCCTACACGCTGATGGTGGCCTTTGTGCTGCGCCTGAACATTTACTGGATGGGCAAGGCCAGCTTGTTTCGCTTTCCGTTCGGGCCGCTGATGCGCTGGCTGGGCGGCATTGCGGTGGACCGCAGCAAGAGCAACAACCTGGTGCTGGCCTCGGCGCAAGCCATTCAGGCCGCCGAAGGCACGCTGCAATTGATCGTACCGCCCGAGGGCACGCGCAGCAAAACACGCTACTGGAAAACCGGCTTCTATCACATTGCCGTCACCGCGCAGGTGCCGATCGTCATGGCCTACATGGACTACCAGCGCAAGTTCAGCGGCCTGGGACCGATTTTTGTGCCCACCGGTAACGTTGAGGCCGACATGCTGCAGATCAAGGCGTTTTACGCGCCTTTCAAAGGCAGGAATGCGCGGCAGTTCGAGAGTGAATAGCGCTCAGTGCGCGGCTGCCGCCAGGTCAATCTGGGCGCGCAGTTCGGTGTAGTTCATGGTCACCGGGAACTGCGGAAACTCGTCGATGACGTTTTGCGGCGGGTGAAACAAAATGCCGGCGTTGGCCTCGGCCAGCATGGCGGTGTCGTTGTAGGAGTCTCCGGCGGCAATCACATGAAACTGCAGTTCGCGAAAGCGCTGCACCGCTTCTTTTTTCTGGTTTGGCATGCGCAAGTGGTAGTTCACCAGAAAGCCATCAGAGTCGGCCTCAAGTTTGTGGCAGAACAGCACCGGCATGTTGAGCTGGGCCATCAGCGGCATGGCAAATTCGTAGAACGTGTCCGACAGAATGATGACCTGGTAGTCGCGCCGCAGCGCGTCCAGAAAGTCGCGGGCTCCGGCCATCGGCCCCATCTCGGAGATCACCTTTTGAATGTCGGGCAGGCCCAGCTTATGGGTCTTGAGCAAGTCAAGCCGATAGCGCATCAGCTTGTTGTAATCGGGCTCGTCGCGGGTGGTGCGAGCGAGTTCGGGGATGCCTGTGCGCTTGGCAAATTCGATCCAGATTTCGGGAACAAGAACCCCTTCGAGGTCAAGACAAACAAGCTGCACTGAAATTCTCCGTGAATGGCTACATCAAGGCGGGCATGTTAACGTGAAAGAACTTCGTCATCGCGATTGCCGCGTATCGGCCCAATACCGCACACGGACCTTGAACCGTCATCGCGAGCCCCCCGTATCCGACCCGATACCGCACACGGACCTTGAACAGAGACTTCG
>NZ_JACUUE010000265.1 GCF_014859475.1 Rhodoferax sp.
CCAGGCGGCGCTGGTTGATGGCATCGGCCTCTTCCATTTGCGCCCACAAAAAAGCCGCAATCACTTCACCCGGCAAATACGACGAGCCCATATCCACCCAAGTGTATTTGTCCACCTGCCCCCTGAAGAACTGGCTGCGGTTGGTGCCCTTTTCGCGCACCATCTCGGCGCGCTCGACAAAACGGGCATCGTTGATCAAAAGCGCGCCGCCTTCGCCACTGATGATGTTCTTGGTCTCGTGAAACGACAGCGCCGCCATGTGGCCGATGCTGCCCAGCGGACGCCCCTTGTAGCTCGACATGATGCCCTGCGCGGCGTCCTCGATCACCAGCAACTGGTGGCGCCGGGCAATGTCCATGATGGTGTCCATCTCGCACGCCACCCCCGCGTAATGCACCGGCGCAATCGCCCTGGTGCGCGGCGTGATGGCCGCTTCTATCTTGGTCTCGTCAATGTTCAGCGTGTCGGCCCGAATGTCCACAAACACCGGCACCCCGCCGCGCAGCACAAAGGCATTGGCGGTAGAGACAAAGGTGTACGACGGCATGATCACCTCGTCGCCCGGCTGGATGTCAGCCAAGATGGCCGCCATCTCCAGCGCGCCGGTGCACGAGTGCGTGAGCAGCGCCTTTTGGCTGCCAATGCGCTGCTCCAGCCAGGCATTGCACTTTTTGGTGAACTGGCCGTCGCCCGCCAAGTGGCCGCTGGCGTGCGCCTGCGAGATGTACCACAGCTCTTTGCCGGTCATGTAGGGTTTGTTGAAGGGGATGTTCATCACGTTATTTCTCTTTGGTGGCAACCAGCAGCCGCGACCCGCCCAAGCCAAAGCGCAGCCCGACGCGGATCAACTGGCGCTCAAGGTTCATGGTGGTTTCAAACACCTGGTTGAGCCAGCCCGGCAAGCGTAACTCTGACAGGCCAGGTTCGTCTGGTTTCTTGCGCTGCTTGCCCAGGCGCGAGGCCAGCATGACGGGCAGCAGCAAGCTGACAAAAGATGTCTCATACGCCAGCGTAAAACCGGCCCGCTGCACTTTTTCGCGCAGCTCGCCCACTTTGTAGCGGCGCACATGGCAGGCGTGGGTATCCGTTGAGCTCCATAACCAGGGGTGCTGGGGCACGGTAATGACGATGCCGCCGCCGGATCGCAGCGCGCGCCACATGGCGGCCAGCACCTGCTCGTCTTCTTCGATGTGCTCCAACACATCAAAGGCACCCATCGCGTCGAACTCATCCACGTAGGGAATCTGCCTGGCATCCATTTGCAGCAACTCGGCAGCCTTCACGCGGGACGCGGCATAGGGCAAACCCGCGCTGAATATTTCGCTGCCAACCAGCCTGGCCGCAGGGTAGGCCTGGGCCACACCGGCCAGCACATAACCGGTGCCACAACCAATTTCCAGGTAATGCTGCATGGCAGGAAAGTGGCGCTTGAGCGCCCACACAATCAACTTGTTTCGCGAGCGAAACCAGAAGTTTTGCGCTTCCAGCGCGGCCAGTTGTTCAAACGCTTCAGGGGGGAAACCGGCACCGCCTTCGGCCAGCGCCGGGGCTAGCAGCGGAAAACCATCAACGATCGCAGGCAAGTGCGCACAGGCCGGGCAGAGCCAGTCTGAGGCCACAAAGTCGGCCTGGCAGCGCAGGCAATGTTTCATGTCGCATCACTCCTTGAAAGCTGGGGAAAAACCCAATAGCGTTGCGCCAGAAAAAGCATCACGGCAACCACCACAATCATCGCGCCCTGCACCCATTGGTGCGGTAGCCCCATCTGATCGACCAGCAGCATGAGCGCTGACAGGTTGACGATATAGCCCAGCGCATAAGCCGTGGCGTAGCGTACCAGTGCAGGGCTGGCAGCGCCGTCAAAACGGAAGGACCATTTCTTGTTGAAAAAAAAGGTCTGCAGCACGCCGACCGCGTACAGCAGGCTCATCGCCAGTTTATGACCCATGCCAAGCTGCGTCAGGACAAGATAGATGACATAAATGATTGCATTGGAGACCAAGCCCACCACCACATACCGTATGAACTGCCGATGCGCCAGCATGGCTAGCGTTCACTGTCCAGATAAGCCTGCTCAAGTGCCAGAAGATCTCGCTTGCGGTCTTTCAATCTTCTGGCTGGCACGCCAGAATAAACAGACCATGCTTCGGTAGATTTTGTGACCATCGACATGGCACCGACCGAGCAGCCTTCGGCCAGCGTCACCCCTGGGAAAATTAGCGAACTCGTACCAACGATGCAGTGCCGTCCGATGTGGATCGCTCTTTTTGTTTCCCGTTTGTAGGTGGCTGGCACCGTGGGATTGGTCAAGGTTCTGCCGGTGTAGTCATCACTTTGCGAAAAGACTTGGCAGCCATAAGCGAGACCTGAAAAATCGTCAAAGGTCACACCCGCGCTGCCACCAGCCACATTGCAAAACACGGCAATATGCACATTACGGCCAAGGGACACTTTGCCAGAAACAACGCAAAAATCGTCAATGCGCGAATGATCGCCAATGTCGATTTGGTCGGCGTTGTAAATCGCCGCCCTGTCGCTGATACGCACGTTTTTCCCCAGCGACCTAAAGCCCATGGCTAACAATTGTTCTTGCGACAAAAACGCCATGGTTAACCTTGTTGGTGAACAGGTTTTTGTTCGGCAGATGGTCTTGGCCGCGTACCACCATCCAAATGCCGGATCACATACTGTGGTTTACGATTCACATTAAGGTGCAAGCGACCCAGATACTCGCCAATAACACCCAGGGCCAACAGTTGCGCACCACCCAATATCAAGATCG
>NZ_JACUUE010000266.1 GCF_014859475.1 Rhodoferax sp.
GTGGGTTCGTTGATGATGCGCTTGACGTCCAGGCCAGCAATGCGGCCGGCGTCCTTGGTGGCTTGGCGCTGGGCATCGTTGAAGTAAGCGGGCACGGTAATGACCGCTTCGGTCACTGGCTCGCCCAGGTAATCTTCAGCGGTTTTTTTCATCTTGCGAAGAATGTCGGCGCTGACCTGCTGCGGTGCCATGCGGTTGCCGCGCACTTCGACCCAGGCATCGCCGTTGTCGGCTGCCGCGATGGTGTAGGGCATCAGGTCGATGTCTTTTTGCACTTCCTTTTCAGAAAACTTGCGACCGATCAGACGCTTCACGGCGTACAGAGTGTTCTTGGGGTTGGTGACCGATTGGCGCTTGGCGGAGGCGCCCACCAGCACTTCGCCGTCTTCCTGATAGGCAATGATGGACGGCGTGGTGCGTGTACCCTCGGCGTTTTCAATCACTTTGGCGGTGTTGCCTTCCATGACGGCGACGCAACTGTTGGTGGTGCCCAAGTCGATACCGATGATTCTTCCCATGATGCTTCCTTAAATGTTTGAGCGTGCACCAGACTGTCATGCAGTTGATGCCTGTGCCCGGAGGGTTTTTAAATTCAGATGTGGGTCAGGTGTGGCTGGCGGCTGATTTTTCAAGCCGGAACCCACATTTATTTTGCGGCTGCCACAGTGACCAGTGCCGGGCGCAGCACGCGCTCGGCAATCAGGTAGCCCTTTTGCAGCACGGTGACCACGGTGTTGGCCTCCTGCTCGGACGGCACCACGCTAATGGCTTGTTGCTGATGCGGGTCGAATTTGTCGCCGGTGGCCGGGTTGATGGCCACTACTTTGTTGCGCTCCAGCGCTGCGATCAGTTGCCGCAGCGTGGCTTGTGAGCCCTCACGCAGTTGTTCGATCGAAGCCTCCTGGATGGCCAGACCGGCTTCCAGGCTGTCAATCACCGGCAGCAGGCTGTCGGCAAACGACTCCAGCGCAAACTTGCGCGTCTTGGATACTTCGTCTTCGGCGCGACGGCGAACGTTTTCGGTATCGGCCTTGGCGCGCAGGAACTGGTCGGCCAGGTCGTGGTTTTGGGCTTGTAGCGCAACCACCTCTGCCTGGCAATCGGCCAGGGTTTGAACTTCCAGTTCAGGCTGGTCGGTTGAGACACCGGTCTGGTCAACGGGATCTGGGCTTGAGCCGGTGGCGGTGGACTTGGGATTGGGCGGGGTCGTGCTAGGTTGGGTCATGCGGGTGTTAGTGAGATTGGAACAACAAGCTTCAGATATGGGGCTTGTTGCCTTGTTTGCAAGAGGTGCAAGCAAAAAATGTTGCCTGTGCGGTTGGCAGGCAGAAAAAAGCGGGCTGATACCCGCTGCCTGGCAGAGGGTGAACGCTTAACCGAGGTTGAGCAGCTCGACTTCGAACTTCAGGGTGGCGTTGGGCGGGATCACGCCGCCTGCGCCGCGCGCGCCGTAGCCCAGTTCGGGCGGGATGATGAGGGTGCGCGTGCCGCCCACCTGCATGCCGGCAACGCCTTCGTCCCAACCCTGGATCACCATGCCGCCACCCAGGCGGAACACAAACGGGTCGCGCCGGTCCTTGCTGGAGTCGAATTTGGCGCCTTGCTGGTCGTTCTGGTAAAGCCAGCCGGTGTAGTGCACGGTGACGTTTTGGCCGGCCGTGGCGGTGGCGCCGCTGCCGAGAATGGTGTCTTCGAAAATCAGGCCGGAAGCAGTTGTAGTCATGGGAATCAATCTATAAAAACAGGAAAAGAAAAAATTGGTCGCGGTGTCTGTCAGGTCTTGGCGGGTGCCAGGCTGGCCATCCATTTGTTGGCAAAGGCGGCCAGGTCACCCATGCGCTTAAGCATGTCCAGGCCCATGGGCGTGGCCAGGTATCCGTCTCTGCCATGGGTGAGCAAGCCCGCAGCCCGCAATTCCTTGAGACGGGTGTTCAGCGTGTTGGGGGTGATACGGCCAACGCTGTCCTGCAAGATGCGAAAGGTTTGCGGATGCCCGTCTTTCAGGGCCCACAATACCCGAATGGCGTAGCGAGACTCCAGCAGGCTCAATAATTGACCAATGGCCACGTTGTCTTTTGACGTCATGTGTTTTGTCTCCTTGGTTGGTCCTGCTTTTCCGGTAGGAAAGAGCGTCATTTACATGGTTTTTTCAGAGCCCAAACTATAGCGCAATTTAAACTTTTGCTACAGGTTTAATAGTAGAAAAAATCAGCGATGGCGCGTGACAGGCTGGCCAATCGCCCGGGCGCTTGCCGCCTTGCCTGACGATGATCAACGATTTGAATGAGGGTGACGAGCCTTGACCCCGGCACTGGCTCCACAGTTAGGGCTGCTTGGTTCCCCACCTGACCCGGTTGGCCGCTTCACCATGCGGGAAGGCCCGTCACTTTGCATTGTAAAGCCTGCGCCTGGCCTCAAGCCACGGTCAGGTCTTTGATGTCCGCGTCTGGCGCATTGGTTTTGACCGAAGCAATGCCGTTATCGCGCGATGCCTTTGACGAATACATTTCGCTGCGCCCGATCACCTGGCCATTGGTCGCCTTCAGGTTGAAATAAGGTTGTCCTGCGCTCGACACGGCACGCTCGAAGCGTTCGTCCACAGCACCATTCTTTTTGCATGATTCAACGCCGGCGCTTGCACTCGCCTTGGTTTCGTACATCTGGCTGGTCAGAATGACCTGGCCATTGCCCGCTTTCAGGTTGAACATGAATTTTCCGTTTTTGGATTGGCTCAATTCAAATTTACCGGCCATGATTTTCTCCTTTGTATGGGGTGATTA
>NZ_JACUUE010000045.1 GCF_014859475.1 Rhodoferax sp.
ACCATGGCCACGCCGCGCTCGTTGGCCGCGTCGATGACCTCCTGGTCACGCATCGAGCCGCCCGGCTGAATCACACAGGTGGCGCCCGCATCGACCACCACATCAAGCCCGTCGCGGAACGGGAAGAAGGCGTCGCTGGCGACTGCCGTGCCTTTGAGGCTCAGGCCCGCATGCTCGGCCTTGATGCTGGCAATACGCGCCGAGTCCAGCCGGCTCATTTGGCCCGCGCCCACACCCATGGTCATGCCGCCTTTGCAGAACACGATGGCGTTGCTCTTGACGAACTTGGCAATGTTCCAGGCAAACAACAGGTCCTGCAATTGCTCTGATGTGGGTTGCAACTTGGTGACCACCTTGAGGTCAGCCAGCGTGAGGACGTGGTTGTCAGCGGTCTGCATCAGCAGGCCCGAACCCACGCGCTTGCTCTCCACCGCGTTGCGGCCGTTGTCCCAGTCGCTGGCACCACCGGGCGGCAGGGCAATTTGCAATATGCGCACATTGACCTTGCTCTTGAACACCGCGAGTGCTTCGGGGGTGAAGCTGGGCGCCATCAGCACTTCGATGAACTGCTTGGACATTTGCAGCGCTGCGCGTTCATCGAGCGGGCAGTTGACGGCGATGATGCCGCCAAAAGCTGAGGTGGGATCGGTCTGGAAGGCTTTGCTGTAAGCCTCCAGTGCATCGGCGCCCACGGCCACGCCGCAGGGGTTGGCGTGCTTGACAATGACGCAGGCCGGCGTGTCAAAACTCTTGACGCATTCCCAGGCGGCATCGGCGTCGCCAATATTGTTGTAGCTGAGCTCCTTGCCCTGCAACTGCACGGCAGTCACCAGCGAGCCGGGGGCCGGGTACAGGTCGCGGTAGAAGGCGGCGCTCTGGTGCGGGTTTTCACCGTAGCGCAGGTCTTGCAGCTTGATGAAGTTGGCGTTGCTTTGCCCCGGAAACAGGCTGCGCGCCGGGCTGCTGGCGCCTTCCTCGAACGTGATCGACGACAAATAATTGCTGATGGCACCGTCGTATTGGCTGATGCGGTTGAACGCCGCCACTGACAGGGCGAATTTGGTAGCTTGCGACACCACGCCGCTGGCCTGCAGGTCGGCCAGCACCTGGGGGTATTGGCTGGCATCGGTCAGCACTGCAACGTCTTTCCAGTTTTTGGCGGCGCTGCGCACCATGGCCGGGCCACCGATGTCGATGTTCTCAATGGCGTCTTCCAGGGTGCAACCGGCCTTGGCCACCGTGGCCTCAAAGGGGTACAGATTGACCACCAGCAGGTCGATGGTGTCGATGGCGTGTGCCTTGAGCGCGGCCATGTGCTCGGGCAGGTCGCGCCGCGCCAGCAGGCCACCGTGCACCTTGGGGTGCAGGGTTTTGACGCGGCCGTCAAGCATTTCCGGGAAACCGGTGACTTCGGCCACCTCGGTCACGGGCAGGCCCTGCTCGGCCAGCAGTTTGGCGGTGCCGCCGGTGGACAGCAGCTTGATGCCGAGTGCGCTCAGGGCCTGGGCAAATTCAACAATACCGGTTTTGTCAGAGACAGAAATTAAAGCGTTCATGAGAAGGAAGTGAGTGAGTTAATAAAAAATTCAAGAATCCGTCATTGCGAGCGTAGCGCGGCAATCCAGGCTTCATGGACTGCCACGGCCTGCGGCCTCGCAGTGACGTTGGCCAAGGCGTGATGACCTCATTGGCTTAATCAATGAGCTTGTGCTCCAGCAGTTTCTTGCGCAGGGTGTTGCGGTTCAAACCCAGGTATTGGGCGGCTTTGGACTGGTTGTTGTCAGCGCGCTGCATCACCACTTCCAGCAAGGGTTTTTCCACCACTGTCAGCAGCATGTTGTACATGCCATTGGGCTCGCTGTGGCCTAAATCGGCCAGGTAACTCTCTAAATTGCTGCGTACACAGTCTGCAATATGCAGGGGTTTCATTGAAGGGCCTCCATCTTGTTATTCGGTTCGCTATCGCGTTCATGCTGCGGGCGCACCTGGCCGGGCAGGCGATCCATGCGCGTATTGAGTTCGTCAAAAAAGTGCGCCACCGCAGCCCACTGTGCCTGGCAATCCGGCAGGGAGTTCATACGGTGCCGAAAGGCCTCGCCACCGGGCAGTTCCCGCACATACCAGCCAATGTGTTTGCGCGCACTGAGCACACCGATGAATTCACCGTACAGGCTGTAGTGGTCTTGCAGATGGGCCAGCAGCAGTTGCTTGACCTCGGCCACCAGTGGCTGCGCCAGTTGCTCGCCAGTCGCCAGAAAATGTGTGATTTCCCGGAAAATCCAGGGCCGCCCTTGCGCCGCGCGGCCAATCATCACGGCATCGGCCCCGGTGGCAGCCAGCACGGCGCGCGCTTTTTGCGGACTGTCGATGTCGCCATTGGCCACCACCGGAATGCGCAGCGCGGCTTTGACCGCCGCAATGGTGTCGTACTCGGCTTGGCCGCGGTAGCCCTGCTCGCGCGTGCGGCCATGTACCGTGACCATCTGTACACCGGCAGACTCGGCCGAGCGGGCCAACTGCACCGCGTTCCTGGCAGCATTGCACCAGCCGGTGCGCATCTTGAGCGTGACCGGCACGCCCAGCGGCGCGCAGGCCTGCACCACCGCCGACACAATGCCAATGGCCAATGTCTCGTACTGCATCAGCGCCGAGCCGGCCCATTTGTTGCACACCTTTTTGGCCGGACAGCCCATGTTGATGTCGATGATCCGGGCACCGCGGTCGATGTTGTAGCGTGCAGCATCGGCCATCATGGGCGCATCGGTGCCGGCAATCTGCACGGCGATGGGGCCGGGCTCGCCGTCGTGGTTGGCGCGCTGCGAGGTCTTGAGCGAACGCAGCAAATCGGGCCGGCACGTCACCATCTCACTCACCGCATAGCCGGCACCGAGCCGCTTGCACAACTGGCGAAACGGCCGGTCTGTCACACCCGCCATGGGGGCGACAAAACAGGTGTTGGGCAAAACGTAGGGGCCGATGTTCATGCAAACGCGCTCAGGGCAAATAAAGATGCCAGTAGGAAATGGGCAGCAAAGTAAAAAAAGGGGGCAATAGATTCTAGCTGCCCAAAATTTCAGCAAATGAAATAATCGGCAAGCATGGCAGTTGCCCTGAAAAACCTATACTGCGCCACCCATGGAACTCTGGCTCGATCAACTACTCGCCCTGCTGGCACTGCCCAAATACGGACTCAGCAGTGTTTTCGTGGTGTCTTTCGTGTCAGCCACCCTGTTGCCCATGGGCTCGGAACCTGTAGTTTTCGGTCTGGTGGAACTCAACCCGTCACTGTTCTGGCCGGCGATTGCCGTAGCCACCGTTGGTAACACCCTGGGCGGCGCCGTCACCTGGTGGATGGGGCTGGCGTCACACAAGGTGGTGGACAAATACCAGCACTCCAAACACCACTTGCGTGCGCTGGACTGGCTGAAGCGGCTTGGCCCCAAGGCCTGCCTGCTGGCCTGGCTGCCGGTGGTGGGTGACCCGCTATGCGCCGTGGCAGGCTGGCTCAAGCTGCCTTTTTGGCCTTGCCTGGGCTACATGGCCATTGGTAAATGCGCCCGCTACATCATCATGACAGCGGCGCTGATGGGCGTTTTTGGCGGTTGAAGCGCAGCGCAATCCGGGGCCGCGTTTGATGCGGAGAAAAATTACGAGCTGAACAAGAAGTTCATCACGTCGCCGTCCTTGACCACGTAGTCCTTGCCTTCGGCGCGCATCTTGCCAGCGTCCTTGGCGCCCTGCTCGCCCTTGAAGGCAATGAAGTCGTCATAGGCAATGGTCTGGGCGCGGATGTAGCCTTTTTCAAAATCGGTGTGGATCACGCCGGCCGCCTGCGGGCCGGTGTCGCCCTTGTGGATGGTCCAGGCGCGCACCTCCTTGACCCCGGCGGTAAAGTAGGTTTGCAGGCCGAGCAGATCGTAGGCCGCGCGAATCAAACGGTTCAGGCCCGGCTCGTGCAAGCCGAGCTCCTCCAGGAACATCAGCCGGTCTTCGTCGCTCATGTCGGCCATTTCGGCCTCCAGCTTGGCGCAAATGGCCACCACCGGCGCATGTTGCGCGTTCGCATAGGCGCTCAGGCGGTCCAGAAAAGGGTTGTTTTCAAAGCCGTCTTCGGCCACGTTGGCAACAAACATGGCGGGCTTGGCGGTGATCAAAAAGAACTGCTTCAACAACGGCAGTTCTTCCTTGCTGAAGTCCAGCGCGCGCACCGGTTTGGCTTCGTTCAGCGCAGCCTGGCAGCGCTCCAGAATACTGACCAGTTTGGCCGCTTCCTTGTCGCCACCCGATTTGGCCGCTTTCTGATAGCGCGCCAGCGCCTTGTCCACCGTGCCCAGGTCGGCCAGGCAGAGTTCGGTCTGGATCACCTCGATGTCAGAGATCGGGTCAACACGCCCCGACACGTGAATGACATTGTCATCTTCAAAACAACGCACCACATTGATGATGGCGTCGGTCTCGCGGATATGCGCCAGAAACTTGTTGCCCAGCCCCTCGCCGGTGCTGGCACCAGCCACCAGGCCGGCAATATCGACAAATTCGACAATGGCGCGCTGCACCCGCTCGGGGTGCACGATGGCGCTGAGCGCATCGAGCCGCGGGTCAGGCACCTCGACAATGCCCACGTTGGGCTCGATGGTGCAAAAGGGGTAGTTTTCTGCCGCAATGCCCGCTTTGGTCAGCGCGTTGAACAGGGTCGATTTACCGACATTGGGCAAGCCCACGATGCCACATTTCATAACAAATCCTAAAACAAACTTAAACGAGGTCAGGCCGCGAAAAATGCCCTGAAAACCTGCAAAAACAAGGGGGTGAGTGTATGCGATGCGGTTTTTTAGTGGCCCGGCGATGCGCCAGGGGTGCGCTTCTACAATCCCCGTCATGACACATCATTTAGATATTTGCATTCGCGGCGGCGGCATTGTGGGGCACGCGCTGGCGTTGCTGCTCGCGCGCGACCGGTTGCGCATTGGCCTTTATGCCCCGCAAATGCCAGCCCAAAGCGAGCCTGGTAACGAACCTGACGTGCGGGCTTATGCGCTCAATGCCAAGTCCAGGGCCTTGCTCGAATCGGTGCGCTGCTGGCCAGACGCCTTGCACGCCACGCCGGTGATGGATATGCAGGTCAAGGGCGACGACGGTGGCTGCGTCAATTTCTCGGCCACCGAGCTGGTGGTGCCGGCCCTGACCTGGATTGTCGATGTGCCCACGCTCGAAGCCCAGTTGCGCGAGGCGGTGCGCTTTCAACCGCATATCGAGGTGCTGGATGCCCCGCGCCCGGCCACGCTCACCGTGGTGTGCGAAGGCAAGGCAAGCCGCACGCGCAAAGAATTTGGCGTCGAATTTGCCGCCACGCGCTACCCGCAGCACGCTGTTGCCGCACGACTCAGGTGCGACAAACCGCACGGGCAGGTGGCACGCCAGTGGTTTACCCAAGGCGAAATTCTGGCCTTTTTGCCGCTCGACGGCGCGCAGGGCGACACCGTGGCCATGGTCTGGTCGGTACGCGATGGCCACACACAAGACGTGCTGGATGACGACGAAGACAGCTTTTGCCAGCAGCTTGAACACATCAGCGAAGGCGTTCTGGGCAAACTCAGCCTGATCAGCCCACGCAAAGCCTGGCCGCTGCAGTCGGCGCAGGCCAGCCGCTGGGTTGGCGTGAGCAACGGCCAGGCCTGGGCGCTGGCGGGCGACGCGGCGCACACGGTGCACCCGCTGGCCGGTCAAGGCCTGAACCTGGGGCTGGCCGACGTGGCCGAGCTCACCCAGATATTGCACCAGCGCGCTTACTGGCGCCCGGTCAGTGATGCCAAGCTGCTGCGCCAGTACGAGCGCGCCCGCAAAACCGAAGTCAGCGCCACCGACGCCGCCATGACGGCCTTGCAGCAGCTGTTTGACAAACCCGGTGCTGGCTGGCAAAAAGTTCGCAACTGGGGCTTGTCGGGTTTCGAGCATCTTGGCTTCTCCAAACACTGGGCAGCGCGCCGTGCCATGGGCCTCTGACACGCGCGACACGCCAATCCAAGAACTAATTTCACGCGGGCTGGTCTGACCCGGCTTGACTCATCACTGGACGCCCATGAAACAACTCTTTTCAACCTTGATCGCCTGCGCCATGCTGCTGGCAAACACGGCCTGGTCGCAAGAAGCCACCATCCGCAAAAACCTGGGTGAACGCATCCCGCAATTGCAGCAACTCGACGAAGTCATCAAATCGCCCATGCCCGGCCTGTACGAGATTCGCGTCAATGGCAACGAGATTTACTACACCGACGCCGATGCCAATTTTCTGGTGCAAGGCAACCTGATCGACACCCGGCAAAAGCGCAACCTGACCGAGGAGCGCATTGAAAAGCTCTCGGCCATTGCCTTTGATGCCCTGCCCTTCAAAGACGCCTTCACCATGGTGCGCGGCAACGGCAAGCGCAAGCTGGCGGTGTTTGAAGACCCCAACTGCGGCTATTGCAAACGATTTGAGAAAGACCTGCAAAAAGTCAACAACGTCACGGTGTACCTTTTCCTTTACCCGATCCTGGGCCCCGACTCGGTTGAAAAGTCCAAAAACATCTGGTGCGCCAAAGACAAGGCCAAAGTCTGGCAAGACTGGATGGTGCGCGACGTGATGCCAGCCACCACAAGCTGTGACAGCGCAGCCATTGCCCGCAACGTGGAG
The DNA here is from genome assembly GCF_014859475.1 of Rhodoferax sp. Classification (GTDB taxonomy): domain Bacteria; phylum Pseudomonadota; class Gammaproteobacteria; order Burkholderiales; family Burkholderiaceae_C; genus Rhodoferax. The sequence continues at coordinate 6,674 of NZ_JACUUE010000045.1, forward strand.
CTTGGCCGCAAGTTCAGAATCACCGGCACGCCCACGCTGGTGTTTGCCGACGGCAGCCGCGTGCCCGGCGCCATTGGTGCTGATCAGGTTGAAAAACGGCTGAACTGATGCGCGCGCCGACGCCCTCCAGCACCCCGGCCCAGCTGGCTTATGCGGTGCGTGCGCTCGACCTGCAGGCGCATTTGTTCGACGTGACGCTCAGCATAGATCAGCCTGCGGCCGACCAGGTGGTGAGCTTGCCGGTCTGGATCCCGGGCAGCTACCTGCTGCGCGAGTTCGCCAAACACCTGCAAGGGCTGCAAGCGCACCAAGGCAACAAGCCGGTGGCGATCGCCCAGCGTGACAAGTGCAGCTGGCAGGTTCACGCCAAAGCGGGCAAGGCGCTGGTGCTCAATTACCAGGTCTATGCCTTTGACAACTCGGTGCGCACCGCCTGGCTCGACAGCCAGCGCGGTTTTTTCAACGGCACCAGCCTGTGTCTGCGCGTGCACGGCCAGGAAGACACGCCACACCAGTTGACGCTCATCGACGACGATCTGCCCAGGGACTGGCAAGCCGCCACGGCGCTGAGCCAAATAAAAATCAGCAAGCGCGGCTTTGGCGACTACCTGGCAGCCAGCTACGACGAACTGGTGGACAGCCCTGTCGAACTGGGGGCCTTCTGGCGCGGCCAATTTGTGGCCGGCGGTATCAGGCACCAGTTCATTGTCTCGGGCGCGCCCGACAGTTTTGACGGCGCGCGCCTACTGGCCGACACCCAGGCCATTTGCGAGGCCGAGATCAACTTTTGGCACGGCAAGCGGCCGCAACAGGCGCCGCAGCGCCATTACCTGTTCATGCTCAACGCCGTGCATGACGGCTACGGCGGGCTCGAGCACCGCAACTCGACCGCACTGATCTGCAAACGCGCCGACTTGCCGCGCCTGGGGCACGCAAAGGCGGGTGCGCCGTCAGACGGCTACACCACCCTGCTTGGCCTGATCAGCCACGAGTACTTTCACACCTGGAACGTCAAACGGCTGCGCCCGGCAGAGTTTGCCCGCTACGACTACACGCAAGAAAATTACACCGAACTGCTGTGGTTCTTTGAAGGCTTCACCAGTTACTTTGACGACCTGCTGCTGCGCCGTGCCAAGCTGATTGACAACACGCAGTACCTCAAGCTGCTGGCCAAAACCATCAACCAGGTGCTGCGCACCCCCGGGCGCCAGCTGCAAAGCGTGGCCCAGTCCAGCTTTGACGCCTGGGTCAAATACTACCGGCAGGACGAAAACACGGCCAACGCCACAGTGAGTTATTACACCAAGGGCGCGCTGGTGGCCCTGTGCCTGGACTTGAGCCTGCGCCACGGTGGCAAGACCAGCCTGGACGCGGTGATGCGCGCCCTGTGGCAGCGCTGCCAAGGCGGCCCCATGATGCAGGACGACCTGCTGGCGCTGCTGGCCGACCTGTCAGGCCAGTCCTATGCAAATGAGTTGCAGCACTGGGTGCATGGCACCGCCGACCTGCCGCTCAAAAAACTGCTGAAACAGCATGGCATTCGTTATGAAGAAGAGTGCGCACCACTGGCTGATCAGTTAGGCATCAAGGTCAATGAGCAACAAGGCATCCGCGTCAAGAGCGTGCTGCGCGGCAGCGCCGCCGAACAGGCTGGTTTTGCCGCGGGTGACGAATGGCTGGGCGTGGCCACGGGCCAGGGCAAGACCACCCAGCGCTGGCGTCTGAACAAACTTGACGAGCTGGCCAGTTACCTTGGCAGCGACACCAGTTGCCGCGCGCTGATAGCCCGCGACCAGCGCCTGCTAACACTGCAACTGAACTTGCCGGACACCGTGCACAATGTCAAACTCTCAGTGACCGACGCCAAGCCAGCCAACGCTTGGCTCGATGGCAAAGCCACCGTTTGATTTCTCGAAATTTTCTTACAGGAGACCCCATGACTTACGAACTGATCAGCGTGCGCACCGAAGCCGACAAGGTGGGCATCATCACGCTGAACCGCCCCAAGCAGCTCAACGCGCTCAACGACCAACTCATGACCGAGCTCGGCGACGCGCTGCACGCTTTTGACGCCGACGCCGGCATTCACTGCATGATCATCACCGGCAGCGAAAAAGCCTTTGCCGCCGGCGCTGACATTGGCGGCATGGCCAACTACACGTTTGCCGACGTCTATAAAGACGATTTCATCACCCGCAACTGGGAAAAAATTCGCGCTGTGCGCAAACCGGTGATCGCCGCAGTCAGCGGTTTTGCCCTGGGCGGCGGCTGCGAACTGGCCATGATGTGCGACTTCATCATTGCCGCCGACAACGCCCGCTTCGGCCAGCCCGAGATCAAGCTGGGCATCATTCCGGGCGCCGGTGGCACCCAGCGCCTGCCGCGTGCCGTGGGCAAAGCCAAGGCCATGGATCTGGCGCTGACCGGGCGCATGATGGACGCTGTTGAGGCTGAGCGCGCCGGATTGGTCAGCCGCGTGGTGCCGCTGGACAAGCTGATGGAAGAAGCGCTGGGCGCTGCCCTGTTGATCAGCGAGTACTCGCAAATTGCGGTCATGGCCGTCAAGGAATCGGTCAACCGCTCCTTTGAAGGCACCCTGAATGACGGCATCATGTTCGAGCGCCGCCTGTTTCACGCCTTGTTCGCCACTTCTGACCAAAAAGAAGGCATGGACGCGTTCGTCAATAAACGCAAGGCAGTTTTTACCCACCAATGACGCGCTGCCAGCCGGAAAGTGGCTGGCAAATCGCTATAATCTCGCCCTGTCGGTGGTATAGCTCAGTTGGTTAGAGCGCAGCATTCATAATGCTGATGTCGGTGGTTCAAGTCCACCTACCACCACCAAAAACCAGAAACCCGCATCGGTCAACGGCCTTTGCGGGTTTTTCATTTACTGCAGGGTGTCGTCTGTTGGCCCGGCGCCGATGCGGGCGGTACGGTGACCCGGTTTGGCCAGCAACTCCAGATAAAACGCATCGCCGCCTTCTTTGGCCACGGCATCGATCAAGGCGGTCAGGGTGGCAAAGTGCACGCCCTGGGCGTTGTCCACGGTGGTGCCAAACTGGCAGTCAAAGTCCCAGAAGTCCACGCCTTCGGGCAGGGTTTTGCGGCGTTCGCGTTTGATGTACTGGCGAATTTCATGCTTGGTGGCTTCGAGCACACGGTCGCGGTTTTTGCCTTCAATGTTGAGCTGGAATGTTTTTTTCATGAGGTATTCTGGATGAGTTGTGAGCGCGCTGGAACGGCGGCCTTGAGTGGGGGTGATTATGCGTGCAGCGCCGTCCCATGTTTGCGCTCGGCTTGCTTCGGGCGACCGAATATCGGAAGGCCACCCCGAGAACGGCCGACCCGTTGCGCCAATACAAAACACGTAAACTGCCCCACTGCTGCGCCACACCCGTGATGCACCCAAGACCTCATCCCAAAACCAATCACATGTCCTTTTCCACATTTGGCTTGTCCAGCCCACTGCTTGCCGCCGTTCAAAGCCAGGGTTTTGACGCTCCCACACCCATCCAGTTGGGCGCCATTGGGCCGGCACTGCAGGGCCGCGACGTACTGGGCTGCGCGCACACCGGCTCTGGCAAAACATTGGCTTTTGCGCTGCCACTGCTGCAAAGTTTGTCCGGCGCACCGGGCAGGCAGGCGCGGGCGCTGGTGCTCGTGCCCACACGCGAACTGGCGACCCAGGTGGGCGACACCATTCGCGCGTTGGCGCAGCAGTTACCGCAGCCGCCCCGGGTCAGCGTGGTGTTTGGCGGTGTCTCGATCAACCCGCAAATGATGGGTTTGCGCGGTGGCACCGATGTGCTGGTGGCCACACCGGGGCGGCTGCTCGACCTGGTGACGCACAACGCCGTCAAGCTCTCAGGCGTGCGTTTGCTGGTGCTCGACGAGGCCGACCGGCTGCTCGACCTGGGTTTTGCTGAAGAACTGAACCAGCTGCTGGCCCTGTTACCCGCAAAACGCCAGAGCCTGTTTTTCTCGGCCACGTTTGCGCCGGCCGTGCAGGCGCTGGCCAACACCCTGCTGCATGACCCGGTGCGCGTGGATGTGCGGCCCGACGCAGCGCCGCCCACGGCAATCGTGCAGCGCGCCATTGCCGTGGACACCCCCAGGCGCACCCAGCTGCTGCGCCACCTGATCCAGCAGAACGCCTGGACCCGCGTGCTGGTGTTTGTGGCCACCAAATTTGCCGCCGAGATTGTGGCCGACAAGCTGCGCAAGGCCGCCTTGACGGCCGAGCCCTTTCACGGCGAACTCAGCCAGGGCAAGCGCACCCAGGTTTTGGCCGACTTCAAGGCGGAACGCCTGGGCGTGGTGGTGGCCACCGATGTGGCGGCGCGCGGCCTCGACATTGCGGGCCTGCCGGTGGTGGTGAACTTTGATTTGCCGCGCTCGGCTGGCGACTACACCCACCGCGTGGGCCGAACCGGCCGCGCCGGTGAGCCAGGCTTGGCAGTGAGCTTTGTCAGCGCTGCCACGCAAGCGCACTGGCGGCTGATTGCCAAGCGCCAAAGGCTTGAGATTGAATTGGAGAGCATCCCGGGGTTCGAGGCGCTTGATGCTGCCCCGCCCGCCTCCAGCGCCCCCGACGCCCCCGGCAACGGCGGCATCAAGGGCCTGCGCCCAAGCAAAAAAGACAAGCTGCGCGCGCTGGCAACGCAAGCAAAACCCCCTTTACCTTAAAATCGCGCCTTCTTTCACAGCCTCTGGATAAACACCATGAACCGCTGCCTCTCTGCCCTCGATGGCCTTTCTTATTGGCAGGTGGCGCTGCAAACCACCTCCCAGGTCTTGATCCATTCATTCACGCCGACAGCCCTGGCGCAGGAAAACGGCGCGGGCACGGTGCCTTTGAACCAGTAGCCGAGATTCGCCCCCTCAGCGCGATGCCGCATTTCTCCCCTGTAGCAGCGGCGCCCTCGCCGCGAAGGCTGTTCGGAAGTCCTTCTCGGCGAGGGCGCCGCTCCTACAAGTACAAAGACACAACACCATTCTCACCATGAACAAAAAAGTATTCATCAAAACCTACGGCTGCCAGATGAACGAGTACGACTCGGACAAGATGAGCGACGTGCTCGGCGCGGCCCAGGGCTACACCCAGACTGACAACGTCGAAGAGGCCGATCTGATCCTGTTCAACACCTGCTCGGTGCGTGAAAAAGCGCAGGAAAAAGTTTTTTCCGACCTGGGGCGCGTCAAGCACCTCAAAAAACGCGGTGCCCTGATTGGCGTGGGCGGTTGTGTGGCCAGCCAGGAGGGCGAAGGCATCATTGCCCGCGCGCCTTATGTGGATGTGGTGTTTGGCCCGCAAACCCTGCACCGGCTGCCGCAAATGCTCGAGGAGCGGGCGCGGCTGAACCGCTCGCAGGTGGACATCAGCTTTCCCGAGATTGAAAAGTTCGACCACCTGCCGCCCGCGCGAGTGGAAGGTGCCAGCGCCTTTGTGAGCATCATGGAAGGCTGCTCCAAATACTGCAGCTACTGCGTGGTGCCTTACACCCGCGGCGAAGAAGTGAGCCGCCCGTTTGAGGACGTGCTGGTGGAAGTGGCCGGGCTGGCCGACCAGGGCGTGAAGGAAATCACCCTGCTGGGGCAAAACGTGAACGCCTGGCGCGCAAAAATGGTCACCAACCCAGGCGCTGCGGGCGACACCGGCGAGGTGGCCGACTTTGCCACGTTGCTCGAATACGTGCACGACATTCCCGGCATTGAGCGCATCCGATATGTGACGAGCCACCCCAACGAGTTCACACCCGCGCTGATTGCCGCCTACGACAAATTACCCAAACTGGTCAGCCACCTGCATTTGCCGGTGCAGCACGGCAGCGACCGCATTTTGATGGCCATGAAGCGCGGCTACACCGCCATGGAATACAAAAGCACGGTGCGCAAGCTGCGCGCCATTCGCCCTGACATGGCGCTCAGCAGCGACTTCATTGTGGGTTTTCCGGGCGAGACCGAGGACGATCACGCCCGACTGATGAAGCTGATGGATGAAATCGGTTTTGACAACAGCTTCAGCTTCATCTTCAGCCCGCGCCCGGGCACACCGGCGGCCAATCTGGCAGACAGCACACCACACGCGGTCAAGCTGCGCCGTTTGCAGGAGGTGCAAGCCAACATCAACACCAACATGGCCCGCATCAGCTCCAGCCTGGTCGGCACGCGCCAGCGCCTGCTGGTCGAAGGTGCCTCCAAGCGCGACGCGGGCGAGCTGATGGGCCGCACCGAATGCAACCGGGTGGTGAATTTTGTCGGCCAACCACGCCTGGTCGGCCAGATGGTCGATGTGACCATTTCTGAGACCCGCACCTTCACGCTGCGCGGCGAGGTGCTGACCCGCGACGCCGCGCTGGTCTGAAGCGATTCAATCGCCCAAAAAAATGGCCTCCCAAACCGGGAGGCCAGCGTGTTACAAAGAATCGAATTACTTCTTGCGCGCCGCAATCGAGGCTTCAGCGGCCTTGACCAGGTCCACGCCCACGGTGTTTTTCCACTTGTCATAAACCGGGCGCGTGGCCTTGACAAAGGCGTCGCGCTCTGCCGCATTGAGCTGTGTGACGGTGACACCCAGAGCCGCAATTTCTTTCAGCAGCGGCTGGTCGGCCTCTACCAGGCCCTTGCGCGCCAAGGCAATTTCCTGCTTGCCTGCATCCAGCGCTGCCTGGCGCACGATGGCCTGGTCAGCCGGCGTCCAGGACGCCCAGATGTCCTTGTTGACGACAAAAATCAAGGGGTCGGCCACGTAGCCCCACATCGTCACATGCTTCTGGCTGACGTTGTGCAGCTTGGCGGCGGTGAAGATCGACAGCGGGTTTTCCTGGCCGTCCACGGCGCCGCTGGCAAACGCGGGCTGCGCGTCTGCCCAGCTCATTTGCGTCGGATTGGCACCCAAAGCGGTGAAGGTGTCGAGAAACAGCGGCGAGCCGACCACGCGGATTTTCATGCCCTTGAGGTCAGCCGGCGTGCGTACCGCGCGCTTGGAGTTGGAGAGCTCACGGTAGCCGTTCTCGCCCCAGGCCAGCGGCACCACACCCGCCTTGTCCAGCGTGGTAAATATCTGTTTGCCCACGGGGCCTTGGGTCAGCGCGTCGATGGCAGCGTAGTCGGGCATCAGGAAAGGCATGGAGAACAGGTTTAGCTGCTTGACTTGCGGCGACCAATTGATGGTTGAGCCCACCGCCATGTCAATCACACCCTGGCGCAGCGCCGAGAATTCACGTGTCTGGTCGCCCTGAATCAGCGACACACCCGGGTACAGCTTGATGTTGATGCGGCCCTGTGTGCGTTCCTTCACCAACTCTGCCCAGATCTGGCCGCCCTTGCCCCAGGGGAAAGCCGGGCCCAGCACCAGCGACATGCGGTATTCCGTTTTGTAGCTTTCCGCGGCACCCAGCGTGGCTACGCTCAGTGCGCCTGCGGCAAGCACAAATTTGAGTAAGGTACGAACTTTCATGACAATAATCTCCTTGGTTAAAAAAATTCTAAAAAATCAGTAGCCCAGGCGCGTGGGCAGCCACAGCGCAAGCGACGGGAAGATGATAACCAGCAGCAACACACACAACAGCGCCGCCAGCAGCCACTGCACCCAGCGCACGCTGTCTTCCATGCGCACCCCGGCAATGCGGCATGACACCATCAGGTTGACGGCAATGGGCGGTGTGAACTGGCCCAGCGCCACCATCAGCGTCAACAGCACGCCAAACCAGACAGTATCCCAGTGGTAGTAGTTGACGATGGGCAGCAGCAGCGGCACAAAGATCAAAAAAATCGAAATCCCGTCCAGAAACATGCCCACCGCCACCAGCATCAAAACCAGCAGCGCCAGCACGCCGTATTCGCCCAGCCCGGAGTTGACGATGGCCTGCGTCACCGGGTCAACAATGCCCAGGGTGGACAACGAATAGGCAAAAATGCCCGCCAAGGCGACCACCAGCAAGATGATGGCCGACAACTCGCCTGATTCACGCAGGATGTGAAACAGGTCGCGCACCTTGATGGTGCGGTAGATCACCATGCCGACAAACAGGCCGTAAAACACCGCCACCACAGCGGCCTCGGTGGGTGTGAACCAGCCCGCGCGCATGCCGCCCAAAATCAATACCGGCGCCGCAAGACCCCAGGAGGCTTCGCGCAGGCTGGCCCAAAACGGCGGCTTGGGCAACTGCGCCTCTTGCTCGCCCAAATGGTGTTTGCGCGACAGCCAGACGCTGGGCACCATCAAGGCCAGGCCCACCAGCAAACCCGGCAACATGCCCGCGGCAAACATGGCCGGCACCGACGCGCCCGGCACCAGAACCGAATAGATGATGAAGGCAATCGACGGTGGAATCAAAATGTCGATCGACGCCGCAGCACCCACCACACTTGCGGAAAACGCCGGCGGGTAACCCGAGCGCGTCATGGCGGCGATCATCACGCCGCCCACGGCGGCAGCCGTGGCGGGACCGGAGCCAGAGATGCCGCCCATCAGCATGGCCACGGCAATCACCACCACTGGCAACATGCCGGGGCCACGGCCAATGATGGCAATGGCAAAGTTAACCAGGCGCAGCGCCACACCGGATCGGTCAAAAATGGAACCCACCAGCACAAACATCGGAATCGCCAGCAAGGGATACTTACCCAAACCGGCATAAAAGTTTTGCGGTACCGCCATCAAGCCAAACCATTGCGCGTCCGCATTGGCCAGGCCAATGGCCGTGGCACCCGCCAGCCCCAGCGCCGCACCAATCGGCACGCCGACCAGCATCATGACCAGAAACACCACGAACAGCAGCGTGGCAATCATGCGCGTCGCCCCCGCCGGATGCACAGGCCCAGCGCCCGCAATGAAATGGCGGTGGCAAGAATGGGCAGCCACATGCTGTACCACCACTGCGGCACGCCAATGCCGGGTGAGGTTTCGCCGTACTGAAAGTCGTCATAAACCATGCGCGCACTCAGCACAGCCAGCAGGGCAAACAGCACAGCCACCATCAGGGCACCAAACCGCGCCAGGGCGCGCTGCCTTACGGGCAGGCCACCGTCGGCAAAGAATTCGATCCGGATGTGGCGGTTACGCGCCACCGCCGCCGATCCCGCCACCAGCGCCAGCACCATCATCAAGAAAACCGAGAACTCCTCGGTCCAGGCAAATGACTGGCTGGTGAAATAGCGCACCAGCACATTGGCAAAGGTAATGAGGGCCAGCAAGCCCATGACAATCACCGTAAGCCAGTCTTCGATCTTGAGCGGAACGACGGTGATCTCATCTTGCGCAGCAGGGTCTGGTACCTCGATGAGCAAATGGCTGGGTTCGTGAAGTGAATGCATGAAAAGTGGAAAATGGTCGCCGCCATCACCAAAAGATTGGGTGTGCATTGTAGAAGCTGCCTCCGCCTAGCCCAGCCCCACAAAAAACCATGAATCACGCCCCCGTTCCCGCGCCGGTTATCGCGCTCAAATACTTGCAAGGCTACCCCGCCGCCACGCTGGCGCAAGTAGCGCACATGCTGCAGCACGACCAGGTGGCCGACTGGCTGCTGCAAAAGTACCCGCAGGCACACATAGTGCGCACCGACCGCGCCCTGTTTGACTATGTGCAGGCACTTAAAACCGACTACCTGCGCGGCGCCGAGCCGGTCAACAAGGTGCTGTTTGACAGCAAGCTGCATGTGGTCAAAAACGCGTTGGGCACGCACACCAGCGTGTCGCGCGTGCAGGGCAACAAGCTCAAGGCCAAGCGCGAAATCCGCATTGCCGCGCTGTTCAAAACCGTGCCCGATGAGTTCCTGAAAATGATCACCGTGCACGAGTTGGCGCACCTGAAGGAAAAAGCCCACGACAAGGCGTTTTACCAACTCTGCAAGCACATGGAGCCCGGTTACCACCAGCTCGAATTCGAGGTGCGCGTGTATTTGATGCACCTGGAAACATCAGGCGCGCGCTTGTGGGACACCTGAGGCTTTGCGGGTCAGACCACTCGCGCAGCGACGTGCTCTGACCCCAACT
>NZ_JACUUE010000267.1 GCF_014859475.1 Rhodoferax sp.
CTTCGCTCGCGATGACGAAGTCTCTGTTCAAGGTCCGTGTGCGGTATCGGGCCGAATCCGGGGGGCTCGCAGTGACGAGGCGGGTGCCAAGTGACGGCTTGCTCATAGCTTGCTTATGCCGCTGAGCGCGAGCTTGAACTTGACCTGCACGTCGTCGGCCACCATCGAGGTGTCGGCCCATTCGCCGTCGCCAATCTTGAAAGTCAGCCGCTTGATCGGCAGCACACCTGTGGCTGTGGTGGTCGGGCCGCTTTGTGTCATGACCAGCGGCACCGTTACCTCGCGCGTCTGGCCCTTGATGGCGAGCTGGCCAGCCACCTCGAACTTGCCACCGCCCAGCGCCTTGAAGGCCGATGACGTGAAGCGGGCCTGCGGAAACTGTGCGGCGTTGAACCAGGTAGCCTTGGGTAGTTCGTAATCCATTTCGGGCGCGCCCATCGTGGCGCTGCCAATGTCCACGGTGAATGTGACCTTACTGGTGGCGAGTTTGGCGGCATCAAAATTGATCTGGGCATCGAATTTCTTGAAGCCAGGCGCAAAACGCGCCGTTTAGCTCTGCTAAACAAACGATTTGCAACGAAGCAATGCGCCCAAAGATGGCTAGGCAAAAGTACAAGTTATTGCTTTGCGAGCCCTAAGCGCGGCTTTGCCAGCTTGGCATGGCTTGCGCAATGGCTGCGGGCAGCGCTGGCGGGCGGTGCGTGGCGCGCCACAGCAGGCGCAACACCGTGAGCGCCAGGAACGTCACGCCGGCCCATTTGGGCCAGTTGTAAAGTTTCAGGCGTCGCGGCGAAAACGGCAGGTCAGTCATGTACACGCCAACGCCAACCGCGGCCTCGATCATGGTGCCTGGGTGCCGCTGATGCATTTGCTGCCGCAAGCCACACTTCCGGTGTTTCAGGTGTCGATGCCGCACCCGTTGGATGCGGCGGGTGCGCTGGCGCTGGGCCGGGCCCTGGCACCGCTGCGTGACCAGGGGGTGCTGATCGTCGGCTCCGGCAGCCTGACGCACAACCTGTACGACATTCAGTCCCCCGCTGCGTCCGCTGTGGCTTACGCGGTCGAATTTGCCCACTGGGTCCGCCAGGCTGTGACGCGTGTCGATGTGGCTGCGCTACTGGACTACCGTCTGCGGGCACCGCACGCCGAGCGCGCCCACCCCACGCAAGAGCACTTTTTGCCCCTGCTGCTGGCGTTGGGCGCCAGCCATGAAGCTGAAGCCGCGCAGGTGATTGCCGGCGACATCACCTACGGCGTGCTGTCGATGGAATCTTATGTTTGGGGCTTGAACTGATCAAACCACGCCGCGCTGGCGCAAGGCTGCCACTTGGGCTGCGTCCAACCCCAGTTCAGCCAGCACTTCATCGGTGTGCTCGCCCAAAGCGGGTGGTGGGCGCAGCAGCACCGGCGGCGTGGCCATCAGGCGCAGCGGGCTGGCTACCGTCGTGATGGCAGCCACCGCGCCAGTGGCTGGTGTGCTGTTGGTCGCGGCTTGCGTCACCTTGAGACCGCGCGCCTGCACCTGGGCATCGGCAAAGGCCTGAGCCATGTCGTTGATCGGGCCACAGGGCACGGCCTTGTCCTCCAGCAAGGCTATCCACTGTGCTGTGCTGCGTCTGCACGTGATGGCTTGCAGCAACGGAATCAGGGCATCGCGATGCTTCACGCGCAGCGTATTGCTGGCAAAACGCGCATCTTTCGCCCACTCGGCGTGACCGGCGGCCTCACAAAAGCGCGCAAACTGGCCGTCGTTGCCGATCGCCAGCAGCATGTTGCCGTCCAGGGTGTCAAAGGTCTGGTAGGGCGCCAGGCTGGGGTGGGTGTTGCCCTGGCGCTGCGGCACCCGGCCGGTGTTCAAGAAGCCCGCCGCCTGGTTGGCCAGCACCGCCATGCCGACGTCGAGTAACGCCATGTCGATGTGCTGGCCCTCACCCGTGCGATGGCGCACCTCGATGGCCGCCAGAATGGCGCTGCAGGCGTAAATGCCGGTAAGCACGTCGATCAGCGCCACCCCCATGCGCATCGGGCCGCCGCCGGGCTCGCCGTCGGCGTGGCCGGTGATGCTCATCAGCCCGCTCATGGCCTGGATCATCAGGTCGTAACCGGCGCGCTCGGCATAAGGTCCGTCTTGGCCAAAACCGGTGACCGAGCAATAAATCAGGCGCGGGTTGACGGCCTTGAGGCTCTCAAAATCGAGGCCGTAAGCTTTCAGGCCGCCCACCTTGAAGTTCTCCACCAGCACGTCACTTTGCGCCGCCATCTTGAGGATCAGCGCCTGGCCCTCGGCCTGCGCCATGTCGAGGGTGATGGCGCGCTTGTTGCGGTTGCAGGCGGTGAAATAGCTGGCTTCGGTTGTGTCGTTGCCGTCTGCATCTTTCAGGAACGGCGGCCCCCAGTGGCGCGTGTCGTCGCCTGCGCCGGGGCGTTCGACCTTGATCACGTCCGCGCCCAGGTCGGCCAGCATCTGGGTGCACCACGGGCCGGCCAGGACTCTGGAGAGGTCGAGGACTTTGAGGTGGGATAGGGCGGCTGGTTGGCTAGTCATTTTTGGTCTTTAAATCAGGATTCAATTGCTTGAGTGTTCGCGGTGGGTTACTGGCCATGTGGTTTTGATTGACGAGAAAACCAATGACCGTGCAGCAAGTTCTTTACTTGTTCATGAACAGCCGCGTCATTGCGAACGAAGTGACGCAATCCATGGCTCCGGACTGCCTGGACTGCCGCGCTACGCTTTCCATGAACA
>NZ_JACUUE010000268.1 GCF_014859475.1 Rhodoferax sp.
ATTGGCTCAATTCAAATTTACCGGCCATGATTTTCTCCTTTGTATGGGGTGATTAGACTTGCATTGACCGGACAAGCGCAGGATCAAAACGTCCGGTAACCCCAAGTTTAGCGGTAGCGTCAGCCCTTTAGAATCAGTGAATGTCCTACCTTGTGCTCGCCCGTAAATACCGCCCCCGCAACTTTACCGAAATGGTGGGACAGGACCACGTGGTGCAAGCGCTGACCAATGCGCTCACCACCGGGCGCCTGCACCATGCCTATCTGTTTACCGGCACGCGCGGCGTGGGCAAGACCACGGTGTCGCGCATTCTGGCCAAGTCGCTCAATTGCCAGGGCGCAGACGGGCAGGGCGGCATCACCGCCACGCCCTGCGGTGTTTGCCAGGCCTGCACTGACATTGACAGCGGCCGATTTGTTGATTACACCGAGCTCGACGCCGCCTCCAACCGCGGTGTCGATGAAGTGCAAGCGCTGCTGGAGCAGGCGGTTTACAAGCCGGTGCAGGGCCGCTTCAAAGTGTTCATGATTGACGAGGTGCACATGCTCACCGGCCACGCTTTCAATGCCATGCTCAAAACGCTGGAAGAGCCGCCCGAGTATCTGAAATTTGTGCTAGCCACCACCGACCCGCAAAAAGTGCCGGTGACGGTGCTGTCGCGTTGCCTGCAGTTCAACCTGCGGCCGATGGCCCCCGAAACCATCCGCGAGCATCTGCAAAAGGTTTTACAGGCCGAGCAGGTTAGCGCCGATGTGCCGGCGCTGCGCTTGCTGGCGCGGGCGGCACATGGCTCGATGCGCGATGCGCTCAGTTTGACTGACCAGGCCATTGCCTTTGGTTCCGGTAGCCTGCAAGAGGCGCTGGTGCGTCAGATGCTGGGCAGCGTTGATCGCTCCTATGTGTTCCGTCTGCTGCAGGCGCTGGCCCAGGGCGATGGCAAAACCGTGGTGGAAACGTCAGAAGCCTTGCGCACCCACGGCTTGAGCGCCGCCTCTACCCTGGAAGAAATGAGCGGCGTGCTGCAGCGCATGGCCGTGCTGCAGGCTGTGCCCGACAGCGCCCAGGACGACAGCGACCCCGAGCTGGCCGAGATCGCGCTGCTTGCGGCGCTGATGCCCGCCGATGAAACCCAATTGCTCTACAGCATCTGTCTGCATGGGCGCAGCGAACTGGGTTTGGCGCCCGATGAATATGCGGCGCTGACCATGGTGCTGCTGCGCCTGCTGGCGTTCAAGCCCGGCGCAGCGCAAGCTGCGATGCAGGAAAAAAAAACTCTGAAAATAGCGCCCCAACGCGCCACTGAGCCGCAAGCTCCGGTCGCGGTAGCCCCGCCTGCGGCCGCGGCCGCGCCGAGTCCAACATCTGAGTCAAAGCCTGCGTCTGTACCCCCGCCTGCGTCCACGCCAACGTCTGCGCTACGGCCACCTTTGGCGCGCGCGCTGCCTGCGGTGGACACAGTGCCGTTGACCGAGGCAGCTGTCGCCGCGCCACAGGGCCAGCGCCTGGCGGTGCGCGACATGCCAGCTGCCTCTCGTGGCACACAAAGCCAGCCCGTGGTAGCGCAACAAGCCAGCACACCAGCTCCCTCGGGACCGTCGCCAGATGCTGCAAAAATTGAAGCCGTCCAGGTGCGTGAACAGCCGGACCCCAGGCGCGATGTGCCGCAGGAACAAACGCCAACTTCGGTGCCAGCCAGCCCGGAGGGCGATTTCTGGTACGCCACGGTGCAGGCGCTGATCGCCACCGAGGCCATTACGGCCATGGTGCGTGAGCTGGCCCTGCAGTCGCAACTGGTGGCGCGCGACCAGGACCAATGGCTGCTGCGTGTCGAGCGCGAGTCGCTGAATCAGTCGGGCAGCCGCGAGCGGCTGGCGGCAGCCCTGGCGGCTGCGGGTTACCCGGTGCAACTGGTGGCGGAGGTGGGGCGCGTCACCGACAGCCCGGCCAGGCGCAATGCCGCCAAGGCGGCACAAGCCCAACTGGCCGCTGAAAAAATCGTTTTCGACGATCCGCTGGTGCAGTCGCTGATGCGTGATTTTGGGGCGAAAATCGTTCCTGGCAGCATCAAACCGGGGTGACCCGCTTCAGCCACTGAATTTACTTTGCGCCGGGCGAGAATGGCTTGCCCCGCGACGCTTTTTTGCTTGACGATTTAAATTAAAGAAGGAAATTCCCATGTTCAACAAAGGACAACTCGCCGGCCTCATGAAGCAGGCGCAGGCCATGCAGGACAACATGAAAAAAGCCCAGGACGAGCTGGGCAGCATCGAGGTCACGGGTGAGTCGGGCGCCGGCCTGGTCAAGGTCACCATGACCTGCAAGCACGAGGTGCGCCGCGTCACTATCGACCCCAGCCTGCTCGCCGACGACAAGGACATGCTCGAAGACCTGGTGGCCGCCGCCTTCAACGCGGCGCTGCGCAAGGCCGAAGAAACCTCCACCGAGAAGATGGGTAAGATCACCGCCGGCATGCCGGGCTTGCCGGGCGGGATGAAGTTTCCCTTTTGATTTCATGGCATCCAGGTTGTCCAACCGTTCCCCGACACTGCGATTACCGCGTCGCTGCGCTCCTTTGCATGAACAGCGCCGTCATTGCGCAAATGGCCGTCATTGCGAACGCAGTGAAGCAATCCACGACGTCCAAATGCATGGACTGCCGCGCTACGCTTTCCATGAACAGCCCCGTCATTACGAACCCCAGCCCCGTCATTGCGAACG
>NZ_JACUUE010000269.1 GCF_014859475.1 Rhodoferax sp.
TCGTAGTGTCTTTCATGATCGGGGGTGCTGCTCACTCGTATCATGAAAGTTAGTTGAAGGGGTGGCTGCGTGCGTGGTCGTACCGGGTCGGCCCGCGAGGGTTCGGGCCTGGCGCAGGCCTGACGGGCAGGCTGAAAAAACGTCCAGCTTGGCCTGATACAAACGGGTTTGCACTTGGGCAAGAGACAGCATCGAGCTGAACAGGTGGTCATGGGTTATGGGCTGCCTGGCCTGCTCAAGCCAGCACGATTTGTCCCAACCCAGACGGCCCAGCATGGGTTGAGACAACCAAACTGCCATCGGCACCTTGGTCTGCTCCATAGGTGCAAAAGCGTAGGGCATGCCATGCAAATACAAACCTTTTTCACCCAAGGATTCGCCGTGGTCGGAGACATATACCAGCGCCGTCGGGCGCTTTTGGTTTTTCAGCCACGCCACGGTCTGACCCAGAAAGTGGTCGGTATAACGCAGCGAGTTGTCATAGGCATTGACGATCTCCTGGCCAGAACACGCTTGCAGCACATTGCTGCGGCACTCCGGCATGAACACTTTGAAGTCAGTGGGGGTGCGTTTGTAGTAGGCCGGTCCGTGGCTGCCCATCTGGTGCATCACCACCACGGTGCCGCGGGCGCGCCGGACCGGGTCCAACTGGCGCAGACGCTCGGGCAGTACGCGCAACATCTCTTCGTCAAAGCACTCGCCGTCGGGGCACAGTTCAGGGTCCTTGAGTTCGCGGGTGTCGGCGTGAGGCACCCGGTCACACACCCCCTTGCAACCTGACTGGTTGTCCAGCCACAACACCGCCATGCCCGCGCGTTGCACCACATCGAGCAAATTCTCGAACCGCGCGTCGGCTTTTCCATAGTCGGCGCGCCCCAAGTCAGAAAACATGCAGGGTACGGACACCTGGGTGTTGGTGCCGCAGGACGACACATCTGAAAAGTACACCAATTCGCCACGGTCTTGCAGCTGCTTCAGGCGGGGCGTGGTGTCACGGGCATAAGCTGCCAAACCGATGTTGGCGGCGCGCGCCGTTTCGCCTACCACCAAGACCACCAAAGGTGATCCGCTGACATCGCTGGCCTGGCCCGGCAGGGTAGCGTCTGTGCCGATCGGCTGCACGACCTGGCTGGCGTGCGCCGTCTGGCCCACCGCCAGACGCGTCAGCGCGTAGACCGTGTTGAAAGGGTTGACCATGTAGCGCAAGGATTTGTGATTGCGCATGGTGGAGGCCAGGCTCTCAAACGACAGCCAGACCATCAGCAGCATGAGCAAGGTGGCCAGCACGGCTTGGCCGATTTGCTTGACCACAAGGGATGTGACCGGTATCTGCTGAGCCGGTTGCTTCCACCACCACCAACCCGGCAACACGACGCCCAGCATAATGACCGGCAGCATCGACCATGACAGCAGGTCGCGCGCCTCGCGCGCATCGGTTTGCACCACATTGGCCAGCATGCCGGGGTCGATGACCACGCCGTAACTGAACATGAAGTAGCTGTTGCCTGCCGCGACCGCCAGCAGCACCAGCCCGACGGGTTTGCGCCACATGGGCCAGACCACCAAGCTCAACAATGCCACCGTCGCGGCCAACACCACCACGCCAAAGCCTGCAATGCCAAGCCAGGCACTGGGGTAGCTCGACTCAGGCAAGCCAAGCATGGCCAACCACAGCGGCGTATTGCCAACCGTGCTCAACCAAAGGGCCAATACCAGCGACATGAGACCCGGGTGAAGCGGACGGGGGAAAGTGATCGAAAGGGTCATGAAGCGGCGCCGTGCAAAGTAAAGAGGTCATTATTATTCAGGTCCAGAGTTAACGCAGCGTTAACCCAAGCTTGCCCATAATCCATTTGCCAAATCAAGGCACCCGCCAAAAAACCCAGATCCTTTAGGCACCATGCACGCGCCACCTACCTCGTCCACACTGTGTCATCGGGCAGTTCCCTTATCTCCAGCCCTGATCACCGGGGCAGCTCTGATCGGTCTGCTGATTTGGGACGCGTCGGGGCTGGACCTGGCCGTGATGCAGCGCTTGGCCAATGCGCAAGGTTTTGCCCTGCGTGACAACTGGTGGCTGGCAGAAGTGCTTCACACCCGCGCCCGGCAATTGGCTGGCATGGTGTTTATTGCGCTGATGGTCATGAATTGGTGGCCCGCAGGCTGGTTTCGTGGGCTGCAACGATGGCAGCGCATCGAGATCGTGCTTGGCATTTTGCTGTCATTGCTGGCAGTCAGCACCCTGAAGCACTTCAGCTTGACCAGTTGCCCCTGGGACTTGCAGGATTTTGGCGGCAAGGCGAGTTATGTGTCACATTGGACTTGGGGCGCCCGCGATGGCGGGTCCGGGCGTTGCTTTCCAGCGGGCCATGCCTCCTCTGCCTTGGCGTTCATCGCGCTGGCCTTGCCGTGGCTGTTTTCAGACAACGCAAGCCTGCGTCGCAGAGGTCAATGGCTATTGTTGATGGCGCTTTTTTTGGGACTGGTGTTTGGATTGGCGCAAACCTTGCGCGGCGCGCACTACCCCAGCCACACGCTGTGGACCAGCTGGATTTGCTGGACCGTTGCAGTCGTTAACCACCGGGTGTTCGAGGCACTTGGCAAGCAAGTTTTCGTCGCTCGTTGGTAACCATTCGACCGCGCAGGCGCGCCTAGCGCGGTACATTCACGCGTCGCCTCACCGCCTTTAAAATGCCGCGCAAAATCTCCAGAGGCGG
>NZ_JACUUE010000270.1 GCF_014859475.1 Rhodoferax sp.
CTAATCCACCGCTGCCTTTGATGTCAAGTTCCACACTAAACGGCATAGAGCCCCCGAAACCTGATGTTGCCTGTTGATTTGACATGTGAAGTGTTTTAGCAATAGTTTAAAGTTGCATCTAAATATTTAGGTGCAACTTTAGCGTTTGCTACATCTTTTGCCAAGTTGGGGGGTGTGCAATGCACTGGCAAACGTGCTGGTTGATCAGGTAATTCATTGACATTGTTGCCAAGCCAAGCCGTCAGTTGCGCATGCTGTTGCCGCAGCCATGCTGCACTGTGCGCCAAGCTCAAACCGCTTTGGTTAAAACGGGTCAACCAGGTAGCGGCCAGTTCGGCCCGGTTGGCGATCTGCCAATAAAAATAAGCCAAACCAAACGCGTACTGAATCATGCTGGGGTGCGGCCATTTGGCTTGGGCAATCTGGCCGGCGTCTCGCAATGCCGCTTCGGCCTGCCGCTGGTAGTCATGCACAAACGCCGGCCCCAGCGCCGCCCGGTAGGCAATGTATTCGTCACACATCACGATCAACGCCTCAAGCTCGCTTACCGGGTTTTGCTTGTCCGCCCACAACTGGCGGCGCTCCTGGATGGCGACAAACAATGCTGTGACCAGTGGCTTGGGAATGGGTGGGTGTGCGGAAGCGATTTTGAGCTTGATCAGTTCCACCTGACGTTGATGCCATTCATCGCGCAGGGTGGGCAACTGCGGCGGCACGCTGCGCAGTTGGTCGGCAATCTGGTCTTCCATGGCCAACAGGGCCGCGCTGGCTTTTTGCCAGTTAGCCATAGCCGCCGGGCCAAGCTGGGCACCGTTGTCTTGTTGGCAAACGGCCATGATCTGGCTCAGCACATTAAAGCGTTCCACAGGTGTCAGGCCTGTTTGTTGGTCGAACTGGCCTATTGTTTTGTTGAAATGGCCAGCAAAGTCGACACCATCATTCATCCGCATGCGCAGCTCTGAAACCGCCACGGCAAAGCGTTGTGCCGTGCTCAGTAGCGGTACCAATTCGGTTTGGGCGCGCTCGTAAGCATCCAATAACAGCGCCCGGTCGCCCAGCTGCCGGGCCAAATGAAGCTGGTCTGACAGCAATTCATGCACTTGCGCAACGTTGTCTGGCTTGACGGCCTGGCGGTACGTGGCCAGCAAGCTCAGTGCCTTGGCATGGGCGTGATGCATGGCATAGCTCAGCATCAGGTTATGCAAAACCACCGGGTATAGCGCCGGTACAGGTGCGCTTTGTAATTGCGCCCAAGCCTGCTCGTAGTAGCTTTGGGCGTTGAGGTGGTTGCCTTGCATGGCTTCAAGGCGTGCCAGATTGTTGTAGCCGCGAATGCGCTCACCGGGCGATGCAGCAAGCTCTATGACTTCTTCAATCAGACTCTTCGCAGCCGCATATGAGCCCGCCAACTCACAGCGCAAGCTTTGCAGCAGCAAATAGCGAATGCGGGGCTTGCCGTTTGCGGGCGGCGCAGCGTCGATGACGGTTAGCAGCTGGCCAAAGGCAGCATAGTTGCCTGCATTGAACAGTAACTGGGCTTTTGACAACCGAAGTGGCAAGCGTTCGCTTGGCAACAGCACCGTTTTTTCTGCCGCAATAAGTGCCTGGTAGGCCGCGAGCAAGTCGCCGGTTTCGATTTTCAAGCGGACCAGCACAACTTGCTGTGCGGCGCGCGCAGCAAAGCCCATTAGCGGGGGTGGTGCCGAGAGCGATTGGGCGGCCTTGTCATGATCGCTGGCATCCAATAAGTTTTCAACGCGGGCCAGCCAGCGCTTTTCGTGCGGCAGCCGGCTGGTGGCGTTGGCCAACAACACCAGCGCGGTCAAGCTAATGACAGCAGGCACCATGGTGTTGTAAAGCGGTGCGGCAACAAACCCGCCGATGTCAAGCACCCCATAAAGCACGCCGACCACGCACAAGATGGCTGGCCAGACAAAGCGGCGGCTGCGCACGTACGGCCACAGCGGGCGTGCTTTTTCCAGGAGGGCGATGAGGTCAGGCATGGGGGGGGTGGTGGGGTGACAGTTTTAGCCGTAAGGCCATGTCTTATTTATGTCTGCTTAATTCTGAAATATGAAAAATCTGTGGTACGGGTTCTCAGGAACACGATAAGTTTTTATTAATTTTGCACCGGCAGCAGTGAAATCATTGATGATGCGATCAAGCGGATAACCCCGTTTGTTGATTTCCCAATGATGCTCACCATCAAATTCGTGAACAGGCGCTTTAAGGCGTGGCCGCGGAACCAGAAATGTGTATATCCCAAACCTTGGTATCTGTAATTGATACCGCCACATGGTCCGCGCGTCTGGCAGACTGATCACTACATAGCGGCCACTGACTCGCACCATTTCGGCAAAAGCTTGCAATGAGACCTCGTATGGCAGGTGTTCAAGCATCTGAAATGCACACACCACGTCGTAGGCGTTATCTTTAAAGGGCAAAGCTGTTGCCGAGCCCACATGATCAGGTTTGAGTTCTGGGTCAAGATCAAGGGTTTCAACGTGTATGTCAAACAGTGCGGCTGTCTGTTTGAAAACACCAGGCCCAGGGCCAATTTCAAGAACGCGCTGTGGTGCCAAATTAATAATCTCGTCCACTTGGTGCCAAACGCTACACCACCGTTCCATACCCATGTAATTTTTGGCTCTATGCCGTTTTGTGTGGAACTTGACAACCACATCCTAAATGTAGTGAGGT
>NZ_JACUUE010000271.1 GCF_014859475.1 Rhodoferax sp.
AATGACGGGGTTCCTTCGCGTTAACCCAGCCCACCTTCTTTACTTCAAATTTTTCAACGCTCAGACCTGACCATGAACACAGCCACCTCTGTTGCCCCGCGTTACACACCTCCCCAGCACGCCCCCACCGCGGCTCGCGCCGGCTTGCGCTTGCTGGAGCAACTGCGTCACGGCGCGCTCACGCTCACTTTGCCTGACGGCTCGCACCGGCGTTATGGCGAACACCCGCACCAGCACGCCTTGACTGGTCCGCAGCACCCCTGCGCAACGCTGCGGCTGCACAACTGGAAGGTGTTTGCGGCGGCGCTGAAGTCGGGTGACATCGGTTTTGCCGAAAGTTTTATCGCGGGTGACTGGAGCACGCCCGACCTGACCGAGCTGCTCAAACTGTTTGCCGCCAACCGCCAAACCATGGATTCTGCTATTTACGGCACCTGGGGCGGGCGCCTGCTGTACCGCATCAAGCACCTGCTGCAGCACAACAGCCGTGCCAACAGCCGCAAAAACATCCACGCGCATTACGACCTGGGCAATGACTTTTACCGGCTGTGGCTTGACGAGACCATGAACTACTCGTCGGCCTGGTTTGACGGCAACTTTACCCAACCCATGGCACAGGCGCAGACCGCCAAGGTGCGCCGCGCCCTGCACATGGCCCGGGTCAAGCCAGGTGACCGGGTGCTGGAAATTGGTTGTGGATGGGGTGCGCTGGCGCAAGAAGCCACCACTGAATTCAAGGCCTCGGTGGTGGGCGTGACCCTGAGTACCGAGCAACTCGCTTTTGCCCAAGCGCGCCTGCACAAACTGGGCACCAGCAGCGCTGCCGAGCTGCGCCTGCAGGACTACCGCGACATCACCGATGCACCCTTCGATGCGATTTGTTCCATCGAGATGGTCGAGGCGGTGGGCCGTGCTTATTGGCCGCAGTACTTCCAAAGCGTGAGCCGCCTGCTCAAACCCGGCGGGCGCGCCTGTGTGCAAAGCATCGTCATCAGCGATGGTTTGTTCGAGCGCTACATCAAAGGCACCGACTTCATCCAGCAGTACATCTTCCCGGGCGGCTGCCTGCCGTGCCCGCGCGAGTTTCGCAACCAGGCGCAGGCGGCAGGCCTGGTGGTCGAAGACGAATTTGCCTTTGGCCTGGACTACGCCGAAACCCTGCGCCGCTGGCGCGACGCCTTTTTGGCGCGCCAGGCCGAGGCCAGCCAACTGGGCTTCGACACCCGATTCATGCGCATCTGGGAGTTCTACCTGGCCTATTGCGAAGCCGCCTTTGAGGTCGGCAACATCGACCTGGTGCAATACACCCTGGTCAAGCCGGCACCATGAAGCCCCTTGCCAGGCAGCTGGTACTTACTGGCACCGCCGGGCTTTTTAGCCTGCAGCTCTGGGCCAACACGCTACCCACTGAGTTGCGCGCGGCACTGCCCACGGCCGCGCTGGCGGGCCAGGCCAAGCTGACTTTTTTTGGTTTTGATGTGTATCAGGCTTCGCTGTGGGTGGCGCCAGGATTCAGCGCTGCTGCCTTTGCCGAGCACGGCTTTGCGCTCGAGCTGGCCTATCTGCGTGATTTTTCAGGTGCCGATATTGCCGAACGTTCGCTGGCCGAGATGGCGCGCCAGGCGCCCATCAGCGCCGAGCAAGCTGCGCGCTGGAGCGCGCAGATGGGCAAGCTGTTTACCAATGTCAAGGCTGGTGATCGCCTCACCGGCATCCATCAGCCGGGCGTGGGCGCGCGCTTTGTGTTCAACAGCCAACCTCTGGGCGAGATCGCGGATGCCGAATTTGCCCGTCTGTTTTTTGGCATCTGGCTGTCGCCGCAAACCTCAAGGCCCAAGCTGCGGCTGGCGCTGTTGCAGCAGGTCAAGCCCGTCGGGGGTGCAACACCATGATGCGCCGCCTGACTGCGCCAGCCCAAAGCGCGACCTTGCACCTTGTTTCGTCTGTGTTTCATCATGTGGGGCGGCTCGGTTGCCATGACAGTTAGCTTGCGCACGTCCGACGGCTGGCGCTATGGCTTGCTGGGTTTGCCGCTGGCGTTTTGCGCCCTGCCGCTGTACGTGCTGATGCCCAATTTGTACGCGCGCCAGTGGGGCGTGTCTTTGGCGGCACTGGGCGCGGTGCTGCTGGCCGCGCGGCTGCTCGATGCTGTGCTCGACCCCTGGTTGGGCCGGCTCTGCGACCACCTGTTTGCCCGCTCCATCAGCGCCGTGCTGACCTTTGGTGCGGCGGCAGCGCTGCTGCTCGGCTTGGGTTTTTCAGCCATTTTCTTGCCTCCTGTGACTGAGCCTGATGTCTTGCTGGTTTGGGCCGGTGGTTGGCTGGTGCTCACTTACCTCGCCTACAGCGCGCTGGCGGTGGCGCACCAGTCCTGGGGCGCCATGCTGGGCGGCGACGCGCTGCAACGCAGCCGCATCGTGGCCTGGCGCGAAGGCTTGGGGCTGCTGGGTGTGGTGCTGGCCTCGGTCACGTCCACGCTGCTGGGCGTGCCGCTGATGCTGGCTTTGTTGTGGTTGGCTCTGGGCCTGGGCTGGTGGGCCTGGTCCAAAGCGCCAAGGCCAAAGCGCGCCGGCCATGACGCGCCAACCGAAGTAGCCCCGATTCGAGACGCTTTTCATGAACAACCCCGTCATTGCGAAAGCGACCGTCATTGCGAACGCAGTGACGCAATCCATGTCCCCGGAAGTCATGGATCGCCA
>NZ_JACUUE010000272.1 GCF_014859475.1 Rhodoferax sp.
GACGCCGGTGCGTTAAGGTGAAATGAGGTCGTCATTGCGAACGAAGTGACGCAATGCATGACTGCCGACTGCATGGATCGCCACGGCCTGCGGCCTCGCGATGACGGGGTTGGTTCATGGTCTGTGTGCGGTATCGAGCCGATTCGGCAGGCTCGCAGTGACGAAGTCTCTGTTCAAGGTCCGTGTGCGGGATCGGGCCAGATACAGCTGGCTCGCGACGACGGTACTCTTTCATGATTTGTGGCATCGCTCCGGATTCATGCAAATTAGAAACGGATAGCTCGGCTTGGTGATGCGCAAACCCGGCAGGGCATCTGTCCCGGTATTTGGATTTGGATTTGAAAAATCGTCGCACATGCACCATCTCGCGTGGCAACCGGCAGGGGTGGTCACCGATTTCTGGTACCCCAGCATGAGGTGGCCGCCCCTGCCGGTTGCCACGCGAAGCAAGTCACCGCCGTTTGAACGCGGCAAGATGAGCTCGTCACACGACGCACGCCACCGATTTTGGTGTTTCCTTTGGCTAAACAAAAGGCCGCAAAACCCCCAGCGCCAGCGGCAAACTCAGCATGCCGAGCACAGTGGACACGGTCACCAGCGCGGCCACATAGGGCCCGTCATAGCCCATTCGTGCGGCCAACACATAACAGCTCGATGCTGTCGGCAGGGCAGAAAACATCAGCAAGATGGTGGCTTGCACCTGATTGAGGCCAAACATCAGGCACAAGGCTAGCGCCCACAGCGGCATCAGCAAATGGCGAATCAACAGCACGGCCATGCCCAACAACTTGGCGTGGTTCAGGGCGCTCAGTTGCATGCCGGCACCGGCGGCCATCAGTCCGAGCGTCAGCGATGCGCCGCCAATGCGGTTTACCGTGGGCTCGGCCCAGCCCGGGATCGAGAAACCGGCCAGGTTGGCAACCAGCCCGCTGGCGGTGCCGATGATCAGCGGGTTGCGCACCAGTTCGCCCCAAAACCCGCGCTCGGCGTGGCGCGCCATTGGCCACACCGCACCGATATTCATCAGCGGCACGCTCACGCCGATCAGCAGCGCAATGACCAGCAGACCCGGTGGCCCGGCCAGACGCTCGGCCAGCGCCAGGCCGATGAAAGAATTGAACCTGAAAGCCACCTGGGCGCTGGCCGCGTGCTGACGCGCCGCCACGTGCTGCCCCAAGCCCGGCCAGTAGCGCACTGAATAAGCCATGGCAATGCCGCCGAGCCCCAGCGCCCAGCCAGCACCCACCAGGTTGCCCGCCGCGCCGAGGTCGAGCGGGCTTTTCAGGATCGAATGAAACAGCAGCACTGGGAAGAACAGAAAGTACACCAGTTGCTCCACCTGCGTCCAGACCGTGCGGTTCAGCGGCGTGAAACGGCAGATCAGGTAGCCGATCAGGATCAGCGAAAAGTCGGGAAAGAGGAGTTGGGCAAAGTTCACGCCTTGAGAATAGCAGGCCGGGACACGCCAAAGCCGACGCTGTTGCCCACAGGTGACAGTCGGCCGTCGCTCGGGCATAAGATGGCGCACTTCATTTTTGTCATCCTGCCCATGCCCCGAACACCAGCCCCTGCGAAATCGACTGCGCACCACGCAAACAGCACACCCGATCCGGTGATCGACACCTTCATCGATGCCTTGTGGCTCGAAGAAGGCTTGTCCAAAAACACTTTGGCGGCCTACCGGCGCGACCTCACCTTGTTTGGTGCCTGGCTGGCCGGGCAGGGTGGGCATTTGCTGGACGGCACCGAGTTACTGCTCAATGGCTACTTTGCCGATCAGCACGCCGTAACCAAAGCCACCACCGCCAACCGTCGCCTGACGGTGTTCAAGCGCTTTTACCGCTGGGCCTTGCGCGAGCGCTTGCTGCTCACCGACCCGACGCTCAAGCTACAGGCCGCCAAACAGCCGCTGCGCATGCCCAAAACGCTGACTGAGCCACAGGTGGAGGCGCTGTTGAACGCGCCCGACACGTCCGAAGCGCTGGGCGTGCGCGACCGCACCATGCTGGAGCTGATGTACGCCAGCGGCCTGCGTGTGAGCGAACTGGTGGGTTTGAAGGTGCTCAATGTCAGCTTGTCAGACAACGTGCTGCGCGTTTTTGGCAAGGGCAACAAGGAGCGCCTGGTGCCGTTCGGCGAGGTTGCCAGCCTGTGGCTCAAGCGCTATCTGGCGCAGCCCAGGGGCGAGCTGTTGGCGGGCCACGCCAGCGAGGCGCTGTTTGTCACCGTGCGCGGCAGCACGCCGGGAACCGCCATGAGCCGGGTCATGTTCTGGATGATTGTCAAAAAATATGCGCTATTGGCAGGCATCACCGCGCCTTTGTCGCCGCACACGCTGCGCCACGCTTTTGCCACCCATTTGCTCAACCATGGCGCTGACTTGCGCGCGGTGCAATTGCTGCTTGGCCATGTGGATATTTCCACCACCACCATCTACACCCACGTAGCCCGGGAACGCCTGAAAGTCTTGCACGCGCAGCACCATCCGCGTGGCTGAGCGCGTGATAAGGGACTCACTTTGTCGTGTCGGAAGGCTCGTCATGGCGACAGTAGCCGTCATTGCGATTGCAGTGAAGCAATCCAGGACTTCCGGATGCATGGACTGCCGCGCTTCGCTTTCCATGAACAGTCCCAAATCGGCCGTCATTGCGAGCGTAGCGCGGCAATCCATGACCCC
>NZ_JACUUE010000273.1 GCF_014859475.1 Rhodoferax sp.
AAATAGAATAGCTTCAAATACCGATAATAAGTTACTTCGGCATTTGATATAGCCAACATCAACCCTTCAGCGCCATCCAGAAATCCAGCCCGAAAAATATAAGTTCTTACAAAAGCCCAAAACCCATGTGCAATTGCAGGCACTAATCCCCCACGTTTGCCTTGTTGATGGCTATTTCTGGCACCAAGCGTTGAGTATTGATTTATTTTTGAGATGACTTCTTCCAGATCCTTGTAGGTCACATGAAGTAAGGGTGCAGTCAATTTAGCGGCTTCCCCCTTAAAAACAAGACTCTCATGAACAAGGTCATTACTAAATGAAGCCTCACCCCGTTTGAAAAGTCGTGTCACATAATCTGGCCACCAACCGGAGTGCCGGATGAATTTGCCGCAGTAACTTGAAAGTCGGGGTAATTTGTAAATCAATGGCCCTGCAGATTGAATCGCATTTGCAATTTCCTGGTGCAAGGCCTCGCTCACACGCTCATCAGCATCCAGCGATAGGACCCAATCACAGGTGGCGTAAGCCAAAGCCCGATTTTTTTGGATGCCAAATCCTTGCCAATCAATCGATGTATGAACTTTTTCAGTGTATTCTTTGGCAATGGATAAAGTATTATCAGTACTACCAGAATCCAAAATAATAATTTCGTCAGCCCAAGTAATGGATTCCAGACAGGCGCGAATATCGTGTTCCTCGTTTTTTACAATAACAATGACGGAAAGGGTCGATTTCATGGGCATGGTTTTGGTAACAGCTATAGCGCATCGCGCATTACACCAGCAGCTCCAAACTGAATGTGATGCAATTGCGCATACACCCCATTGCGAGCCAGCAATTCATCGTGGGTCCCTGTTTCAATGACCTCACCCTTTTGCAGCACGACGATGCGATCTGCTTTTTCGATGGTGGACAGGCGGTGTGCAATGACCAATGAGGTGCGCCCTTGCATCAGGGTTTCCAATGCGGCTTGCACGTGACGTTCCGATTCGCTGTCCAGCGCAGAAGTGGCTTCATCAAGAATGAGAATGGGCGCATTTTTAAGAATGGCGCGTGCAATGGCAATGCGCTGGCGTTGGCCACCGGAAAGCTTCACGCCACGTTCGCCCACCAGTGTCTGCAAGCCCTGTGGCATCTCGCTGATGAACTCCATGGCGTGCGCGGCTTGCGCTGCGGCAATGATCTCTGCCTCGGGGACTTCGCGCATCTGGCCGTAGGCGATATTGGCGGCAACCGTGTTGTTGAACAACACCACTTCCTGGCTGACCAACGCAATATTGGCACGCAGACTCGCAAGTGAAAGCTCTGCAAGATCATGGCCATCCAATGTGATGCGTCCGCTGTCGGGCAGATAAAAGCGCGGTACCAGATTGGCCAATGTGCTCTTGCCACTGCTGGATGCGCCCACCAGTGCGACGGCTTGCCCAGCGGGAATCTTCAGACAAATGTCTCGCAGCGCGAGCCTGTCGTCGCGCTCATAAGACAAGCTGACTTGCTCGAATTCGATGCAGCCCTCGGCGCGGCCGATGTCGATCTTGCCGGTGCTGATTTCACCCGCTGTGTCGATTAACGCAAAGACACTTTCCGATGCCGCCAAGCCGCGCTGCAGATGCTCACTCACACCCGTCAGGCGCTTGATCGGCGCCGTGAGCATCAGCATGGCAGCGATGAATGACAGGAACCCGCCAACAGTGGTTTCATCGTTGGCGGTCTGCAAGGTGGCAATATAGATGATGGCTGCCAAGGCCATGGCGGCAATCATCTGGACAATTGGCACGTTGCTGGACGCGGCCATGGCCTGCTTCATGTTGTAGCGTCGCACCCAGTTGACCTGTTCACTGAAACGACTGCGTTCGTAGTTTTGGCCACCAAACAGTTTGACGACTTTGTGTGCGGCAATACTTTCCTCGATGACCTGCGTGATGTCACCCATGGCTTGTTGTGCATCGCGGCTGGCATTGCGCAAGCGGGCGTTGATGATTCGCAGGATGAAGGCGATGACGGGCACCATGATCAAACTGAGCAAGGTGAGTTTCCAGTTCAAATAAAACAGCCAGCCAAGCAAACCGACGATGATGATGGAGTCGCGTACGACCACCGTCACCACGCTGGTGGCGGCCGTGGTGACCTGGGCCACGTCAAATGTCAGTTTGGACATCAGATTGCCGGTGGCGTGGTCGTCATAAAACGGGGTGGGTAGTGTCAGCAGTTTGTGAAACATGGCTTCACGCAAATCCATCACCACCTTGTTGCCAACCCACGCAATGGCATAAGTTCCCATGAACGAGGCTATACCGCGCACGAAGAAAATCACCAAAATGATCAGCGGCGTAAATTTGATGACAGCGTTGTCTTTATCGATGAACGCGCCATCGAGCATGGGCTTGAGCAAAGCCGGCAGCAACGGCTCGGTGGCTGCCGTGATGGCCATCCCCAGAATTGACAGGGCGAAGATGCGCCAATAGGGTTTGACGTAACCGAGAAGACGTAAATAAAGCCGCGTACTGTTTGGCTGCATGAGGTTGGCCTTAACAGGGTGCAAAAAATGGAAAAACTGGCTTCACTGAATCCGGCTCAGGTTTTGCGTTGAAAGGCGAGAAAAAGCGCTTACAGCAGCACAACATCATATTGCTCCTGCCCCATCGCGCTCTCGCTCTGCAGCGA
>NZ_JACUUE010000046.1 GCF_014859475.1 Rhodoferax sp.
GCACCGATGCCATTGAACCTAGATTCCTCAGTTGACCGCTTGAAAACTTCGATAAGGCATTGAACTGATTAGAAAAAGTGACTTCGATCGCGTTCACCTTTTGGGTGAAAGCGCTACGCGTCCGAGAGGGCCGCTGGCAGCGTGCCTGGGGTCGTTGCTTCTCCTTGCGGGCAGTAGCCCGCTGCGTCGTCGCGCCTACCCAGACACGCCACCAGCAGCCCACTCGGACGCGTCCAACTGAGGAATCTAGGTTGAAACCGCGCAACTGCCGGGCTGGTGGGCGGGCGTCGAGCAACTGAGCAACCGCACCGCCAGCGTGTACCTGCGCGCCTTGCTCCTGACAGGCGCACGCAAGGAAGAATTGGCCGGGCTGACCTGGGCGCATGTTGATTTTCAGTGGCGCAAGCTGACCATTGCCGACAAGGTGGAGCAGACCCGCACCATCCCCCTCACACCCTACCTGGCGCAACAGTTGGCAACCCTGAAGCGCATCAATGAATTCGTGTTTGCCAGCAGCGCCAAGGCCGGCAAGATAAGTGACGCGCGCTCCAACCATGCCAAGGCACTTCAAAGCGCCGGGATCGACCACCTGACCATCCATGGCCTGCGCCGCTCGTTTTCGCTGCTGGGCGAAGCTGCCGGCGCGCCTGCCGGTGCCATTGTGCAAATCATGGGCCACAAACCCAGCGCCACCGCAGAGCCGGGCAAGCTGCGCGTGGTGGCCGGTTGACTTGGTTAATTTATGCCAATACAATAAATACAGCAATGAAGCTCACATTCGAGCCAGTCAGGAAAGGACGCTGTATGCCAAAAACTATCACTAAGCCCACCGGCTCAGACTGGGCGCGCGTCAAGCGTGAAACCGCCGCTGATGCCCCCATTGATGACCAGACCGGGCCATACGACCCGAATGATCCAGCCGCAACCGCTGCTTACTGGCAACAGGCAACCATCACCCGGGGCCGTGGCAGGCCGCCCGTGGCCGTCAAGCGCCCGACATTGAACATGCGTGTGGATGCCGACGTGCTGGACGCATTCAAGGCAACCGGGCCGGGCTGGCAAACCCGCATCAATGCCGTGCTGCGTGACGCTGTAGCGCATGGCGTGAAGAAATCACCGCAGCCATGAAGATGCACAACCCCGCACACCCTGGCGAACTGCTATTGGGCTGGCTTGACGACCTAAACGTGAGCGTGACCGCTTTTGCGGCGCACATCGGCTTCAGCCGTGTCATGCTGTCGCGCGTGCTGCACGGTCATGCGGCCGTATCGGCCGACATGGATTTGCGCCTGGCTGAGGCGCTGGGCACCACACCGGGCTACTGGCTGGCGCTGCAAGCCCAGCGTGATTTGTGGCCGGCCGGTGAGACCGCCAAGGAACGCAAGAAGATCAAGCGCGTGGCGGTGCCGGAGTTGGAAGCCGCGTAAAGCAGGAGCAGGCTGCGCCACTTTAAAACACTCACTGTCCCCATCAATATTCGCAGGCATACACCAGGGCTCGTCCGGAGAATCTGTGGGTAGATATGGAGAGTTTTGAGGCTAATGCGGGGGTTTCAGGGCACCGGCTATCGCGCCCGCCGTGGACAAGTCACCTGACGCACAGGCAACCGGGCATCAAGCCCCCGCATCTTCCTCCCTGATGCGGCTCGCAAGAGTTAAGACCCAGCCATTGTGCTGGGCTTTTTTTGAGGGGCGCGGTGTTTGCGTGATTGTCACGAAACCATGAGCATGACAATCGCTGGCGCTGGCGCTGGATTTGGTACGAAACCGCGTACCGCAGTCTGTAAACAGTCTGTAAACGCACAAAAGAGAAAGGGTTCACTGCAAAGTTAATAGCAATGAACCCTTATCAATAGTGGTGCCGGAGAGATGAATCGAACACCCGACCTTCTCATTACGAATGAGCTGCTCTACCGACTGAGCTACACCGGCTTGGAAAGATGGCAATTATAGCGGTCGGTTTATGGCTCGCTGTGGTAGCGGGTGACGCGCTCCACCTCGTTTTTGGAGCCCATGAAAACGCTGACACGCTCGTGCAGTTTGGTGGGGGTGATGTCCATGATGCGGCGCTTGCCGTCGGTGGCCACGCCGCCGGCCTGTTCGATCAGCCAGCTCATGGGGTTGGCCTCGTACATCAGGCGCAACTTGCCTGGTTTTTCGGGCTCGCGCTTGTCCCACGGGTACAGAAAGATGCCGCCACGGGTCAGGATGCGGTGCACGTCGGCTACCATGCTGCCAACCCAGCGCATGTTGAAGTCTTTGCCGCGTGGGCCGTCTTTGCCTTGCAGGCATTCGTCGATGTAGCGGGTGACCGGTGCCGCCCAATGGCGCTGGTTGCTCATGTTGATGGAAAATTCCTGCGTGTCGTCGGGCACACGCAGGTTCTCTTGGGTCAGGATGAAGGAGCCCTGTTCGCGGTCCAGCGTGAACACCGCCACGCCGTCACCTACGGTGAGCACCAGCGTGGTTTGCGGGCCGAACACACAGTAGCCGGCGGCCACCTGATGGGTGCCAGGCTGCAAAAAGTCTTGTTCTGAAACGCCCACGCCTTCGGGTTTGACCAGCACGCTGAAGATGGTGCCGATGCTGACGTTCACGTCGATGTTGCTGGAGCCATCCAGCGGGTCGAACATCAGCAGGTATTCGCCCTGCGGGTAGCGGTTGGGCACCACGTAGATACCTTCCATTTCCTCGCTGGCCATGGCGGCCAGGTGGCCACCCCATTCGTTGGCCTCGATCAGCACCTCGTTGGCGATGATGTCGAGTTTTTTCTGCATTTCGCCCTGCACGTTCTCGCTGCCGGCGCTGCCCATCACATCACCCAGGGCGCCTTTGTTGACCGCCTGGCTGATGCGTTTGCAGGCACGTGCCACCACTTCGAGCAACAGGCGCAATTGCGAGGGAATGTGACCTTCAAGGCGCTGCTGCTCGACCAGATAGCGCGTCAGGGATGTTTTTTTGGGCATATTCTTCTCCTCGATGTTGTTGTTCAGTCGGCCAACGCGCGACTGACCACCTCGCGCACGTCGTTGCTCAGGTCAGATTTGGCAGCGACGCGCTTGAGGGCTTCACAGGCGGCGTTGCGGTAGGGTTCGACCAGTTTCTTCCAGCGGTCAAGCGCGCGTGCCAGGCGCGCGGCCACTTGCGGGTTGATGGCATCGAGCGCCAGCACCTGGTCGGCCCAAAATACATAACCCGCCGCATCGGTGCGGTGGAAAGCGCCCGGGTTGGCGCTGCAATAGCTGAAGATGACGCTGCGGGCGCGATTGGGGTTGCGGATGTTGAAGTCGGGGTGCTTGAGCAATTGGCGTACCGCCGGGAGCACCTGGCCGCCTCGGTCGGTGCAGCCGGCCTGCAGCGCAAACCATTTGTCAAGCACCAGTTCCTCGGCCTTGAACAGGCT
The DNA here is from genome assembly GCF_014859475.1 of Rhodoferax sp. Classification (GTDB taxonomy): domain Bacteria; phylum Pseudomonadota; class Gammaproteobacteria; order Burkholderiales; family Burkholderiaceae_C; genus Rhodoferax. The sequence goes on from NZ_JACUUE010000046.1 coordinate 3,403, forward strand.
GTGAAAACGCGCCAGCGCGGGCGTGGCCAGCGCATGACCGGTGTGCACCAGTGCGCTTAAGGCATTGAAGCGGTCGGTCATGTTGTCGGCATCCTTGAAGCGCTGGTAGGCCTTGCCGGGCCAGACCGTATCGCCCGAGCGGCGTGCGGCCAGACAAAGCATTGACAAGGCCAGGCCGGCGAGCGCACGGCGCCCGCTCGACAGGGTGTCGGGGCGGTAGCCGCCGTTTTGGCAATGCGCCTCATAAGCCCACTGCCAGTCGGCGGCGAGTTCGCTGGCCAGTTGTTCGCGCATGGCTTCACGCACCGCGTGAATGCGCTGCGGATCGACCAGGTCGAGCTGCTCGGCAATGTAGCTTTCTGACGGCAGCGTGAGCACCAGCTCCTTGAAGGCGGCGTCCAGCGTGGGGTGGCGCAGCACCGAGCGCATGGCCGCGATGGTGGCGTCGTCCAGGCCTTCAGTACCCGTTGTAACGGCATCCGCAGCTATTGAGGCTATCGCGCAGCGCAAGGCCAGGCGCTGGCTGGCTTCCCAGCGGTTGAACGGGTCGGGGTCATTGGCCAGCAGCGTCAGCAGTTGCGCGTCGGTGTATTCAAAATCGACAATCACCGGGGCGCTGAAACCGCGCAGGATCGACGGCACGGGTTCCTCAAGCACGTTCTCGAACGTGATCGACTCAGCGGCCTGGGTCATGACAAACAAGTGGCTGTCGCTTGCAGCCGCTGAACTGCCTTGCAACTGCAAGGGCAGGGCGGCACCGCTGCTGGCGCCGACCAGCCCCAGGCTGACCGGGATCACAAACGGTTCCTTGGCCTCCTGGCCGGGCGTGGCCGGGCAGCTTTGGGCAAAGCTCAGTGTGCAGGTTTGAGCTGCCGCATCGTAGTGCGTGGTGGTGGCCAGACGGGGCGTGCCGGCCTGGCTGTACCAGCGCTTGAACTGCGGCAGCAATTTTGACAAGGCCGAGTCCGGGTTGGCATCGGCGATGGCCTGGGCAAAGTCATCACAGGTCACGGCGCTGCCGTCATGGCGGGCAAAGTACAGCGTCATGCCCTTGGCAAAACCTGCCCTGCCCACCAGGGTTTGCATCATGCGCACGACCTCGGCGCCTTTTTCGTAAATGGTGACGGTGTAGAAGTTGTTGATCTCGATGTAGCTGTCGGGCCGTACCGGGTGCGCCATCGGGCCGGCATCTTCGGGGAACTGATTGGTGCGCAGCACGCGCACGTCTTCGATGCGTTTGACGGCGCGGGCTGAAGGCTCGGCGCACAGGTCCATGCTGAACTCCTGGTCGCGGAAAACGGTCAGGCCTTCTTTCAGGCTGAGCTGGAACCAGTCGCGGCAGGTGATGCGGTTGCCGGTCCAGTTGTGGAAATACTCGTGACCGACCACGCTTTCGATGTTGGCAAAGTCGATATCGGTGGCGGTGGCCTGGTTCGCCAGCACGTACTTGGTGTTGAAGACGTTGAGGCCCTTGTTTTCCATCGCGCCCATGTTGAAGTCGCTGGTGGCCACAATCATGAAGCGCTCCAGGTCCAGCGCCAGGCCAAAGCGGGCTTCGTCCCAAATCACGGAATTGATCAGCGAGGCCATGGCGTGCTCGGTCTTGTCCATGTCGCCGGGGCGAACATAGACCTGCAGCAAATGTTCGCGGCCGTTGCGGGCGGTGATGCGCTGCTCGCGGCACACCAACTGGCCGGCGACCAAGGCGAATAAATAGCAGGGTTTTCTGTGCGGATCCACCCAGGTGGCAAAGTGGCGGCCGTCTTCCAGGTCGCCCTGCTCGGTCAGATTGCCGTTGGAAAGCAGCACCGGGTATTTGGCTTTGTCGGCGCGCAGCGTCACGGTAAAGCTGGCCATCACATCCGGACGGTCCAGGTAGTAGGTGATGCGGCGGAAACCCTCGGCTTCGCACTGGGTAAAGAACGAGTCGTTGCTGACGTACAGGCCCATGAGCTTGGTGTTTTTGGCGGGCGCACAGGTGGTGAAAATTTCCAGCTCGAAGCTGCCCTCAAGAGGCAGGTTTTCCAGCACCAGCTGACCGGCATCGAGCTTGAAGCTGGTGCCGGCGCCGTTGACCAGTACACGCGCCAGATTGAGCTCGTCGCCATCGAGTCGCAGCGCTTGGGCGGGAACGTCGGGGTTGCGGCGCAGCGTCATTTTGTTGAGCACGCGGGTCTTGGCTGCGTCGAGATCAAAGCTCAGGTGAACGGTGTCGATCCAGAACGCCGGGGCGCTGTAGTCCTCGCGACGGATGACCGCAGCGGGGGTATTTGCATCACGAAGTAGCAACATGCAGAGTCTCCAGAAAATTCGAATTTAAGAGTTCATGGTCATCGCGCACGGTGGCGATCAACGCTTCACGGGTCGAAGCACAGGTCACACGCCCTGCTTCAGGGAGGCTTCAATGAAGGGGTCGAGGTCGCCGTCGAGCACTTTTTGCGTGGCCGAGGTTTCGTAGTTGGTGCGCAGGTCCTTGATGCGGCTGTTGTCGAGCACATAAGAGCGAATCTGGTGGCCCCAGCCCACGTCGGTCTTGCCGTCTTCGAGCTTTTGCTGCTCTTCCTCTTGCTTGCGCAGCTCGAAGTCGTAGAGCTTGGAGCGCAAGCGCTGCCAGGCGATGTCGCGGTTGCCATGCTGGCTGCGCCCGTCCTGGCATTGCACCACGATGCCGCTGGGCATGTGCGTCAGGCGCACGGCCGAGTCGGTCTTGTTGATGTGCTGGCCACCGGCGCCGCTGGCGCGGTAGGTGTCCACCCGCACGTCATTTGGGTTGATGGTGATCTCGATCGAGTCGTCAATCTCGGGATAGACAAACACGCTGGCAAAGCTGGTGTGGCGCCCGCCCGACGAGTCGAACGGGCTCTTGCGCACCAGCCGGTGCACGCCGGTCTCGGTGCGCAGCAGGCCGAAAGCGTATTCGCCCTCGACCTTGAACGACGCGCTCTTGATGCCGGCGGTGTCGCCCGGCATTTCGTCCTGGATTTCGGTCTTGAAACCTTTGCGCTCGCAGTAGCGCAGGTATTGGCGCAGCAGCATGCTGGCCCAGTCGCAGGCCTCGGTGCCACCGGCGCCGGACTGGATGTCAACAAAACAGTTGAGCGGGTCGGCCGGGTTGTTGAACATGCGGCGGAATTCCAGGCCCTTGACGATGTCTTCGAGCTTGGCGGCTTCTTCCTCAATTTGAATTAAACCAGCTTCATCGTTGTCCTCTTTGCTCATCTCGAACAACTCGGTGTTGTCAGAGAGTTCGCGTTGCAGGTCGTCAATGGTGACGACCACGCCGTCGAGCATCTTTTTTTCTTTGCCCAGCTCCTGGGCGCGCTTGGGGTCGCTCCAGACGCTGGGGTCTTCCAGGCTGGCGTTAATGGTTCTCAGGCGTTCAAATTTGGCATCGTAGTCAAAGATACCCCCGTAATTCGAGGGTACGGGCGGTCAAACTGCTGAGTTGGGTGCCAAGGGTGTTGATGCGTTCTGCTTCCATGATGCGGTTCCTGATTTTTTGGGATATTGAATAACCGCGTATTTTCTCATGCTGGGGCTAGGCAATGAACCGCTCCAGCAAAGCGGCCACAGCCTGCGGCTGGTCATGGTGCAGCATGTGGCCACATTCGGGCACGGTCACGGTTTCTACCTGTGCCACCGATTTGAGCCGTTCGTGGTGCTGCGCCAGGGTAAATTGACCGCGCCACCAGGCCGTCATGCTGTCATCGGCGGCCTCCACCATCAGCGTGGGCGCAGCAATGTTGCGGAAAACCGCCAGCACTTCATCGACCCGGTACAGTTGTGCGCTGGTGATTTTGTGCGCTGCTTCGCCCAGAATCGTCCATTGGCCGGGCGTGATTTCTGCCGACCAATGGTTGGCGAGCCAGCGTGCCTTGTCCATGCTCAGGTAGCGGTTGTTTTTGGCCAGGCGCGACGCCACGGCGTCAAGCGAGTCGTAAGTTTTGAGCTTCAGGGCGCCTTGATGGAACTGCCTGACCTCGTTCATCCAATGCGTCAGGCGTGCCGGGGCTTGTGTTGGCAAGGTGTCGGGCAAGCCAAAGCCTTCAAGGTTGATCAGGCGGCGAATACGCTCGGGGCGCAAACCCGCGTAAAGCATCGCCACGTTGCCGCCCATGCTGTGGCCGACCAGGTTGACCGGTGTGTCGGGTGCGTAGTGGTCGAGCAGCGCGTCGAGGTCGGCCAAGTAGTCGGGAAACCAGAAGCTGTCGGCGCCGCCGGAGGCGGTCAGGCCAAAGCCACGCCAGTCGGGGGCAATGATGAAATAATCGCGCGCCAGCGCATCGACCACAAACTGGAAGCTGGCCGCCACGTCCATCCAGCCGTGCAGCAGCACCAACGGCGTTTTGCCCGCGCCGGGCTCGCCCCAGCAACGGATGTGGTAGTTGAGTGTGCGAATAGGGACAAACTCGCTATGGGATATTCGTTTGATTGGGTACATTTAGCCGATCATAAGGAGTTAATGCCATGCCAGTCAGTCAAGCCAGCGACAAAGCGGCCGTGCCACAGCCGGGCAGTGTGGTATGTGCCTGGGATTTTCCCGCGGCTTACGCCGGGTTGCACGGCGCCTTTGCCTGGCAGGTGCCCGCCCAATTCAACATGGCACAAGCGTGTTGCGCGCGCTGGGCGGCGCGGGCGGAAACCGCAAAAAATATTGCTGTTCACACCTATCAATCTGGCTCTGAAAGCACTTTCAATACTTTTGCCAAGCTGCAGGACCGGGCCAACCGCTTGTCAAACGTGCTGGTCGGCATGGGCGTGCAGCCCGGAGACCGGGTTGCCATCGTTCTGCCACAGCGCTTCGAGTCCGCCGTGGCCTACATCGCGGTGCTGCAAATGGGCGCGGTCGCGATGCCGTTGTCACAACTGTTCGGCCCTGATGCGCTGGCGTTCCGGTTGCAGGACAGTGCGGCCGTGGTGGCCATTGGCGACGCGCAGACGCTGGCCAATGTGCAGGCGGTGCGCGCCCAATGCCCTGCTTTGCGCAAGGTGCTTGGTGTGGCGCTGGGCCCAAAGGCGCAGCACTTGGCCGACGCGACTTATGCCAAGGCGCTCGGCGCTGCCAGCAACCAGTTTGCCATGGTCGCCACGCGCGCCGACGCGCCGGCTATATTGATCTACACCAGCGGCACCACCGGCAACCCCAAAGGCGCGCTGATGCCGCACCAGGCGCTGATTGGCAACCTGACCGGTTTCCTGTGCAGCCAGAACTGGTTCGGCTTTGATATGGCGGCGCAGGGCGAGCCGGCCAATGGCTTGCGCCAGCTGACCGATCCGGGCCACCTGCCCACGGGGTCCAGCGCCGTCTTCTGGAGCCCGGCCGACTGGGCCTGGACCGGCGGCCTGATGGACGCGCTGTTGCCCTCGCTGTATTTCGGCCGCCCCATCGTGGCGTTCCATGGCCGCTTCAGCCCGCAAGCCGCGCTGGAGCTGCTGCGCGACTGCGGCGTGACGCACACGTTCCTGTTCCCGACCGCGCTCAAGGCGATGATGAAAGCCTACCCCGGCAGCCCTGGCCAAACCGTCAACCAGCAGTTTGACCTGAAGCTGCAGGCCATCATGAGCGCCGGCGAGGCCGTGGGTGACGCGGTGTTTGGCTACTGCGAGGCACAGCTGGGCGTGACGGTCAACGAAATGTTCGGCCAGACCGAGATCAACTACATCGTGGGCAACTGCGCCGCCCTGTGGCCGCCCAAACCCGGCAGCATGGGCATGGGCTACCCTGGTCACCGGCTGGCGGTGATCGACGACCACGGGCATGAGTGCCCTGCGGGCGTGGTGGGTGATGTGGCCGTCAATCGTTATGACATTCACGGCCAGTCCGACCCCATTTTCTTTTTGGGCTACTGGAAAAACGCAGCCTCCACGCTGGCCAAGTTCACCGGTGATTGGTGCCGCACCGGCGACCTGGCGAGCCGCGATGCGCAGGGCTATCTGTGGTACCAGGGCCGCAGCGACGACGTGTTCAAGGCCGCTGGCTACCGCATCGGCCCGGGCGAGATCGAGAACTGCCTGGTCAAGCATCCGGCCGTGGCCAACGCGGCGGTGGTGCCCAAGCCCGATGCGGCGCGCGGCACGGTGGTCAAGGCCTACGTGGTGCTGTCGCCCGATTTCGCCGCGGCTCGTGCCCGCCATGCGGGACCGAAGGCGCGCTTCGATGCGGCCCTGATCGAGCAGCTGCAAGACCACGTCAGGGACAAACTTGCGCCCTACGAATACCCGAAAGAGATCGAATTCATCGAGGCCCTGCCCATGACCACCACCGGCAAGGTGCAGCGGCGTGTGCTGCGGCTGCAGGAAGAGGCGCGGGCCGCCGCGGCAAAGTCCGGCGCAAACCCGTAAACTCCAAATATCGGCCTTGGGGCCTGTTTTTTTGGAGCCTGTATGAAAACCATCCAACTGGGTCAAAGCGACCTGCATGTCACACCCATCTGCCTGGGCACCATGACCTTTGGCGAGCAGGTCGATGAAGCCACCGCCCATGACATTCTGGACCGTTCGCTGGAGCGCGGCATCAACTTCATCGACACGGCCGAGATGTATGCGGTGCCGCCGCGTGCCGAAACGTTCAACGCTACCGAGAAAATCATCGGCAACTGGCTCGACAAACACCCCGGCGCGCGGCAGAAGCTGGTGATCGCCACCAAGGTGGCCGGCCCATCGCGCAGCATGCCGTGGATTCGCGGTGGCAGCGCGGACTTGACGGGCGCTGATATTCTGGCGGCGTGCGATGGCAGCTTGCAGCGGCTAAAAACCGATGTCATCGACCTGTACCAGATTCACTGGCCGGTGCGCTCGGTCCCCGCCTTTGGCGGCATCTATTACCAGCCTGCCAGTGGCAACGAAGGCACGTCCATCCACGCCCAACTGGAGGCGCTGCACACCTTGGTGCAGGCCGGCAAGGTGCGCGCCGTGGGCCTGTCGAACGAAACACCGTACGGCGTGCATGAGTTTGTGCGCCTGGCCGAGCAGTATGGCCTGCCGCGCGTGGCCACGGTGCAAAACCCGTACTGCCTGCTCAACCGCACGGTTGAAAACGGCTTGGATGAAACCATGCATCGTCTGCAGGTGTCGCTGCTGGCGTATTCGCCGCTGGCGTTCGGCTTGCTCACTGGCAAGTACGACGCGCAGGGCCTGACAGGCTCGGACGTGCCTGACCAGGCACGGCTGAAAAAATTTGAATCGTCGCGCAAGCAGCGTTGGGGCCGTCCCGAGGCTTTGGCTGCGGCACGGCGCTACCATGCACTGGCGCGCGAGCACGGCCTGACACCAGTGCAACTGGCGCTGGCGTTTTGTTACACCAAATGGCAGGTGGCCAGCACCATCATTGGCGTCACCTCAGTGGCGCAACTCGATGAATGCCTGGATGCCTGGGGTACCACGTTGCCCGAAGACTTGCTCAAAGCCATCGACGCGCTGCGTTGGGAAGTGCGCGATCCGGCGCAGTAAATTAATTGGAATCTGACCCCAATTAATTGCGGGATGCCAAGCCGCTGGTGGTGCTGACATGAACGCCATGCCGGAACGCGGGTGCCACCTGCACCGCGCACTGGCAAAATAGTGCCCTTCGCCCATCCCCTTGGGTCACCAGGAGTTGATTTGGAATCCATCCCCAGTTTTTTGCCGCTGTTGGCGGTGTTGGCCGCCTACCTGGTCGGGTCGCTGTCGTTTGCGGTCATCGTCAGTCGGGTCATGGGCCTGAGCGACCCGCGCACCTTTGGCAGCAAAAACCCCGGTGCCACCAATGTGCTGCGCTCTGGCAGCAAGGTGGCAGCCGTCCTCACGCTGCTGCTTGATGCTGCCAAGGGCTGGTTGCCGGTGGTGCTGGTCAAGTGGTATGGACAAGCCTATGGCCTGGGCGATGGCACCATGGCGCTGGTGGGGCTGGCGGCATTTTTGGGCCATGTGTTTCCGGTTTATTTGAAATTTGCCGGCGGTAAAGGTGTGGCCACGGCACTGGGTGTGTTGCTGGGTTTTAGCGGCTGGCTGGGGCTGGCCACCGCCTTGATCTGGCTGCTGATGGCGCTGGTGTTTCGCTACTCGTCGCTGGCTTCCATCACGGCCGCGGTGCTGGCCCCGGTGCTGTATGTGCTGGGTGATGGCGGGCTGTGGATCATGAGCAAAAGCGTGGCGCTGTGCGTGGCCGTGATGTCGCTGTTCCTGCTTTACCGCCACGGCGAAAACATCAATCGCTTGATCAAGGGAACAGAATCAAGGCTGGGTAAAAAGGCCGGTACTGATGCGGCTGCGCACGCTGCGGTTCATGGGCGCGCCAAGCATGGCCACCGGCACCCGTCGCAGCTTGATCAAAAATCCAAAAACCCTGGTGATCACCCATGAAACTCTGCATTCTTGAAAACGACACGCTCGATCCCGCGGTCGAGGCGAGCTACATCGGCTACGGCACCATGTTTGAGCGCCTGTTGCGCCAGGCCGGGGCCGAGGGCACCTTTGACATTTTCAACACCGTCAAGGGCGAATACCCGGCCTCGTTCGCGCCTTTTGACGCGGTGCTGCTCACGGGCAGCAAGGCCGATGCCTTTTCACAGGAGCCCTGGGTGCTGACGCTCAAAGGCAAGGTGCAGGAACTCCTTAAAACCAAAAAGAAGCTGATCGGCATCTGTTTCGGTCACCAATTGATCGCGCTGTGCCTGGGCGCCAAAGTGGGCCGCGCGCCACAGGGCTGGGGTGCTGGGCGCATGCAGTACCAATGGCTGGCGCCAGACTTGCCGCAGGCGCAGGGCCGGGAGCAGGTGGCGCTATTGGCCAGCCACCAGGACCAGGTGTTCGACTTGCCCAGCGGCGCCAAACTGCTGGCCACCAGCGACTTTTGCCCGGTGGCGGCGTTTGCCGTGGATGAGCATGTGTTTTGCGTGCAACCGCACCCCGAGTTCGTCGAAGACTACAGCGCTTTTCTGCTCGACAAACGGCGCGCCATGTTGGGCGAGGAAAAGTACCAGGGGTACTCGCAAAGTCTGGCGCAAGGCCACGACGGCCAGGCGCTGGCGCGCATGATGGTGGCGTTCATCAACGGTCAATAAGTTGCCTCTGCGCGCCCAGTTGCAGCAGCAGGTGGTGGTTGACGTGTTCCTGTACCCTTGCCGCGGGCAAGGCGGCGCTGATGGCCGGGCTGCCGTTGGCGCAGGCGTGCAGGCTGGGCGGGCGCATCAGCTGGCCGTTGTCGTTGAGCAAAACGGCCACGTCGGGGCGATTGTCCTGGCTGCCGCGGCGCAGCACCACGCCTTTGGTGCCGTCGTCAAGCTGCACAAACGTGCCGGGCGGGAACAGGCCCACCACGTGCAGCAGCGCCTGGCCCATCAGTTGGGTGTTGCTGTTATTGAGGATGTCCCGGGCAGACTCGGTTGCACTGCGGCCCGCACGCGCGTGCCGCGGGCTGATCAGGGCGCCATAACGGTCAACCACGCCCAGCATCTTCGCCAGGCGCTGGGCCAGCGTGAGCGCGTACTGCGGAAGGTCCGGGGCCTGTCGATGGTGATGCTGTCGCACCGTTTTCAGCCAGAGTTTGTCCCTGATGCCAAGCTTGGCCAACAGCTCGGCACCGCGAGTTTCATGTTCGCGCAGCGCGACTCTTTGTTCTGGTGTTGGCTGTTCGCGTTGGTTCGCCAGTTGGTCCTGCAGCTTTGTCATGGCGATGTTCATGGTCAGCGCGGCATGTACCAGGCTGTCGCGCTCGGTCTGCGGTAATTGAAATTCACCGGCCACCAGATGACACAACACGGCGCACACCAGCGCGTGCGAGGCGCTGTAGCCAGCCGGCGAGTGGCTGGCCAGCTGGAACAGCAGGTACAGCGCCACATCGGTGTCGTACTGGATCAGGTTTTGCATCCAGCGGTCATATTGACGGATGCGTGACTCGAATTCCTGCACCTTGTGCGGGTGACTCAGCAGCATCGCCAGGCCGGCCTCAAGGTCGGACCAAAGACCGAGCAGGTCTTCGTACTCGTCCTCGGATTTCAGGATCAAACTCATGGCGCAGGCGCTGACCGGAACCGTTGCGGGTACTGATTAATCACGAAAGTTGTCAAAGCTCAGCGGAATGTCGGTGATTTCCTTGCGCATCAGCGCCATCGCGGCCTGCAGGTCGTCGCGCTTGGTGCCGCTCACGCGCAACTTGCCGTCCTGAATGGCGGCCTGCACTTTGATCTTGCTGTCCTTGATGATGCGCTGGATTTTTTTGCCGAGCTCGGTCTCGATGCCGTCGCGCACCTTGATCACCTGTTTGACCTTGTCGCCGCCCATTTTTTGCACGTCGCCCTTGTCCAGAAAACGCACATCGACATTGCGTTTGGTGAGCTTGTTGCGCAGGATGTCCTCGATCTGGCTGAGCTGAAAATCAGCGTCGCCGATGAGCGTGATTTCCTTTTCCTTGAGCTCGATGGCAGCTGGTGTGCCCTTGAAGTCAAAGCGGGTGGTGATTTCCTTGGCTGTGTTTTCAATGGCGTGCTTCACATCGACCATGCTGGCTTCGCAAACGGTATCAAAAGAGGGCATAAGGGTTCTCGCTAAATGTTCGACAATGCCGCCATGTTAGTCGAGAAAAATGTTCCCCTTCAGCCATTCAATACTTTTCACATCGTGGCCAAGGCCCATGCGCTGGTGCGCATCCACGATGAATCTGATGTGCGGGCGCTGTTGGCCGATCCCAAATGGGCCGGCAAATCCAAATTTGTGCTCGGTGGTGGCAGCAACATCGTGCTCACCGGCAATGTCAAACCGCTGGTGCTGAAAGTCGAGGTGATGGGCTGCAGGCTGGTGCGGGAAACACCAAAGTTTTTCATCGTGGAAGCTGGCGCGGGTGAAAACTGGCACGACTTTGTGCGCTGGACGCTTGAAGCGGGCTACCCTGGCCTGGAAAACATGGCGCTGATTCCGGGCACGGTGGGCGCCTCGCCGGTGCAAAACATCGGCGCCTACGGTGTCGAGCTGCAAGACCGCTTTGACTCGCTCGACGCCATCGACCTGCAAACCGGGCGGTTGTTTACCCTCAATGCGGCGCAATGTGCATTTGGTTACCGCGACTCGGTGTTCAAACACGCCAGCGCGCCCGATGCCGAGGCGGGGCACCAGGCTTTGGGCTTGAAACACCGGGCGTTGATCTTGCGCGTGCGTTTTGCCCTGCCCAAACCTTGGAAAGCGGTGCTGGGTTATGCCGATATCGACAAAAAAATGGCCGAGCAGGGTGTCAGCCAGCCCAGCGCGCAGCAACTCTTTGACTGGGTTTGTGCCATTCGCCGTGCCAAGCTGCCCGACCCGGATGTGATCGGCAACGTCGGCAGTTTCTTCAAAAACCCCACGGTCACGCCCGAGCAGTGTGTTGACATCATCGCCCGTGAACCCAAGTTGGTGCACTACCTGCTGGCTGATGGCTCGTTCAAGCTGGCCGCAGGCTGGCTGATCGATGCCTGCGGCTGGCGCGGCAAGTCGGTGGGGCAGGCGGGCGTTTATGACAAACAGGCGCTGGTGCTGGTCAACCGCGGGTCGGTGGATGGCAGCGATGCTGCCACGGGTGGCGAGGTGATGACCCTGGCGCGTGCCATCCAGACCAGTGTTTATGAGCGTTTTGGTATCCGGCTGGAGACCGAGCCGGACATTCTTTAACCCCGGGGCAGTGCGCTGTCCCACTTTTGGCGCGTCATCACGGTATGAAAAAAATCATTGTTTTAGGCGGTACCGGCTTCGTCGGTACCCACGTCTGTGAAAAACTGGTGCGCGAGGGCTGGCAAGTTACCGTGCCCACGCGGCGCGGCACCAACGCCAAAGCCGTCAAGCTTTTGCCCGGCCTCACGGTGCTGGAGCTCGACGTGCACGATGAAGCCGCCTTGACCCGTGCCGTGGCGGGGCACGACGCGCTGGTGAACCTGGTGGCAATTCTGCATGGCACGCAGGCCGCGTTCGAGCATGTGCATGTGGCCTTGCCGCAGAAAATGGCCCGCGCCTGTCTGGCCAACGGCGTGGCGCAGGTGGTGCACGTCAGCGCGCTGGGTGCTGATGCGCTGCAACCCGCGCTGACGCCTTCCAGGTACCTGCGCAGCAAAAGCGAAGGCGAGGCGGTGCTGGTGCAGGCGGCCTCCGGTGCTGGTGCAGGCGCCGCAGCCAAGGCGGGTTTTGACTTGAGCGTTCTGCGTCCCAGCGTGATCTTTGGTGCCGAGGACAAGTTTCTGAACGTGTTTGCCAAACTGCAAAAAATGCTGCCGATGGTGCCCTTGGCAGGTGCCGATGCCAAATTTCAGCCGGTGTGGGTGCAAGACGTGGCCACCGCTGTGGTGCGTTGCCTGGCCGGTGCCAGCGCCCAGCCTTCGCCGCGGGTGATCGAGGCGTTTGGCCCGGAAATCCTGACACTGAAACAACTGGTGCAAATCGCGGCCCAGCTCAGCGGCTCGGGCGGCATGGGCCGCTTGGTGATTCCGCTGCCGGGCTGGGCCGCGCGGCTGCAGGCCACCGTGATGGGGCTGGCACCGGGTGAGCCGATGATGAGCCTGGACAACCTGGACTCGATGAAGGTGGACAACGTCGCCACTGGCAAGCACCCCGGGCTCGATTCATTGGGCATCCAGGCAGCGGCCTTGCGGCCGATTGCCAAGCAGTATTTGGGCCGTTAACGTGAAAGAACATCGTCATTGCGAACGCAGTGACGCAATCCATGACCCCAAACTGCATGGACTGCCGCGCTACGCTTTCCATGAACAGCCCCGTCATTGCGAACGCAGTGACGCAATCCATGACCCCGGACTGCATGGACTGCCGCGCTACGCTCGCAGTGACGGCTTCTCTGTTCAAGGTCCGTGTGCGATATCGGGCCGATACGGGTGGCTCGCAGTGACGAAGTCTCTGTTCAAGGTCCGTGTGCGGTATCGGGCCGGGT
>NZ_JACUUE010000274.1 GCF_014859475.1 Rhodoferax sp.
AAAAAGGCGGATGTTAAAGGATGTTAAAGCTTGGGCAGTACCTCGGCCACGGCGCAGGTGGCAATGTCCATGAGTTTGGCGTGGCGCGGGTCGGTGTTGGACAGCAGCGATGCCACTTGGGCATACGAGTTGTTGACGAACACTTTGCCTTGTGGCGCATCGCGCTCCACGCCGTAGCGAAACTGCGCGCGCTCGGCAACCGACAGTTTGCTGATCAGCCCCTTGGTGGCCCAGACTTTGCCGAAGCGGGCCAGGTCTGACAAGCGGCCACAAATATTGATGGTTTCTCCCAACACCACCAGTTCGAAGTTGCTGTTGGTCTTGAAAGTACCAAGCCATTCTTCGCCCTCGCTGAGGCCGATGTTCATGTACAAGGTGTTGGTCCAGCCCTTGCGCACCATCCATTCGTGGCTGATGTTCTGCATGGTTTCACGCATTTTGTTGGCGCACAGCACAGCGTTCATCAGGTAATTGCGGTCGGGCTGCGGAAAGAAGTAATAGACCATGCCATCGCCCGTGTGTTTTCCATAGGCGCCGTAATACTCCCGGAAAATCGGGTCCAACGTGCACCAAATCTGGTTGATCAATTGAAAATACTCTTCGGGTGGCAGCTCGGAGCAGATGCGCACCGAATTTTGCAGGTCGGCCACCATCACTGCCAACGGCGTCAGCGCCGGCAGGCGCTGACTGAGCAAGGCGCGAACGAACGAGTCGCGCCGCGCCACACAGTTGAGCAGCTGGTTGACATCCTGCTTTGCCGGTATATAGACGATCAACACGCCTTCGCGAAAGCTCAGGGCGACCACTTGGCAAGGGCCGATTTCCGGATCAGGATGAACCAGGCCGACAATGTGCTGAATCCGGTTTTCGGGCTCCGGGCAGTGGTCGTAACAGTCCATCAACCATTGCCGCTGCTCATTTGCCAGGTTGCCCAGATTCTGGTTGAGGACCTGGCGCGACAAACGACTCTTGATGGGGCCCAAATGCGCGTTGAACAAACTGGCCTGCTCCTGCTGCGGCAAGGTTGCTGCCCAATCAAGCAGGGTGGGCACGATGGAGCGGTCGTTGGCCCGCTCCGGGATCGGGTTGTCGGCAAAGAACTCTTTTTGGGCCAGCGCGTTGAGCCAGATCAACTGAAACTCGAAGTTGACCATGTAGGCCGGATACGGAATGTTTTCGACCGAAACCTGCATCGATTCGCTGCGCTGGACAGAGGCTGGCGCCGTGCGCTTTTCGGAAAAAGATGGCCCGTCGCTGTGCATGATGCCGGCAGTGACAGCTGGCGACGGCGCAGCTGCTGGCGTGGGAAGCGGCTCGGGTGCGGGTGCGAACTGCCTGGCTTTGACCGGCTTGGCCTGGTCGACCTGGTCGGCCAGTTGCCGCTTGATGTCTTCCATGCTGACCCCATGGCGTTTGAGTTCCTGAATTTGCCCGATGCGCTCCAGCGCCCAGTCCGGGAAATAGCCCAGGGTCGTGGGTGCCTCCCCCGGCGCGGCCGCTTGCCGACGCACTTCCGGCCGGGGCAGGAGGCCGACGGCAATGTAATTGTTGAGGGTGGCACGCGAAATACCGGCACCCTCAAGCAACGCAACGCTGGTTAACATGAAACTATCCACTGCTTTCTTTGTTAGACAATTGGACTATATAGATAGACAGATGAAATGCAAGTGTCTAACTAAAACGCCGTTAATTTAGGCAGCTGTCTGTTGCTCAAAAACATCAGTTGTCCAGCTTAGGTAGCTGTCCAATTATTTAATTGATGTTGTGCAATCATTTAGACATCTGTCTAAATGACATAAAAAAGGCTGTCATTGCGGACCCTATCCGCAATCCATCCCCCGGATTCATGGATCCCGGATCAAGTTCGGGATGACAATCTTGATCTTTCACGTTAACGGTCGCCATCGCGGCGAGGGCGCCGCTCCTACAGGGGGCACTGTCATTTGTAGGAGGCCCGCCCTCGGGCCGATGGCATCAACTCTCGGCCAGGGCCGAATTGAAGCGGCGCAGCAAGGGTCGCAGCAAGTACACCATCAGCGAGCGCTCGCCGGTCTTCACCATCACCGTGGTCTGCATGCCGGGCTGCAATTGCAGCTTGCCCAGCTTCTTGACTTCGGCCGGAGCCACCGTGACGCGCAGCGTGTAGTAAGTGGCGCCACTGCGGGCGTCGGTGAGCGCATCGGCCGACACCACCGCCACCTGCCCGCTCACCACCGGTTGAAAGGCGCGGCTGGAATAGGCGTCAAAGTGCACGTCGGCGGGCAGGCCGGGGTACACGCGGTCGATGTACTGCGGCGCAATGCGGGCCTCCACCACCAGCGCGTCGCCATCGGGCACGATCTCCATCAAGCGGTCACCCGGCTTGACCACGCCGCCCACGGTGTGCACCGCCATGTCCACCACGGTGACCGCCACCGGCGCACGCAGCACAAGCCGCGCAAATGTGTCGCGCTGGCCCGCCAGCCGTTCGTTGAGCACGGCGTATTCATGACTTATCCAATCTGGGGGAAAGATGCTTCAAATCTTGACCAATCTGGAATATGGCGTTGGATCTGCGTATTGATTTTTTTTCCGCGGATTCCTTCATTTATTTCAATGCCTTGGCAGGGTTTTTACTTAGCGAATGAAAACTCGCAACACTTAGACTGGTTTCAGTC